>JAQTXE010000027.1 GCA_028688935.1 Syntrophales bacterium
CTACCGGCGGTTCCGCAACACCGCCCGCTTCATGTTGGGGAACCTCTCGGACTTCGACCCCGAGAGCCACTGGCTGGAGCCGGGCCAACGCCAGGAACTGGACCGCCTGGCCCTGTCCTGGCTGGCGCAACTGGCCGAGAGAGTGAAAAAGGCCTACCTGGACTACGAATTTCATCTGGCCTTCCACCGGCTGCACCAGTTCTGCGCGGTGGAGATGTCCTCCCTTTACCTGGACATCCTCAAAGACCGGCTCTATGTGTCGAGGACCGGCTCCTTGGCCCGGCGCAGCGCCCAGAGCACCTTATACGAACTGTTGCGCAGCCTCACCCTGCTCATGGCCCCCATTCTCTCCTTCACCGCCGAGGAGGTCTGGGGATTTTTGCCGGGGGAGGATAACGGGGAGAGCGTCCACCTGGCGGCCTTTCCCGAGACCCCGCCGGGGTTCCCGGATGCGGCTCTGCTTGAAAAGTACGACTTTTTATTAAAAGTTCGGAGTGAAATCAACCGGAATTTGGAAGAGGCCCGGAAGGCAAAGATTGTCGCCACTTCCCAGGAAGCCGTAATAAGCATTGGGGCCTGGGGGGAGCTTCTTGATAAGCTTCAAAGTTATACCGAAGATATAAGAATTTTAGCCCAAGTGGCAAGATTGGAATTTAGAACTATTACTGGTACTGGGACTATATCGCCTCAAAAAATTGAAGGTCTTGTTATCCAAGTGTGGCCAGCCCCTGGAGCTAAATGTGTGCGCTGCTGGTTTTCTTATCCCACGGTGGGGCAAAATGCCCAACATCCCCAACTCTGCGCCCGCTGCGCCCAGGTTTTGGAAGAGTAAGGATTATGTCCCGAAAATGGCTCATCCTTCTCCCCATCTTGCTGGTGGGGGTGGCTTTGGACCTAGCGACCAAGCAGTTGATCCTGGAGTATGTGACCTTGGAGTCCCAGATTCCGGTGATTAAAGGTTTTTTCAATGTGGTGCACTTCCATAACCGGGGGTCGGCCGTATTCGGGTTGTTTGCTTCCTGGCCCCTGGCTTCAGTCCGGGTGCTTTTCGTGGGCACTTCCAGCCTGGTGCTGGTGGTGGTGGCCTATTTCTGGTGGCGCCTGCCCCCGGGTCAGCAGCTGGCGGCCCTGGGCTACAGCCTGATTATGGCCGGAGCCTTAGGGAACCTGGTGGACCGGGTGCGCTTCGGGGAGGTTGTCGATTTTCTGGATTTTTATTGGGACCGCTACCACTTTCCGGCCTTTAACCTAGCGGACATCATGATCTGCTTGGGCGCAGGGTTGTTAGTGTTGGTGATTTTACGGGAAACAAAGGGCGTTAATGTTTCCATTCCTGTTTAAGTTTGGGCCGGTAAGGCCAGGCATCTGGGGCTTTTTCCCGGCTGTAGCCCTGATCCCGGGTTTATGGAGGCAGGTGGATCAGACCCTTAGAGAGAGATGCGCCCGCTGCGCCCAGGTGCTGGAAGGTTAAGACCCATGAAGCGCAAACTTTTCATTCTCCTCCCCATCTTACTGGCGGGAGTGGCTTTGGACCTGGTGACCAAGCAGTTGATCCTGGCCTATTTGCCCTTAGGCTCCCAGATTCCGGTCATTAAGGGTTTCTTCAACGTGGTGCACGTCCATAACCGGGGCGCGGCCTTCGGCTTGATGGGCTCCTGGTCCCTGGACTTCGTGCGCATCTTTTTCGTCTGCACCACCGGCATCGTCTTGTTGGTGGTGGGCTATCTCTGGTGGCGCTTGCCGGGAGACCAGAGGCTGGCAGCCGTGGGCTACAGCCTGATTATGGCCGGGGCCCTGGGAAATCTGGTGGACCGGGTGCGCTTCGGTGAGGTCGTGGATTTTCTGGATCTTTATTGGGGCCGCTACCACTGGCCGGCCTTTAACGTGGCGGACAGCCTGGTCTGTCTGGGCGCCGGAGTTTTAATCTGGGTAATCCTCCGGGAAGAAAAGGGTGTCAATGTATCCAGTCCTGCTTAAATACGGCCCGCTCCATCTTTACACCTATGGTCTTTTCCTGGCTCTGGCCTTCTTAAGCGCCATTTATATCGGCGGCCGGGAGGCCCAACGCCAGGGTCTGAACCGGGGCCAGTTCTACGACATGTGCTTTTATACGGTGGTGGGGGCCATAGTAGGCTCCCGGCTGCTGTATGTCTTTCTGGAACTTCCCACCTTTCTGGCCCATCCTCTGAAGATTTTCGCCCTCTGGGAAGGGGGGCTGGTCTTTCATGGGGGGGTGGTGGGCGCCCTGATTGCCGCTTTTTGGTATATGCGCCGGCACGCCCTTCCCTGGCGGCAGTTTTTGGACTCCCTGGCCTTAGGCATGCCCGTGGGGCAGTTTCTGGGCCGGATCGGCTGTTTCATGGCCGGCGGCTGCTGGGGCGCGCCTTCCAACCTCCCCTGGGCCGTGACCTTTACCAATCCGGAGACCCTGTGCCCCGTCAAAGAGCCGCTCCATCCCTCCCAGCTTTACGAAGCTTTGCTCCTCCTGGGAGTCTTCGGCATCCTCTATGGACTGCGCACCCGCAAACATTTTCAGGGCCAGATGATCCTGGCCTATTTTTTTCTGGCCGGGCTGGTGCGCTTTATTTCGGAGTTTTTCCGGAGCCCCTTAGATTACCGGGGTCCTATCTTCATCTTCAACTGGCCCCTGACCCAGGTGGTAGCCCTGGGGATTGCCGTGCTCAGCGGCGCCGTGTTGTGGTGGTTTTGGCGCCGGAGCGCTCCAGTCAAAACCTGAAAAAATATGGGTGTGTGGGTGGGAGCAGGGGACCAGTTTAAGCGCCTCTCCGGCTCGTGAACAGCCACCGGCAGCGGTTCCGCCTTCTCCTTCTTCTCCCCCAAACACCCTCTAAAGGAGAAACCATGCACAGCCGCCGCTGGCTTACCGCCCTGATCGCGGTGCCCCTGCTCTTGCTGGTGGTCTTAAAGGGTGGCCGCTTCGGCTTGGTAGTGGTAATCCTGGCCGTGAGCGCCCTGGCTCAATGGGAATTTCTGGGGATGCTACTGGCGGATAACCCCAAGTTCCAGCGGCTGAAATCCCTCCTCCTGGGGACACTGGTGCTCCTCAGCTTTTGCACGGCCTCTCCCCCCAGCAACTTCTGTTATCCGGGGGGCTTTATCCCTTGCAACCCTTCCACGGTGTTGTTCGTCCTGGTCTGGTGCATTTTTATCCTCTTTTTCTTTTATCTTCTCAGCTTCGGTCATATTGAGCAGTTAATCCGCGATCTCTCGGTAAACATTTTGGGGCTCATCTATTTACCGTTTCTTTTGGGGCATTTCATCTGGCTGCGCTACCTGCCCCAGGGGGAACTATGGGTCTTGTGGCTGCTCCTCGTCATCTTTGCCGGGGACACCGGAGCCTTTTATGTGGGCCGGACCTGGGGGAAGGGCAAGCTTTACCCCCAGGTGAGTCCCGGGAAGACCTGGGCCGGAGTCTGGGGCGGCTTGGCCAGCGCTCTGGTGGTGGGAGTTTTAGCCGGCAAAGGGTTCCTACCGGGCATAAAACTAATGTCCCTGGTTTGGTTGTCCCTGACTCTGGGGGTGATTGGCTTATTAGGAGATCTATTTGAATCCATGCTCAAGCGCCGGGCCCAGGTGAAGGACGCCAGCCAGTTACTGCCGGGGCACGGGGGCATGCTGGACCGCCTGGACAGCCTGCTTTTCGCCGCGCCGGTGGTGGTCTATGCCCGCCTGTTTCTTCTGGGGGGGTAAAGGGACAAAAGGAAAAAAGGCGAAGAGGTCATCTTCTCTTCGCCTAGCCACTTTTTTCCCTTCTCACCCTGATATAAAGCTTCGGCGTCCTCCCTCAAGCCCATTCCCCAGCAAAAGGCAGCAAAATTTAGTGGCGAACCTTGTGTTCGCCCAGCAGCAATAAGGGCGAACACCAGGTTCGCCCCTAGGACAAATTGTTTTTTGATGTCGAGTTGGTATCAAACCTCTCTACTTGGCTTTGGCTTTGGCCGGAACCTTTGCCTTGGCCGGACCCGGAGTTGCACCCAGGGAGGCCAGGGTGCGGCGGTAAGCGCCGGTGGCCTGCTGCAGTTTGGCGGTGGCCAGATTATACTCATAGAGGGATGCCAGGTAATCCCCCCGGAAAGTCCCATATCTTTCAAAGGCCTGGAAGATATCCTCCATTTTTCCCAGCCCCATGTCGAAGTTGCTGAAGGAGGTGATAAGCCAGCGCCGGGCGTTGACGTAAGACTTTTCCAGCCCCTGGGACGCCTTATAGTTTTCCTGGACCTTGCCGTAAGCCTGGGCCACTTCCACGGGGATGCCCATCAGCGCGGCCCTTTCGTTGTGTTGCAGTTGCTGCAATTCCGCCTGGGCCTCTTTGATCTTAGCCTTGGTGATGCCGAAATCGAAGTGCCACTTGGCCCCCACTACGGGGAAGCCGTAAGCCGTATTGAAATAGTCATTGATATAAGGATCATGGCTGGTTTCCCGGCCCGGGGCGCCGGCCAGGGCCCCCATGACCGCGGCAAAGAAGGAAGGATACTGGTCGGCCCGGGCCGCATCTACCAGCAGTTGCCGGGCCACCAGGCCCTCTTTCAACTGGGTGAATTCGGGCCGCAGCTCCAGGGCCGTGCGGATATGCTGGTCCAGGGTGCCGGGCGCGGCCTCCGGGTTAGGCAGCTCCGGGGGCACTTTGAAGTCCTGGTCCGGGCCATAGCCGATGAGGGCTTTCAGGGCCTTGTAGGCCACCTTGGCCCCCTCTTCCGCCTGGGCTGCGAATTTAGTGACGCTGCCTTCATACATGGCCAACCGGTAGCGGTCGGTTTCTTTGACGTTGGGGGAGTTGATCTGCAGCAAGCGGGTAATCCGCTCCCGGGTGTCCTTCAGATAAGCGCGGGCTTCCTTGACCGCATCCTTGCCCTGTTCCGCCAACACCAGCCCGTAATAAGCTTCGGACACTTGCAGGATGACTTCTCCCCTTTTGAGGTCTACTCCGGCTTCCTTGACTTTGACATACTTAGCTACAGCCCGCTCCCGGTAAGCGATTTTACCGAAAGTATAAAGGGGTTGGGTCAGGGTCAGGTCCAGGCGCCCGAAAACATTGAGCCCGTGGAGATGGTTGCTGGGATACGGATAAACGATATTGCCTTTGGTGCTGCCGGGCAGGACATCCACATAGGGGCGTTTGGCATTGGGGACCACGCCGCCGATGACGGTGGCATCCAACTGCGGATAGTAATAGCCTTTTACCTCTTCATGTTGCGCCTGGGCGAATCTCATCTCACTTTTGCTGGCTTTGACCACCGGGCTGAATTTCAAAGCCAGGGTGATCAATTGCTTCAACTTTAGTTCAGGCACGTCCTTAGCCCCGGCCCCCAAGGGCATCAACAGGATGACCAGGGCCAAAAATAATCCCCCAAAACGGACCCGGTTAAACATATCCCCCTCCTTTTGGCCAATAACAATTACAGGTTGTGGGTGGTTTGCGGCAGGATGGCGATGTCGCCAAGATTTCCCCCATTTTTATGGCAGTTTTATTTTAGCAAGGAGGTGGGGGAAGTCCATTGTTTTTTAAAAACTACCGGCAAAATAGGTATTTTTACAAAAAGGAGCAGATGAAAAATTGCCATGCCCCTCTCACATCCGTTATGATGGTGGTAAGTTAAAATAATAACTGCCTAAGAGTTCCATCTTGGAGTGAGGAGTTGGCCCCCATGCAACGTATTTTGATCACCGGCGGGGCGGGATTCATCGGTTCCCATGTGACGGACTTACTGGTGGCCGCCGGTCACGAAGTGGCGGTGGTGGACAACCTGAGCACCGGCAAGCAGGAGTTCGTGCCGGCGGCGGCCCAATTTTTTCCTTACGACATCAAAGACCGGAATACCTACGAACTCATCCTGGACTGGGGCCCCCAGGTAATCATCCACCATGCGGCCCAAATGAGCGTCCAGGTGTCGGTGGGCGATCCCCTCCTGGACGCCCGGGAAAATATCCTTGGTTCCCTGAATATCCTCCAGGCCGCGGCCCGGGTCCAGGTCCGGAAATTCATCTTCGCCTCCACCGGCGGCGCCATCTATGGGGACGAGGCTCCGGTGCCGGCCCGGGAGACGGACCCGCCCCGGCCCGAGAGCCCTTACGGCATCGCCAAACTGGCGGTGGAGCACTACCTCCATTTCTACCACCGGGAACACGGCATCATCCCCGTTTCCTTGCGCTATGCCAACGTCTATGGCCCGCGGCAGAACGGCCTGGGAGAAGCCGGAGTGGTGGCCATCTTTACCGAAAAGTTCCTGGCCGGTGAGCAGCCGGTGATCAACGGCGACGGCCTCCAGACCCGGGACTTTACCTACGTGGGCGACATCGCCCGGGCCAACCTCCTGGCCCTGTCCCACCCCGAGGCCGGGAGTTTCAACGTCGGCACCGGCCGGGAGACCGATATTCTCACCATCTACCTCCAGCTGCAAAAGTTAACCGGCTCCCCCCAGGGACCGGTGCACGGACCCGCCAAACCCGGGGAACAGCGCCGCAGCTCTTTGAATTACGAGTTGGCCAGGGAAGTATTAGGCTGGCAACCCCAAGTCAGCCTGGAGGAGGGCCTGTCCCAGACCGTGGCCGCGTTCCGCGGCAGATGATTTAAGGCTTGATAAGCCAGGGCAAATTCCAATCGATTTGACCAAATCACCTCCCTAACAAAATTTAGACCAAGTGAGTCAAGAGAAGAGCAAACTCTTGGGTACAAGGCCCTCTGCCTCTTTCGTAAAATCTTCGGAATATTTTGCCCCTTGCGCGATAGAGAAGAGTCGTTAGAATAATAGATTGATCAAAAGCAATTAACGTCATGGAGTAATATGAGATCAAACATGGACATGATGATCGAAGTCCAGGACCTGACCAAATATTACGGCCCCACCCTGGCCATCAGCCGTTTGAGCTTTGAGGTGGCCCAAGGGGAGATTGTCGGTTTCCTGGGTCCCAACGGCGCGGGCAAAACCACCACTTTAAAAATCCTCTCCGGTTTCCTGTCGCCCTCGGGGGGCACCGCCCGCATCAATGGCCGGGATTGCGTCACCGAATCCCTGGAGGTGCGGCATTCCCTGGGGTATCTCCCGGAGACCGTGCCCCTCTATACCGACCTGACTGTGAGCCAATTCCTGCGGTTTGCGGCCCAGGCCAAGGGGGTGGAGGCCCAAAAAGGCAACGGAGAGTTATCCCGGGTGATGGACGCCTGTGGCCTGGGTGAGGTGCAACATAAACTGATCGCTTCCCTTTCCAAGGGTTTCCGTCAACGGGTGGGTCTGGCCCAGGCCCTGATAAACAACCCCCCGGTACTCATTCTGGATGAGCCCACCATCGGTCTGGACCCTTCCCAGATCGTGGAAATCCGCCAGCTGATCAAGGAACTGGCCGGGGCTCATACAGTGATCCTGAGCAGCCATATCCTGCCGGAAGTGAGCCAGCTCTGCCAGCGGGTGATCATCATCAACCGGGGGCAGATTGTGGCCAGCGACACGCCGGAGAATCTCTCCCGGCAACTGGGCCATGGGTCCCGGGTGCGGCTGACGGTATGTGGTCCTGAGGGTGAAGTAGTTGAAGCCTTACAAAAAATCCCCCAGGTCCGGGAAGTGGCCGGCGAGGGAGAGAACAGGTATCTGGTGGTAGCCGCCAATGACCTGGATGTGCGTCCCCAGTTGGCCCGCCTGGTGGTAGAGCGGGGTTGGGAACTCCTGGAGCTCAAGGCCCAGGAGTTCACCCTGGAAGAGGTCTTCCTGGATCTGGTCACGGAAGAAGAAGTGACGGAAGAAGAGTCATGACAAACTTGGGCAATTTTACCGCGGTGCTCAGGAAGGAGTTGGCGGTCTATTTCGCCACTCCCATTTTCTATGTCACCGGTTTTTGCTTTTTGTTGTTGGGAGGGTATTTTTTTTACAGCAATACCCTGTATTACACCCTTATCAGCTTTCAGGCGGCCCAGAACCCGCAACTGGCCTCTTACTTGAACCCCCTGCAAATGGTTTTCCGGCCCCTGTTCGCCACTCTGGGAGTGGTGCTCCTCCTGCTGGTGCCTTTACTCACCATGCGTCTTTTGGCCGAAGAAAAGAAGGCCGGCACCGCGGAGCTGTTGTTCACCTACCCTTTAACCGACTGGGCCATTATCCTGGGGAAATTTCTGGCGGCGCTGCTCGTCTATGCCATCTTCCTGGCCTTCACTTTTGTTTACCCAGTGGCCTTCGGCACCCTGGCCCGGTTGGACTGGGCCTCCCTGGGCGCCTGTTACCTGGGCATGGTGCTCTTGGGAGGCGCCTGCCTGGCCTTGGGCCTGTTCACCTCCAGCCTCACGGAAAATCAGATCATCGCCGCGGTCACCGCCTTTGCCCTGCTGCTCCTCTTCTGGATCATCGGCTGGCAGCAGGAGATCGGCGCCCCGGGTTGGAAAGGCGTTTTTGCGGCGCTGTCCATGATGGACCACTTCGACGGCTTTGTCCGGGGCGTCATCGATTCCCGGGACCTGGTATATTACTTGAGTTTCATCTTCTTTTTCCTGTTTTTGACCAAAAGACAGTTGGAATCTCGACGGTGGAGAGCTTAACGTGAGTTGGCGTGATCTTTTTCACAGGCGCACCCTGATATATGGCGGCAGCTCAGCCGCGTCGGTAATCCTGGTAGTGGGAATTCTGGTGCTGGCGGGCCTGCTGGCCAATCGCTTTCCCCTCCGCTGGGATGTCACCAAGGATAAAAGTCAATCCCTCACCCCCATGAGCCGGGCCTTGCTCCCGGAGGTGAAACATCCCCTGACCATGACCGCTTTTTTCCCGGAGGGCCACACGGAACGGCAACGGGCGAAAGAGGTCTTGCAGATGTACGCCTACGCCAATCGTCAGATCACCTTCCAGCTAGTGGACCCCGAGCGGGAGCCCCTGAAAGCCAAAGAAGCGGGCTATCGCTACCCCGGCAACGTGCTTTTGGAGTACCAGGGACGGCGGCAGATGGCGGACAAGACGGATGAAGAGGCCCTCACCAACGCCGTCCGCAAGCTCCTGAGGCCCGAGGCGAAAAAGATCTATTTCCTCACCGGGCATGGGGAGCGGACTCCCCAGGAACTGGAGCGGAACGGGTTCAGCACCGCGGGCAAGGCCCTGGAGAATGAAGGGTATAAGTTGGAGAACCTCAATCTCCTGACCAAGGCCGAAGTTCCCAAGGACGCAGCCGCAGTGGTGGCGGCGGGTCCCGCCAGACCCTTGTTCCCCAACGAAGCGGCGGCCTTGAAGGCCTACCTCCAGGGAGGAGGGCGGATCCTGCTGTTATTGGCCCCCTTCAAGGACGCGGGCCTCAAGGACTTTTTATCCGGTTATGGCATAGATTTGAATGACGGCATAATCCTGGACATGAACCAGGTGAGCCAGGCTATCGGTGCCAGCGCCATCATGCCCATGGCCATGCAATACGGCGCCCACCGTATTACCCGGGATTTCACCAACGTGGTTACCATCTACCCCCTGGCCCGGCCCCTCATTCTGAAGCAGGGGATTAAAGATGTAACCTTGCTCCCCTTGGTCACCAGCACCAATACCAGTTGGGAGAAGTTGGGCCAGGCCTGGTTTAAGGAAAAAAAGGGAGGTTTCGACCCCAAGACCGACAAGAAAGGCCCCTTCACCTTGGCGGCCCTGGCGGAATTAAAACCGCCATCCCCCAAAGAAGAAAAAGGGAAAACTCCGGAAAAGAAGACTAAAGAACCGGAGAAAAAGCCTTATCTGGTGGTCTTTGGCGACGTGGATTTTGCCGCCAATGCCTACTTTAACCTCTCGGGTAACGGCGACCTCTTCCTGAACACCCTGAACTTCCTGGCCGCCCAGGAGAACCAGATTGTGGTGCACCGGGAAACCGGCAAGGCCCAGCCCCTTACCCTGCAGGGCTGGCAGGCCTGGTTCCTCTTCCTGACCTGCGTGGTGGCCTTGCCCTTGATTATGTTGGCGGCCGGGGTGCGGGCTTATCTCCGCCGCCGCCGGGGGCGTCAATGATTCCCCGCCGCCTCCTGCCTTATCTGGCCCTCTTCCTGGTGTTGCTGGGCGCCTACTTCGGCCTGACCTGGTATCAGGCCCGGGAGGAAAACCGGAAAACCGAGGCCAAAAAGATTTTCCAGGTTAAAGAAGGGGAGATTAACGCCCTGGTCCTGAAGCGAGGCAAACAAGAAGTGCGCCTGGCTAAACAAGACGGCGCCTGGTTCCTCACCAAACCCCTGAAGATGCGGGCCGACCAGGTTACGGTGGGCGCTATCCTCTCCACCCTGGCCCATCTGCAAAAAGAGCGGGACCTGGGCAAAAGCCAGGACTTGAAGACGTATGGCCTGGATAAGCCCACCATGGAAGTGGAATTCACCGTCAAAGATAAGAAGCGGCGGCTGGTAATCGGCAGCGCCACCCCTGGGAAAATGGGTTATTACGCTTATCAGGGGCAGGCCCCCCAGGAACTGCTGGTGATCAACTCCGGAGAAAAGTCGTCCCTGGATAGGCCGGAGAAAGACCTGCGGGACAAGACCCTCTTTGCCTTCGCCCCGGATAAGGTGAAATCCCTGACCATCAAGATCAAAGGCGCTAAGGATGTAAAATTGGCCCAAGTGGGACCCAAGTCCTGGCGTTGGGTGGGCCGGGAGCAAACCCCGGTGCGCGGGGACCGGGTGGAGGCCTTAGTGCGTTTCTTGGATCTCGCCCGGGCCAAGAGCTTCGTGAATGACGCGCCCAAGAGCTTAAAACCTTACGGCCTGGCTCCACCCCGAGGCGAGGTGACGGTGGTCGTCGATAAAAAGCCCCAAAGACTCTTATTGGGGGCCAAGATGGGCCAAGGGGAGTATGCCCGCAAAGCCCCGGCCGGTCCGGTGGTGGTGACGGATAAGGACCTGCTGGCCCAACTGACCAGTACCCTGGGCAAACTGGAAGACCGCCGCCTGTGGCGGGGACAGAATACCGCGGTAAAAAAGGTGGTCTGGGGACCTCCGGGAAAAACCTGGCAGGGGATCAAAGAAAAGGACGCCTGGCAGATCACCGGCCCCGGGCAAAAGGCATTCAAGGAACCCGCAGTCCGCCTGGAAGTGGGCCTGTGGAAGCTGCAGACCCTGGAATTAAGCCATCCGGCCTCTCCCCCCAAGAAGGCCCAGGGCAAACCCCTTTACGTGTTGGAGCTGGGCGATGGCCGCGGCAAGTCCCTGTTCCGCTTGGAGGAGTTGGGCCAGGGCAAGAATAAAGAAGTGCTGGTGCGGGTGAAGGCGGGGGACAAACCGGAGACGGGTCTAATAGACCCGAAGGCCTATCAGGCCTGGCAGAAGGAAATGGAGCGCCTGACCCGCCCGCCCAAAACCCCCAAGGCGGCTCCGGAGCCGAAAAGCAAAACCGAAAAATAATCTCGGTTGATATGATGGGGATAAAATCGAGGGGGTGAAAAGGGGAAAAGGGAAAAAGTAATGGTTAGTAGATGGTCCTTTACCTTTTCCCCCTTTCCCCTTTTGCCCCTCTTCCCCCTTCTTCATGCCCTTGGCTTTTCCATACGAATTAACTTCAGAGAACCATAAGGACTCCCGTTGCTGATCTTAGTAACCAATGACGACGGCATCTATGCTCCGGGGCTGGCAGCTTTGTATCAGGAGCTGCGGCGGCTGGGAAAAGTAACGGTGGTGGCTCCGGAAAGCGAACAGAGCGCGGTGGGCCACGCCATCAGCCTGAACACTCCTTTGCGGGTGAAGAAGGCCCCTCTGGCCGGGGACGGCTGGGGCTGGGCGGTGAGCGGCACCCCCGCGGACTGCGTCAAAATCGCCCTGGCGGAACTGCTGCCCGAGCCTCCGGACCTGGTGGTCTCGGGGATCAACCTGGGTCCCAACGTGGGCATCAACGTGCTGTATTCCGGCACCGTGTCCGCGGCCACGGAAGCGGCCATCCTGGGCGTGAGGCAGGCGGTGGCCGTGTCCCTGGACACTTACAAGGACGCGGACTTCGCCACCGCGGCCCGGATAACCGGCAAGCTCCTGGCCCGCCTCCAGGAGGAAAAGCCTCCGGGGGAGCAGCTTTGTCTGAACATCAACCTGCCGGCCCTACCGGAGGAGGCCATCAAAGGCGTGCGCCTCACCCGCCAGGACACCGGGCCGTTAGTGGAGCACTTCGACTGCCGCATCGATCCCCGGGAACGCCAGTATTATTGGCTGGCGGAGATCAACTCCCGCCAGGACCTGGACCCGGATACGGATTACGCCGCGCTCCAGGCCGGGTACATCTCCATCACCCCGCTACACCACGACCTCACCCACTACCCCAGCTTAAACGATCTCCGGGGCCTGGAAAAATAAGGGTGTAAGTCGAAGAGGGGATTCTCACGCCAAGGCGCAAAGACGCAAAATAAAAAAGGAGGGTGTGCTCAGCACACCCTCCTTCCTTATTTCGTGGTGTTCTTGGTGTCTTAGTGGTAAATCCCTCAACCGGTAACTTCGGTATAGAGTTTCAGGATTTTGGGGATTTTATCCGGATTCAGGCGACCGTAGGTGTCCTCGTTGATGCGTACGGCCGGGGCCAGGGCGCAGCAGCCGATGCAGCGCACCGGCTCCAGGGAGAACATCATGTCCTCGGTGGTGCTGCCGGATTTAATCTTTAACTCTCTTTCCAAACGCTCCAGGAGTCGGGGCGAGCCTTTGACAAAGCAGCCGGTGCCCAGGCAGACGCTGACGATGTACTTGCCCCGGGGCACCAGACTGAAGGCGTTGTAAAAGGTGGCCACCCGCAGGATATCCGCCAGGGGCATGTGCAATTCGTCCGCCACGTGCTCCAGGGCCGGCCGGGGCAGCCAGTTGAAGGTGCGGTTGATACCAAGAAGGATGGGCAGCATATTGCCGCGCTCCTCCCGGTATTTATCCAAGATGGCGGCCACGGTCTTTTCGTCCGCGGGATTCTCATAAGCGCTGCGCTCTTTCAGCTTCTGAGCCACCACCGGGGCCGGGGCCTTATAGACCGAAGAGCTTCCGGGGGCGCCCAGATGCTCCAGGCAATCCGAATAGCAGTTCAAACACCTGGTCGCTTCCGCCCGGGCCGATTCTTCCGGGAAGCCCGTGGCGATTTCATCGAAGCAGGAGCAGGTGTATTCCGGGGGCAACGTGGGCATCACCGCCCGGGGATGGACCACCCCGCCCACCGGGAAGGTCTTGGGACGATGATGGCGTTTGCGCTTTTTGATGCGGCCTTCCTTCTGGTCGAGTCCCCGGAGGTAACGATCGATGGAGACCGCCGCCTTTTCGCCGTCGCCGATGGCGCCCACGGCAATCCACGGTCCTTTTTGCGCGTCCCCACCCGCGAAGACCCCGGGCAGGTTGGTTTCAAAGGTGATTTCGTCCACTTCGATGGTGCCCCACTTGGTAATCTCGAGGCCGGTGCCTTCAAAAATCGAGGTGTTCGCCCGCTGGCCGATGGCGGGGATGATCATGTCCACATCGAGTATAAAATTGGAGCCCTCCACCGGGACCGGACGGCGGCGACCCGATTTATCGGGTTCGCCCAACTCCATCTTCTGGCACTCCAAACCCGTGACCTTGCCGCCGGCATCGGTCTTCACGGACACCGGGGCCGTCAGGTAGAGGGGTTCCACGCCTTCGCACATGGCCTGCTCGATCTCGTGCTCAAAGGCCGGCATCTCGTCCCGGGTCCGCCGGTAAACGATGGTGACCTTTGAACCCAGGCGCAAAGCGGTGCAGGACACATCGATGGCCACGTTGCCGCCGCCGATCACCGCCACGTGTTTACCCAAGGTAAAAGGCTCTTTCAGGGTGTACTTCCTCAAGAAGTCTACGCCCTGCATCACCCCTTCAGCTTCCTCGCCGGGGATTCCCAGCTTCATGCCCACGTGGCAACCGATCCCCAGGAACACGGCCTGAAAGCCGTCTTTTTTGAGGCTGTCCAGGGTGAAATCCCGGCCCATGGCGGTGTTGTACTTCACTTCCACGCCTAAGCTCAGGATGTTGTCGATCTCTTGTTGTAAGACGTCCTGGGGGAGACGATAGTCCGGGATACCCACCTTCAGCATGCCTCCCAGCACCGGCAAGGCTTCAAAGATGGTGGTTTTATATCCTGCCCGGGCCAGGTGGTAGGCGCAGGACAGACCCGCGGGGCCGCCGCCGATGATGGCCACCTTCTCCGGACGGGGCTTCCCTTTCTCCAGCCCCAACTCTTTCAAATCCACCTGGTCCGCGGCAAAGCGCTTCAGGTTGCAGATGGACACGGGCTCATCCACGGTCTGGCGCCGGCATTCTTCTTCACAGGGATGGGGACAGATGCGTCCCAAGGTCCCGGGCAACGGCAGCCGCTCCATAATGAGCTTGACCGCTTCCTTATCCTTGCCCTGGTTGACCAGCTGCACATAGCCCTGGACGTTGATCCCGGCCGGGCAGGTCAAGGTGCAGGGCGCCTGAATCTTGGCCACTTCGTGGATCCAGGCGGTGGGGCAGACAAACCCGCAAGCCCCGCATTCCTGGCAGACGTCCGCCACTTCCCCGAAGGGGGTTAAAACCTCGCGTTTGGACCCCCGGCCCTGCATGCCGATGACGCCCAACTGTTCCAGTTCGGAGCATACCCGGGTACAGAGATCGCAGAGGATACATTCGGTATCTCCCACCGGGAAGCTGGGTGCCATGACCCCTAAATCGTTGGCGATGGACCGGAGAATGGGCAGATCCGGACTCCGGGACCACAAAAGATCGATAACCAACCGCCTGGCCCTAAGCACCTTGGGGGTGTCGGTTTGCACCTTGATCCCTTCGGCCACAGGATAAGAGCAGGACGCGGTCAGGGAGGTGCGAGGACCGGCAGTGACCTCCACCACGCAAAGGCGACAGCCGCCATAGGGCTTAATCGCCTCATAATAACAGAGGGTGGGGATTTTTATTCCTTCCTGGCGGGCTGCCTGCAGGATCGTGGTGCCCTCAGGAACTTCAACCATTTTGTCGTTGATCGTCAGTTTTACCATCGTCTGCCTCGTTTATTCGACAATTATGGCATCAAATTTACAACGGTCGAAACAGGTGCCGCATTTGATGCACTTTTCTTGGAGAATCTTATGCAGTTCTTTTTTGGCCCCCTCCACGGCTTCCACCGGACAGACCAGACGGCAGCGCCCGCAGCCGTTGCACTTCTCTTCGTCCACCCGGAAGGTGATCAGCTCTTTGCAAACCTTGGCGGGGCATTTCTTTTGGGTAATGTGGGCCTCGTATTCATCCCGGAAGTATTTGATGGTGGTAAGCACCGGATTGGGGGCGGTCTGTCCCAGCCCGCACAAGGAGGCCTCCTTGATGGTTTCCGACATCTCCACCAATTGGTCGATGTCTTCCAGGGTGCCTACCCCCTTGGTGATCCCCTCCAGCATTTCCATGAGGCGCAAGGTCCCTTCCCGGCAGGGAGTGCATTTGCCGCAGGATTCTTCCATGGTGAAGTCCAAAAAGTATTTGGCCACGTTCACCATGCAATCCCGGTCATCCATGACGATCATGCCGCCGGAACCCATGATGGACCCCATAGCTCCCAGAGATTCGTACTCCACCGGGGTATCCAGATATTTGGCAGGGATGCAGCCGCCGGAAGGCCCGCCCGTCTGGACGGCCTTAAAATTACTGCCGGAAACGCCGCCGCCGATGTCAAAGATCATTTCCCTAAGGGTGGTGCCCAGGGGAATTTCCACCAGTCCGGCGTCGTTGACCTTGCCCACCAGGGCAAAGACTGTGGTGCCCGGGCTTTTTTCGGTGCCAAAGGAGGTGTACCACTGGCTGCCCCGGACGATAATGGGCGCCACGTGGGACCAGGTCTTGACGTTATTGATGACCGTGGGTTTGCCCCAAAGGCCGGATTGGGCCGGGAAGGGGGGACGCTGGCGGGGTTCACCCACTTTGCCTTCAATGGAGGCGATGAGCGCGGTTTCTTCGCCGCAGACAAAAGCCCCGGCGCCCTCCCGGATTTTCAGCCGGAAGGAAAAATCCGTGCCGAAAATATTATCTCCTAGAAGCCCGCGTTTTTCGGCTTGTTCAATGGCTATCTCCAACCGTTTCAGGGCCAGGGGATATTCGGCCCGGCAGTAAATATAGCCTTCTTTGGCCCCCACGGCGTAGCCGCCGAGGGCCATCCCTTCCAGAAGGGCGTGGGGATCGCCTTCCAGGATGCCCCGGTCCATAAAGGCCCCCGGGTCGCCTTCGTCGGCATTGCAGATGACATATTTCATATCGGAGGCATTGTTATAGCAGAATTCCCACTTGAGGCCGGTGGGGAAGCCGCCGCCGCCCCGGCCCCGCAGCCCCGAAGCCTTGACCACGTCAATCACCTCTTTGGGGGTCATTTCCTTCAAGGCCTTATGCAAGGCCTGATAGGCGCCCCGGCCGATGGCTTCCTCGATGCGCTCCGGATGAATGTAGCCGCAATTCCGCAGCGCAATCTTCACCTGTTTTTTGAAAAAGGGCACTTCCTCATATTTGGGTACTTCCACCGGCAGGGCTACCGGCTGGGGGTTGGCGTAAACCATCTTCTTCCCATCAATGACCAAGTCTTCCTGATCAATCCGGCAGAGGAGATTTTCGGGATAGATCTGATCCGCCTTGATGGCCTCCACCAGGGCCTCCGCCTTCTCCGGGGTCATGGCCTGATAAGAAAGGCGTACTTTGTGGGGATAAATAACGTCCACCAGGGGTTCCCGCTGGCAAAAACCGATGCAGCCGGTCATTTCCAGGGCCACGTCCAACCCCAGTTCGGCAATTTTTTTCTCCAGGGCCTGATAGACCTTGTCACCGCCTGCGGAAATGCCGCAGGTGGCCATCCCTACCATGATTTTGATTTTTTCGGGGTAAGTTAGTTTTACCCCCTCCGCTTTGATCGCCTGTAAGTCGTCTAGCGTATTAATCCTCATGATCCAGTCCTTTTTGCCGTTATTTCTTTATTTGTGGGTATGTAAAACTATCAACCAAACGGGCTGGGCCGGGGCCGCAATCTTTGGGGGTTTTAATCCGGATTGTTCCCGATGCTCCCCTGGGCCATCTCCTGCCGTCGCCCTCACTACAACCTACGCACCTCTCCTCAGATCGTATAATTGTTTAATTATTTTGGTATTTTCTACAGGCTTCCCTCTTGCCCGCCTTTCTCACCATTGCTAATTATAAATTTCTACCACGGCTGCGCGGCAAGAATCAAGTGATAAATATCACAAAACGGTTTTCAGTTTTCAGAGACAGCGGGGGAGGAATGCTTAAGACGATCAAAGCCGCGCAGGCTTTCCGGCCTATGCCCTCGTGGGGGACATGGCACGCCCCCTTGGTGGTGGGTAAGAAGCTTTCCCCCAAAAATGACGGCCGGATCACGGAGGAGGGGGCGGGATGTCCGACCGATGATGAGCCTAAGCCCGGCCCTGGGCTTCCATGTAAGCCCGCAGCACGGCGTTAATCCTGGTTTGATAGCCCTTTCCCTGAGCCTTGAACCAATCCAGAACTTCCCGGTCCACGCGAATGGTCACCTGAGCCTTGGGCTCCGCCCGTTTGACCACCGCCTTGTCCCAGAACTCCGGCCCCAAAGTGCTTAGATCAGGAATTTCGGAATAATCGATATCTTCATCTTTCAGGGCATCAATCCTGGACAAGTCGCTCTTGATAGATTTTTTGCTCCCTCGCATTGGCTTTCCTCATGGAAATTATTCGCGTTTTCTCTCTCCTGGATACATGCAACACGACCACCACCCGGCCTGCCAACCTGCCCAGAGTAATCAGGCGATCTTCCCCATAACTATGGCGCTCATCAGGAAGGGTGACTGTGTCTCCGGCAAAGACCTGCCAGGCGTCTTCAAAAGAGAGACCATGCTTCTTGAGATTTGCCTTGCATTTCTCCACATCCCATTCTGCCTGCATATTATATTGTAACGACATTATGTAACTCTGTCAAACCGTATGGTCTGGAAATTCAATTCCATCGAAGACCGTTATGGTGCTTAGCCCCTCCGTCTTCTCCCTTTAAAAAAAAACCGGCTTCCGGGGGGAAGCCCCGGAAGCCGGATGGTTATGCGTGTGTGGGGCGCCAGGCGCACCCTACAGTTTACTTAGAACAGGCCGGTCACGGTGCCTTTCTTGACATCCACGTCCACCCGCCGGAAGGCCGGGTCGGAGCCGGTGCCGGGCATCAGGGAAATGGCGCCGCACACCGGGCAGATGAACTTGGCGCCGCCGTACACCAGGAAGTCCCGGACGGGCAACCGCCAGCCTTTGGGGGTGCCTTTGATGGTGGGATCGTGAGTCAGGGACAGGTGCGTCTTCACCATCATGGTGGCGTATTCGTTATACTTGGGATCAGCCTCGAACTTCTTGGCCTTGGCCACGGCTTCGGGGGCGAAGTCCACGCCGTCCGCACCGTAAACTTCTTTGGCGATGGTTTCGACGCGCTGCCGCAGCGGCATCTCGTTGGGATAGAGGAACTTGAATTGGGGCTTGTCTTTGCAGGCATCCATAACCGCGTCGGCGAACTCCAGGGCGCCTTCGCCGCCATACTGCCAGTGCTTGGACACGGCCACCCGGGCGCCGGCCGCTTCGCAGGCCCGGCGAATCACTGCATGCTCCTCTTCGGAATCGAAATGGAAGGAATTGATGCACACCACCGGGTTGATGCCGGCCTTTTTGATGGTCTTTACATGGTGCACCGCGTTCTCCACGCCCTCTTCCAACCATTTCATGGTCTCTTTCGAGGCCGAGAAGTATTCTTTCGGTACCGGTTTGCCCGGAGGACACGGCAGGGCGCCGGCTTTGACCCCGTGGTGCTTCAGGCCCCGGACGGTGGCGGTCAGCACCGACACGTTGGGGATGAGGCCGCTGAACCGGCATTTCACGTTCCAGAACTTCTCAAAGCCGATGTCCGCGCCGAAGCCGGACTCGGTAATATGGTAATCAAACAGCTTCAGGCCGATCTGGTCGGCGACGATGGAGCTTTGTCCCACCGCGATGTTGGCGAAAGGGCCGGCGTGCACGAAGCAGGGCTGCTGCTCCACGGTCTGCATCAGAGTGGGGTTGATGGAGGGCAGCATCCAGGCGGTCATGGCATTGCCCACTTCCAGATCGCGGGTGGTGATGGGCTCGCCCTTCCGGTTGTAGCACACCACCATATTGTTCAGCCGCTCCCTCAAGTCCTCCAGAGAGGTGAACACCGAGAGAATGGCCATAACTTCGGAGGACACGGCGATGCCGAAGGAGGACTTCATCATGAAGCCGTCCATCTTGCCGCCCATGCCGATGATGATGTGGCGCAGGGCCTGGGCGCAGTAGTCCATGATCCAGCCCATCTCGAAGTTCTTGGGATCGATGCCCAGGCGGACCAGCTTCCGTTTGGCCAACTGCTCGTCGCTGTAATTGAACTCGTGCTGCAACCGGGAAGTGGCGGCCACCATGGCCAGGTTGTGGGCGTTCATGATGTTGTTGATGTCGCCGGTGAGACCCAGGGAGAACTCGGTCATGGGGATCAGCAGGGAGATGCCGCCGCCGGCCGCGGTGCCTTTAACGTTCATGGTGGGGCCGCCGGAAGGCTGGCGGATGCAGCCGCCCACGTTGACGCCCCGTTTCCCCAGGCCCTCGATGAGGCCCATGGAGGTGGTGGATTTGCCTTCCCCCAGGGGAGTGGGGGTGATGGCGGTAACCTCGATGTACTTGCCGTCGGGTTTGTCCTTCAGGCGCTGCAGGCACTTCATGTAGTCGACGCGACCGATTTTCTGGCCGTGAGGGATGCGCTCATCTTTGGGGATTTCCAGCTTATCGCACATCGCGTCAAAAGGGATCATCTCCGCTTCGGCAATTTCGGCAATCTGCCAGTCTTTCTGTTTAACCGGATCATACTTCGCCATAAACCAAGGCCTCCTTAATGGGTTGTAATTACTGGTTAATTCCCGGCTTGCTACGCTGGCCGGGTTGGTCGCAAAGTATAGGCCTCTGCCAGCTCGCCTCTGGGTGAGCCTGCGCCAGGGTTCATACTTTTTTTCACATAGACCCCCATTTAATCGAGCGCAATAGAGTTTGTCAACAAATTTTTTTGCACGTAAGCGGGAGCAGACAAATTTTTCTGCCCGAATTTTGTTTGACATCATTTTTTTCTGGAAGTAAACTTGTGAATAGATGTACAATATGTCTCCCGGTCGGGCCTGTTTTTCCGGGGTCCCCGGAAGAATTATCATACTATCCCAGTCTTCCCACCTGTGAGCTTTTCGTGGCGGCTAGGGGGATATTTCCCGGCCGCAGCAGAGCCTTGGAAGCGCGGCGGGGCCTGGAGCAATCTTTTATCTGCCCCCGATTTTTGGGAGAGGAGGAGGCTTAATGGTCATCGGGGAATCAAAACCCGTAGCGGAAATCCTGGAAATGATCAAGGATTTTAAAAAGGTAGTGGTTGCCGGTTGCAAAGGCTGCGTCACCGTCTGTAACGCCGGCGGTGAAAAAGAAGTGGCCATTCTGGCCTCGGAGCTGCGTATTGCCCGCAAAGCTGCCGGCAACGACCTGGAAACCCTGGAATACACCTGCGAGCGGCAGTGTGATCCGGAATACATCGAGCCCCTGGACGATTTGGTGAAAGACGCGGAGGCCATAATTTCCATCGCCTGCAGCGTCGGCCCCCAATACTGCGCGGCCCGTTATCCTTACGTGCCGGTCTTTCCGGGACTGAACACCATGTCCATCGGCGGCGCCACGGAGCATGGCGTCTGGAAGGAGTTCTGCCAGGCCTGCGGCAATTGCATCATCGGCGATTTCGGCGGTCTCTGCCCCATCACCCGCTGCGCCAAGCAGCTGCTGAACGGCCCCTGCGGCGGCTCTTCCGAAGGGATCTGCGAAGTGGGTAAAGGCAGCATCCCTTGCATCTGGCAGCTCATCTACGACCGCCTGAAAAACCTGGGGCAGCTTCACAAAATGCAGGAAGTGAAGCTTTATAAAAACTGGTCCACCAGCAGAGACGGCGGGCTACGCACTACTATACGGGAGGAGTTGAAACAATGACCGCCGAATATACTGCGGGAAGCAAACTGGAAAAGATCTTTAAGAGCGGCCAGAAGGCGGTGACCGGTGAATGCGGCCCGCCCCGGGGCTGCGACGTTGAGCATTTCAAGCATAAGGCCAACTTTTTGAAGGGCAACGTCGACGCCGTCAACCTCACCGACAACCAGACCGCGGTGGTGCGCTTCTGCTCCATGGCCGCCGGTAGGATTCTGCTGGATATGGGCATCGAGCCGGTGATGCAGATGGTTACCCGGGACATGAACCGCATCGCCCTGCAAAGCAACGTCCTGGGCGCCGCCGCTCTGGGCATCAAGAACCTGCTCTGTTTGACCGGCGACCACCAGTCCTTCGGCGACCATCCCCAGGCCAAGAACGTCCACGACATGGACTCCATCATGCTGCTGCACACGGTGAAGACCATGCGTGACGAAGGCAAGATGGTGAGCGGCACCGAACTCCAGGGCCGGCCCCAGATGTTCATCGGCGCCGCGGCCAACCCCTTCGCCGACCCCCAGGAATTCCGGGTCATCCGCATGGGCAAGAAGATCGCCGCGGGCGCCCAGTTCATCCAGACCCAGTGCATCTACAACATGGAGCGCTTCCGGAAGTTCATGGAAATGGCCGTGGACATGGGCCTCACCGAGAAGTGCTATATCATGGCCGGCATCACTCCCCTCAAATCCGTGGGTATGGCCAACTACATGAAGAAATTCGTCCCCGGCCTGGACGTGCCCGATTCCTACATCACCCGCCTCAAGGGTGTCCCCAAAGACAAGGTGGCCGCGGAAGGCATCAAGATCGCGGTGGAGCAAATCCACGAATGCCTGGCCATGAAAGGCATCTCCGGCATTCACCTGATGGCCATCGAATGGGAAGACCATGTCCCGGAGATCGTCGAGGCCGCGGGCCTGCTGCCCAGGCCGGTAGTGGATTAAGCCCAAACCACCAGGTTGGGCGCACATCTCACGCATCTGTAATTATTGAGGAAAACCAAAAGCCCGGTCCCTTGCGGACCGGGCTTTTTTTATGGACCAAGAGTAGTGATTTGGGATTGACAATAAGGGAAACTAATCTTATATTGACTATAGTTATTTGACCATGACTATTTAGAAATGGGGGGGGCCATGGAATCATTAACAGTGTCGAAATTCAAAGCCACCTGTCTGGCAGTGGTGGAAGAAGTGGCCAAATCGAAGAAGCCGGTGATCATCACCAAACGGGGCAAGCCCATCGCCGAGTTGATTCCCTATGCAGGGGAAACAGAGCAGATACCCTTAAAAGACACGGTAGCTTTTGTGGGAGATATCGTCTCGCCGGTGGCCGCGGAGGACTGGGAGGCCCTGAAGTGAAGCGCGTCCTCCTGGACACCCACGTCTGGATCTGGTTAAGCCTCGGCGATTTGTCGTCCCTGTCCACCAAGGCCAGGAAGGCCATGGCCCCGGAGACGCCGAAATGGATTGCGGCCATTTCCTGCTGGGAATTGGCAAAATTGGTGGAAAGGCAGCGCCTCGGCTTCACCATCCCCGTTCTCACCTGGATACGCAGATCATTGACCGAAAATAATCTCCGCATTGCCGACCTGACCCCGGAAATTGCCGTGGAGAGCACCAATCTCGAGGGATTCCACCGGGACCCCGCGGATCAGATCATCGTCGCCACCTCCCGGGTGCTGGGTATGCCCCTGGTGACCGCGGACCAGAGGATTATCCGCTTCAGCGGCGTGGAGACTATCTGTTAGCTAGAAAAAGGGTATATATTAACGTCGCCCCGGCTGAGGGACAAAGGTTAAGCTGGTTTACCCCCATGTCCTGGTCCTACGCGGACCGGGCTTTTTTTATAGCCAAAGTTGTAGTATGGTGGAAATTAATCAAGGATTTAAAGATATAGAAAAATCTCGTAGGGTGGGCGTCCTCGCCCGCCCTGGCTTTTCAAATTATTTTGAGGGCGGGCGGGACGCCCACCCTACGGTG
>JAQTXE010000028.1 GCA_028688935.1 Syntrophales bacterium
GTCTTTGTCCGGGATTTCGTCTGGCCCGCGTTCCGGGCCAATGCCCTCTACGAAGGCAGCTATCTCCTGGGCACCTCCATTGCCCGGCCCTTGATCGCCCAGGCCCAGGTGGAGGTGGCCCGGAAAACGCAAGCCGACGCGGTGAGCCACGGGGCCACCGGCAAGGGCAACGACCAGGTGCGTTTCGAGCTGACCTATCAGGCTTTGGCTCCGGACCTTTTCATCATCGCGCCCTGGCGGGAGTGGCAGATGGCCTCCCGCTCGGATTTGGTGGCCTACGCCCAGGCCCACGGCATCCCCGTGCCGGTGACCAAGGCCAAGCCCTACTCCATGGACCGCAATCTGCTGCATATCAGCTATGAGGGCGGCATCCTGGAGGACCCCTGGGCCGAGCCCCCCGCGGATATGTTCGTCCTCACCCGGGCCCCGGAAGCGGCGGCCAAACATCCCCACTACGTGGAGGTTGATTTCAAGGCCGGAGACCCGGTGGCGGTAAACGGCGAACATTTAAGCCCGGCTAATCTCCTGGCCCGCTTGAACGACCTGGGGGGCGAACACGGCATCGGCCGGGTGGACCTGGTGGAAAACCGCTACGTGGGCCTAAAATCCCGGGGCGTATATGAGACCCCGGGCGGCACCATCTTGAGGGCCGCGCACCAGGCCGTGGAGTCCCTGACCCTGGACCGGGAAGTGATGCATCTTAGGGACAGCCTCATC
This sequence comes from Syntrophales bacterium, assembly GCA_028688935.1. Taxonomy (GTDB): domain Bacteria; phylum Desulfobacterota; class Desulfobaccia; order Desulfobaccales; family 0-14-0-80-60-11; genus SURF-52. The sequence goes on from JAQTXE010000028.1 coordinate 718, forward strand.
CCCCGCTACGCGGAACTGATTTACTACGGCTACTGGTTCGCGCCGGAGCGCTACGCTCTCCAGAGCCTGATTGACGAAGCCCAGAAGCCGGTGACCGGCACCGCCCGGCTGAAGCTCTATAGGGGCAGCGTCACGGTGGTGGGGCGCAAGGCCCCCAAATCATTGTACCGCCCGGACCTGGCCACCTTCGAGGCCGGGGGGGACTACGTGCAGGCGGACGCCACCGGCTTTATCCACTTGAACGCCCTGCGCCTGAAAATCCGGGCGAAGCTGGAAGGGAAGTAGGAAGGATAGGGATCAGTGGCCAGTGGTCAGATTAAAGGATAAAGTGGGGGGACGGGACGTCCTGCTCCTTGCATTTGGTTAATTCCATTTTTTACCGAAAACCGAAAACCGAAAACTGAAAACCATACTTATAGCTTGGCAGGCGAGCAGAACTGGGGTCAGCAGGGAAATGAGGCTCCTGGCCCCGGTTCCCTTTACCGCTAAAAATAGAGATGGAAAAATATATCCCCCTATACATCAGATATCTTATTGCCGCGCTTTGCGGGGGCCTGGGGTTGTTGATGCTCTTCTGGCGGACCGGCCCCAACCTGTGGATCGGGGTGCGCCTGCCCTGGACTTTGGCCGACCGGCAGATCTGGGATAAATCCTGGCGCCTGGCGTCGATTTTTTTGACGGGCATGGGGGTGTGGGCCCTGCTCTACTGGCGGTTATTCTTCGTGGCCCTGGCCCATTTCGTGGTTTTAGCTATTCTTTATCCCATCTTTCTGTATTGGCGGAAATATAATACCCTGCGTTTCTGGAAAGATGTAGGCTGGGTGGACTACCGCCCGGTGGCCCGTTGCCGCGGCTGCGGCCATTGGCAGAAGCTGCCGAACGCCGAAGCCCTGGCCGCAGCCCGGTGTGAAGAATGCCAGATGCCTTTTCAGGAAAAGGGCAGCCAACCGCTAGCGAGAGTGCAGCCATGAAAAAGCCGTTTATCATTGCCGCAGTTATGTTGTCTTTTTTTCTCCCTGGGGCCTGTTGGGCCGCGGAGCCCGCGTCCACCTATTATCCCTTGAAGGAAGGAATGACCTGGGTTTACAGCGTCACCTCCACCAGGCCGGACGCGCAAAAAATCACCATCACCAATCTGGCCCCCCGGAAGCTCGAAGACAAAACCGTCTACCCCCGGAAATGGGATTTTGGCGGCGGCGTCAAGTATTATTTCGTCGCCCAAGATAATATCGGCGTCTATCGTTATGGAGAGCAAACCGGTGAGCAGGGCGAACCCCAAATCGTCAAAACCAAGGTCTATTATCTGAAAGATCCCGTGGATGTGGGCACTTACTGGGATATCGCCACCAAGATGGGCGCAGATGACTTGAAAGTCGAGATCACCATCGAAGGCATCAGGGAGACGGTGCAGGTCCCCGCAGGTAAATATAAGGATTGCGTCTTGCTCAAACACGTGGGCCGGGTGCAGGCCAAGAAGGGCGGCGCCGGCCTTTCCCTCACCGCCTATGAATGGTATGCTCCGAAAGTGGGTTTGGTCAAGAGCATGTTTACCATCGAGAAAGGCCCCAAAGGTAAGGCCGGGGACCGGGAAAGCACTACTTATCAATTGGAGTCGTTTAAACCTTGAAGACGGTTTTCAGTTTTCGGTTTTCGGTTTTCGGTTAAAAAAGAAAAGATGAGACTATAATCGAATGGGTTAAAAAGGAAAGACTCTGGATTAAAGAAGAACTTGAATAATAATGGAGTCAGGAATGGCCAAAAAACCCTGGGGCGGACGTTTTCAAGGGGGCACGGAGCAGGAAGTGGAGGCCTTCACTTCCTCCCTGGATTTTGACCGGCGGCTTTATCTCCAGGACATCGCCGGGTCCCAGGCCCACGCCCGGATGCTGGCCCGCCAGGGGATCATTGCGCCGGAGGAAGCTGAAGCCATTGTTCGGGGCCTGGAAGAGATCCGCGCCGAGATAGAGGCGGGAGAATTTGGCTGGGACCCGGCCTTGGAAGACGTGCACATGGCCGTGGAGTCCCGCCTCACCCACAAGGTCGGCGAGGTGGGCCGCAAGCTGCACACCGCCCGGAGCCGCAACGACCAGGTGGCCCTGGACGTGCGTCTCTTTCTGGCCGGGGAAGTGGAGGGACTGGTCGCGGATCTGACGGAGCTGCGCCGGGCCGGGGCGCGCCTGGCCCGCCGCCACCTGGGGGTCCTGATGCCGGGCTATACCCATTTGCAGCGGGCCCAACCGGTGCTTTTCTCCCATCACCTCCTGGCCTATGACGAGATGTGGCGCCGGGACCAGGCCCGGCTTAATGAGTCCCTGGCCCGCATCCGGGTCTCTCCCCTGGGAGCCGCGGCCCTGGCAGGCACCACCTTTCCCATTGACCCCCAATTTAGCGCGGAGCAGGTGGGCTTCCCGGAGGTCTTTAGGAACAGCATGGACGCGGTGAGCGACCGGGATTTTCTCTTGGAATTTCTGGCGCACGCCAGTATCATCATGGTCCACTTAAGCCGCCTGGCGGAGGAACTGGTGCTTTGGTCCGCGTCGGAATTCGGGTTTGTGGAGCTGCCGGATGCTTACGCCACCGGCTCTTCCATCATGCCCCAGAAAAAGAACCCGGACGTGCCGGAACTCATCCGGGGGAAATGCGGCCGGGTCTGCGGCAACTTGACGGGATTGCTCATGACCTGTAAGGGCCTGCCCCTGACCTATAACCGGGATTTGCAGGAGGACAAGGAGCCCCTCTTCGATACCCTGGATACGGTGAAGGCCGCGGTGCGGCTGGCCACCGGTTTGCTGGGCCACCTGACGATCCGGCCGGAAGGTATGAGAGCGGCCCTGACCGGCGGTTTCCTCACTGCCACGGATATGGCGGATTATCTGGCCGCCAAGGGTGTGCCCTTCCGTAGCGCCCACGAAATGGTGGGGCGCACGGTGCGCCAGGCGGAGGCCCAGAAGAAAGAACTCTGGGAGTTGTCCCTGGAGGAAATCCGGGAGTTCGCCCCCCAGACGGAGCCTGACCTGTTCGACTGGCTCAAGGTAGAAAACTCCGTGGCCCGGCGCACTTCTCCCGGGGGCACTGCGCCGGTGCGGGTAGCCGAAGTCCTGGCCCGGGTGGAGGAGGAATTGGAGTTATGAGGAGAACAGCCTTACCGAGAGAGGGAGCCAGAAGCCAGTGTCCCCCGGTCCTCCCCTCGGCCTTCTTTCTTCTTTTGGCTCTCTTCCTTCTGGTAGCCGGGTGCGGTAAGAAGCTGGCCCCTCTGCCTCCGGATGCCGTGTTGCCGGCCCAGGTCCGTAATTTTCACCTCGCCCAGGAAGGAGACTCCCTGGTGTTGACCTGGCTCCTGCCCAGGGAAAACCTCCTGGGCCAGCCTCTGACCCAGGTCCAGGGCTGCCGGGTATTGCGGGCAGAGTTGAAGGGGGTGAATGCCGGTCCCCCGGGCGTCGATGATTTTGTGGTGCTGGCGGATATCGATCTGGCTTACCCCCGGGTGGGGGAAGTCCGGGGGGAAGGGGTGCTTTACCAGGACCGGAACCTGGCGCCGGGGAGACGCTATTTTTACCGGGTGGCAGCCTACGATCAAGAGAAATATGTGGGTGCCTGGTCCCGGACCCTGGCTTTCTCCTGGGGCCGGCTGCCCCGGGCGCCCCAAGGTTTAAAAGCCGTGCCCGGCGATCGCATCGTCAACCTCTCCTGGCCGCCGGTGACCCAACTCGTAGACGGCCGCCCCATCCGGGATCTGGCGGGCTACCGTGTCTACCGGCGCACCGGAGGAGAGGGGTGGATTAAGGCTAACCCCCAGACCGTCACCCGGGACTCTTTTCAGGATCTGGCGGTTCTCAACGACGTGGAATATAGTTACAAAGTGCGGGCCTTGCGCCGGGTGGGGCCGGATCTCCTGGAGAGCGGGGATTCCCCGGTACTCTCGGCCATGCCGGAGAAACGGACGCCGCCGCCCCCGGTCCTCAACCTGGTGGCCGTGGCCGGTGAAAAAGGCGTGGAACTCAGGTGGGACCCCAGCCCCGCGGCGGACGTGGCAGGTTACAAGATCTACCGGCGCCAGGAGGGGGAGGTCAAATTTATCTTGCTGACCCCCACCCTGGTGACCCGCCCCGCCTATCTGGACGAGACCGCCAGCCGGGGCCGGATTTATTACTATTACGTCACCGCGGTGGACACCTCCCGCCGGGCCAATGAGAGTATACCGTCAGAGGAGGCGGGGATTAGTTATTAAGCTGTAATGTAGGGGCGAACCTTGTGTTCGCCCTTGAATGGCATAGGAATGCCGAAGGGCGAACACAAGGTTCGCCCCTACGGAAAATAGCGTTGATTGTTTGAGAAGGTGTCATTCTATAAATTTTCTCAATCAAAGTTGGTTCTGGGCTATATTGATCCCGGCGGTACTTACTTTAGGAAGCATCTGGGTTACAAAAATATATCAAATAAAATTAGAGCGCATTAAATTATATGAAACAGATCAATTTAAAGCTTACAGTGAATTATATAAATTCCTATCAGAAGGATTTTCTATATGGCCACCACCAAATGATGAAAGAAAAGATTACAATGATTTAATGAAGATTTATTACTTTAAAAATATAAAGCCTAATATACTTTACTATCAGCCGGAAATTAGAGAACTCCTTAAGTTAATGGAAACAGAATATCATTCAATACGCGATCCAGATATTTATGCAATAAAGCCATTCGATAAATTTTTTAGTGAAGATTTTTTAGACACTTTATTAAAAATGGAACAATTGATCGAAAAGAAAATCGATGATCTTTTAAATTAAACTAAATTTCAGTTATAAGGCGACCTCTGGCCGTCAATTGATAGCTAAAAGAATAAAAGTGTAGGGCGCGCCCATATTGGAGCGTGGGACGCACCCTGCCGATTTCACAAGGAACGTGTGGATGCACCATTTTCATTACCAAAATGGCCAACTCTACTGCGAAGGCGTGCCGGTCAAGGCCATCGCCGCTAAAGTGGGGACGCCTTTTTACCTCTATAGCGCCGCCACCCTGAGTCACCATTACCAAGTCTTTGATCGGGCCTTTGAGGGTTTTCCCCATATCGTCTGCTTTGCGGTCAAGGCCAAGGCCAACCTAGCTATTTTAAGGCTTTTGGCCCGTTTGGGCGCGGGCGCGGACATCGTCTCCGGGGGCGAACTCTACCGGGCGCTGCAGGCCGAAATGGACCCGGGCAAGATCGTTTACTCCGGGGTGGGCAAGCGTCCGGAAGAGATCCGGGCAGCGCTCAAGGCCGGGATTCTGCTTTTCAATATCGAATCCTCCCAGGAGTTGGGAGAGATCAACCGCATCGCCGGGCGTATGCACCTTAAGGCCCGGGTGGGTCTGCGCATCAATCCGGATATCGACCCCCAGACCCACCCTTACATCTCCACGGGTCTGAAGAAAAACAAGTTCGGCATCGACCTGGAACGGGCCTTGGAGGACTACCGCCGGGCCATGGAACTGCCCCACCTGGAGGTGATGGGGGTAGCCTGCCACATCGGCTCGCAAATTACGGAAGTCACCCCTTTTGTAGATGCCCTGGAGCGCCTCAAGGAGTTGATTCAGCGGCTGGCCAAGATGGATATTAACATCCGCTACCTGGACTTAGGCGGCGGCCTGGGCATCCAGTACGACCGGGAGACTCCGCCCCATCCCCAGGAATACGGCCAGGTTCTGCTTCGGGGCTTGGAAGGGCTGGACTGCCGCCTCATCCTGGAGCCGGGCCGGGTCTTGGCGGGCAATGCCGGCATCCTGGTCACCAAGGTGCTCTATACCAAGGAGAGCACTACCAAAAACTTCATCATCGTGGACGCGGGCATGAACGACCTGGCCCGGCCCAGCCTCTATGGCTCTTACCATGGCATCTGGCCGGTGGCCATCCGGGAGCGGCCCCTGATCAAGGCCTCCCTGGTGGGACCCATTTGCGAATCCGGGGATTTTCTGGCCAAAGACCGGGAAATGCCGGCCATGCAGCCCGGGGAACTGGTGGCGGCCATGAGCGCCGGAGCCTATGGCTTTTCCATGAGTTCCAACTACAACGCCCGGCCCCGGGTGGCGGAAATTTTGGTGCAAGATCAAGACTTTTATGTTATCAGAAAACGGGAAACTCACCGTCAGCTTATCTGGGGGGAAAGTATTCCGGAATTCCTGAAGTAGCTGATTAAAGCCCTAAAAATCCCCCTAAATCCCCCTTTAGAAAAGGGGGACTTTAAGGAAGTATTGCCTTTTATCCCCCCTTTTTAAAGGGGGGAGGGGGGATTTTGATGAAAAAGATATGGATCTGGAAACCAAGCGCCTCCCTTTTTATAAGATGCACGGCGGCGGCAATGACTTCGTGCTCATCGACCACCGCCGGGCCCTGATCCCGGAAGCCCAGCAGCCCCGCTTCGCCCGCCGGGTCTGCGCCCGGCAGGTGGGGGTAGGGGCTGACGGCATGATCCTCCTGGAGCCGGGGACCAAGGCCGATTTTCGCTGGCGTTTCTATAACGCTGACGGCTCCGAAGCGGAGATGTGCGGCAACGGCGGCCGCTGCGCCGCCCGTCTGGCGGTGATGTTGGGGATGGCCCCGCCTAAGCTCTCTTTTGAAACCCTGGCGGGCGTGATACACGCTCAAGTCCAGGACCGGGAGGTGCGCCTGGAACTGACGGGGATTGAGGATTTCCGCCTGTATCAGGAAATTCCCATCAACGGCCAGACCCTCACCGGCCATTTCCTCAAGGTGGGGGTGCCCCACGTGGTGGTGCCGGTCAAGGAATTGGACAAGGTGCCGGTGACTTTCTGGGGGAAGATTGTCCGTTTTCACCAGATGTTCCAGCCCGCGGGGACCAACGTCAATTTCATCGACTTCCAGGGCTCCCAGGCCCTGGAGGTGCGTACTTATGAGCGGGGGGTGGAGGATGAGACCCTGGCCTGCGGCACCGGCGCGGTGGCCGCGGCCCTCATCGCCGCCCGCCTGGGCTACGCGGTATCCCCGGTGGCGGTTAATACCCGGGGCGGCGAAGTCCTCACCGTGCACTTTAAACTCCAGGACGAGACCTTTACGGACGTCTACCTGGAGGGAGAAGCCCTGGTGGTGTGCCAGGGCGAACTGTGGGTTGATGAACTCAAGTAAGGAGGAGTAACACCATGTTAAAAGGAGCATTCACCGCAATCGTTACTCCCTTCAAGAACGGCCAACTCGACGAAGAGGCCTACCGGCAACTCATCGAGCGCCAGATCGAGGGAGGCATTCATGGCCTTGTGCCTTGCGGCACCACTGGGGAATCCCCTACTCTGTCCCACGCCGAACATAAACGGGTGGTGGAGATCTGCCTCGACCAGGTGAAAAAACGGGTACCGGTAATTGCGGGCTCGGGTTCCAACAGCACCGCTGAATCTCTGGAGCTCACCAAACACGCTCAGGCCGCGGGGGCGGATTACGCCCTGATGATCACTCCTTACTACAATAAACCCACGCAGGAAGGGTTGTTTCAACACTATAAAACCATAGCCGATGCTACCAAAATCCCCATCGTGGTCTATAACGTGCCGGGACGCACCAGCCTCAACCTGCTGCCGGAAACCATGGCCCGGCTGGCGACGCTCCCCAATATCGTGGGCCTCAAGGACGCCACCGGGGACCTGAAGCAGGGGGCCAAGACCCTGGAGTTGTGCGGCGATAAAATTACCGTGCTCTCCGGCGACGACTTCACCACCTTTCCCCTCATGTGCGTGGGCGGTAAAGGGGTGATCTCGGTGGTCTCCAACGTGGTGCCGGCAGATATGGCCGGGATGTGCAACGCCTTCTTCAAGGGAGACCTGGAGGGAGCCAAAAAGCTTCACTACAAGATGTGGCCCCTGACGGAAGCCATGTTCTTCGAGACCAACCCCGTGCCGGTAAAGACGGCCATGAAACTGCTGGGGAAAATAACCGGCGAGGTGCGGCAGCCCTTATGTCCCATGAGCGCCGCCAACGAAGAGAAACTCCGGAGCGTGATGCAGAAGTACGGGCTGATTTAATAATAGCCTTCAGCAGTCAGCTTTCAGCTTTCAGCAAAGAATAACTAGCCGTAAAAAACTGGCGGAAAGTTTAGTTAAAGAAACCGCAGTTTTTAGGGTTTTTTAAAAGCTGACCGCTGATGGCTGATTGCTGAAAGCTTTTTGGGAGGCTTTATGGTACGGGCTATTGTTTCCGGCGCGGCGGGGCGCATGGGCGGCAGAATCATCCACATGATGGAAGGGGTGGAGGGCATTACCCTGGCGGCCGCAGTGGAGCGGTCGGATAACCCGGCAGTGGGCAAAGAAGTGGGCGAAGTGGTGGGGCTGCCCGCCAAGGGCGTCACCATTTCCGGCTCCCTGGCTGAGGTCTTGGCCCAGGGGGACGTCGTCATTGAATTCACCCATCCCGAATCCTCCCTGGCCCATTTAAAGATGGTGGCGGAGGCGGGCAAGGCCATGGTCCTGGGCACCACCGGTTTGTCCCCGGCGCAGCTCTCCGAGGTCCGGGCCCAGGGGGCCCGCACCCGGCTAGTTTTTGCGCCCAACATGAGCGTCGGCGTCAACCTGATGTTCCAGGTGGTGGCGGATATCGCCCGGGTTTTAAGCTCCGGCTATGACGTGGAGATCGTGGAGGCCCACCACCGTCTGAAAAAAGACGCGCCCAGCGGCACAGCCTTAAAACTCGCCCAGGTCATCGCCCAGGCCCTGGACCGGGACCTGGAGAAGGTAGGGGTTTACGCCCGCCAGGGGATCATCGGCGAACGCACCACTCAGGAGATCGGCATTCAGACGGTCAGGGCAGGGGATATCGTCGGCGAGCATACGGTGCTCTTCGGGGGCATGGGCGAGCGCCTGGAGATCACTCACCGGGCCCACAGCCGGGACAATTTCGCCCGGGGCGCAGTGCGGGCCGCGACCTGGATCGTGGGACAGGCTCCGGGGCTGTATGACATGCAGGATGTATTGGGCCTGAAATAGATGGTGGCAGCCGAGATCGCGAAGTCGCTGGTTTTCTTTATTATTGCGGGATTATGTGAAATAGGGGGCGGTTATCTGGTCTGGCTCTGGCTAAGAGAAGCCAAGAGCGCCTGGTATTTTCTGTTTGGAGCCCTGGTCCTGATCCTTTATGGCATTATCCCCACCTTCCAGCCGGCTAATTTCGGAAGAGTTTATGCAGCCTATGGAGGCGTCTTCGTCGTGCTCTCCATTTTATGGGGGTGGCAGATTGATAAAATCATCCCCGACAGGTTCGATATTATTGGGGGCTGCATAGCGCTTATCGGGGTCGGGGTTATTATGTATTGGCCAAGGAGTTGAAATAAGATGCGTATTGTGCGCATCGAGCAGAAGGGCCGGACGGCCTGCGGCATCCTGGAAGGCGAGAAAATTTCCGTCCTCTGGGGACTGCCCTATGACGGCGGACTGGCCAATACCACCGGGGAGGTTCTGTCCCTGCCGGAAGTGACGCTGTTGGCCCCTTGCGAACCTACGAAGATCATCGCCCTGGGGTTGAACTACCGGGACCATGCCGCGGAATTCGGGAACCCGGTACCGGATGAACCCCTGATCTTTATGAAACCCAGTACTTCGGTCATCGGCCCGGATGCGGCCATCATCTATCCCGCCATGTCCCGGCGGGTGGACTACGAGGCGGAGTTGGCGGTAATTCTAGGCAAAACCGCCCGGCATGTGCCTGAAGATAAAGCCCTGGATTATGTCTTGGGCTATACTTGCTTCAACGACGTCACTGCCCGGGATTTGCAGAAAAAGGACGGCCAGTTCACCCGGGCCAAGGGTTTCGATACCTTCGCGGCCCTGGGGCCCTGGATCGAAACGGCGATCGCCGCCCCGGACAACCTGACGGTAGAGGCCTATCTTAACGGAGAAAGGAAGCAGCACTCCAACACCAGTGACATGGTCTTCGGGGTGGCGACCCTCATTTCTTTTATCTCCCGGATCATGACCCTGCTTCCCGGCGACGTCATCGCCACCGGCACCCCCTCGGGCATCGGCCCCATGCGGGTGGGCGACATGGTGGAAATCAGGGTGGAAAATATCGGCGCCTTACGCAATAAAGTAGTGGCGGAAAGGGTAAGCGCATGACGCAGTTTTTCGAGCCGGCAGAACGTCTCAAGCAGATTCCCCCGTACCTCTTCAAGGAAATCGACGCGAAAAAAGCGGAGGTGAAAGCCCGGGGGGTGGACATCATCGATTTGGGCGTCGGGGACCCCGATCTGCCTACGCCCGCCTTTATCGTGGAGAAGATGCAGGCGGCGGTGGCCGACCCCGGCACCCACCGCTACCCGGCCTATTCCGGCATGAAGGGTTTCCGGGAGGCCGTGGCCCGTTGGTACCAGAAGCGTTTCGGGGTGGAGTTGGACCCGGAAACCGAGGTCATTACCCTCATCGGCTCCAAGGAAGGTATCGCCCACCTGCCTTTGGGAATCAATAATCCCGAGGATATCAATCTGATGACCAGCCCGGGGTATCCCGTCTACCAGATGGGCAGCCTCTTCGCCGGGGCTTACAGCCACATGGTGCCCTTGCTCCGGGAAAACGCTTTTTTGCCGGATTTCCACGACATCGACCCCCTGACCGCCCGGGATGCCAAGGCCTTTTTCTTTAACTACCCCAATAATCCCACCGCGGCGGTGGCCGACAAGGAATTTTTCACGCGCATGGTGGATTTTTGCCGGGAATATCAGATTATTGCCGTCCATGATGCGGCCTATACCGAGTTGGCCTATGACGGTTATAATCCCCCCAGTTTCCTGGAAGTACCCGGGGCCAGGGAAGTGGGCATCGAATTTCATTCCCTGTCCAAGACCTACAACATGACCGGCTGGCGCCTGGGCATGGCCGTGGGCAATAAAGACGTCTTGGCGGCGCTGGGCAAGATTAAAAGCAACATCGATTCCGGAGCCTTCGATGCCATTCAGCTCGCGGGGATCGCCGCCCTGGATTCGGACCAGAGCTGTGTTCGGGAAAACTGCGCCATCCTTCAGGAACGCCGGGATATTCTGGTGGGGGGGCTGAAAAAATTAGGCTATGACGTGGAATTCCCCCGGGCCACCTTTTACGTCTGGCTGGCGGTGCCCCCGGGAATGACCTCCATGGGCTTTACCACCCACCTTCTGGAAAAAGCCGGTATTGTCACCATCCCCGGCATGGGCTTAGGCGCCCCCGGGGAAGGCTACGTGCGCCTGGCCCTCACCGTGCCCAAGGAACGGATGCAGGAAGCCCTGACGCGGTTGGAGAAGGTGGGTTAATAATTTTTTGAGGGGCCGGGGAACGGTAGGAGCGGGTTTTAAACCCGCCCCTACACCACTCCCTTAAAAGCACCACAACATGCCCTTAGGACACGCGGCGATAACCGAGTTGAAGCCGGTCCTGGCCTACGTCGGCTTGGGGGCCAATTTGGGGGACCCCCGCCGCCAGTTGGCGGAGGCCCTGGAGAAATTGGCGGCGGTGGAGGAGGTGGAGGTCTTAAAGATCTCCCGGTTTTATCTGAACCCCCCCCAAGGTCCTCCAGGCCAACCCTGGTACGTCAACGCCGTGGCCCAGGTACGCACCCGCCTGGGGCCGGAAGAGCTGTTGCGGGCCTTGCAGCAGGTGGAACTGGCTCTGGGCCGGGTCCGGGGAGAACATTGGGGCCCCCGAATTATTGACTTGGATTTATTGCTGTATGACGGCCTGATCATGTCCGGGCGGGAGTTGACCCTGCCGCATCCGGAAATGCACCGCCGGGCTTGTGTGTTGGTGCCCCTGGCAGAGATTGCTCCCCAGGCCTGGCACCCGGTCCTGGAGAAGACGGCCGCGGAATTGTTAGCGGAGTTGGCTAAAGCGGCCCGGGAATCCATGCAACTCGTATCCGACTGAGAGAGAAGGATTGTGAGCTGGCGCTTTATTCTCGGCTTGGTGGTAGGTTATCTGATTTACCGCCTGGTGAAAAAAACTATGCTGGCCTATAAGGAGGCGCGGCATGCCTCCCCCCAGGAATCAAAGGGCCAGGACACCGAGATGCTGGTGCAAGACCCGATTTGCGGCACCTTTATTCCCCGGCAGGATGCTCTGAAGGTCCAAAAAGACGGCAAGGACTACTTTTTCTGTTCCGAAGGCTGCCTGAAACGCTTCCGGCGTAGTGGGCCGGGATGAACTATGATAGGATAAGGGGTCATCATGAAATTCTTTATCGACACCGCCAAGTTGGAGGAGATTCAAGCGGCCCACGATCTGGGCCTGGTGGACGGGGTAACCACCAACCCCAGTCTCTGTGCGAAAATTGGCATCTGCGAACCGGAGCAGTTTAGGAATCACATTCGCACTATTTGCGAGTTGGTCCAGGGACCGGTAAGCGCCGAGGTGGTGGCCACCGAGGCCCAGGCCATGGTGGCCGAAGCCAGGGATCTGGCCAAGATCCACGAATGGGTGGCGGTGAAAATCCCCATGACCCCAGACGGTCTGAAGGCCACCCGCATCCTCTCCGAGGAGGGGATCAGGGTCAACGTCACCTTGATTTTTCAACCCCTCCAGGCCCTCCTGGCGGCCAAAGCCGGCGCGGCCTATGTCAGTCCCTTCATCGGCCGCCTGGACGACATCTCCCAACGGGGCATGGAGAGCGTGGAGCAGATTGTCACCATCTTTGAAAATTATGGCTTTGATACGGAGATCATCGTCGCCAGTATACGCAATCCCCTCCACGTCCTGGAGGCGGCCCTGGCGGGCGCGGATATTGCCACCGTGCCTTATGGGGTGATCCTGCAACTCATTAAGCATCCCCTGACGGACGCGGGGTTAAAGAAATTTCTGGAGGATTGGGAGCGCGCCCGCACCCGTTGACATGGACCCGGCCAACACCAAATTCTGGAATCTGCCCAACATTCTGACGGGGACCCGCATCGTGGCCATTCCGGTGGTCATGGTCTTTTTGTGTTTCTCGGGGCCGGTGGCCAGTTTTTTAGGGGCTTTATGTTTCATGGCCGCGGGGGCCACCGATTTTTTGGATGGATTTTACGCCCGGCGTCACCGGCTGGTGAGCCGCTTCGGCAAATTCATGGACCCCCTGGCGGACAAACTGTTGGTATCCGCGGCCCTGATAATGCTCATCCCCTTGGGCCGGGTGCAGGCGTGGATCGCTTTTGTCATCATCGGCCGGGAACTGGCGGTTACCGGCCTTAGGGCCCTGGCCGCCGCGGAAGGCATCATCCTGGCCCCGGACCGTTGGGGCAAGGCCAAGACCCTGCTGCAGATGGCGGCCCTTACCGCCCTGATTTTGCATTATCCTTACCAGACTTTGGATTTCCAGCGGTTGGGCACGGGCCTCCTCTGGCTGGCCATGATCGTGACCATCGCTTCGGGGGTGGGGTACTTTCTCACCTTCTTCCGGCAACCCCCGGAGATGCAACAGTCTTGACCGGAAGAAATTCTTAAGTTACATTTAATGATTATTTTTTGCGGAGGAAAATATTTTGGCCAGACATCTTTCCGCCATGAAGCGGGCTAGACAGAATAAAAAACGACGGGTCCGGAACCAGAGCCGGAAGACCAGGGTGAAAAACGTGGTGCGGGAGGTGCGCCAGTCCCTGACTAAGAAGGACGCGGCCGGCGCTGAAACCGCCCTCACCAAGGCCATACCCATTATCGCCCAGGTCGCCGGCAAAGGCACCATGCACTGGCGCGCCGCGGCCCGGAAAATCTCCCGCCTCACCCGCCAGGTCAACGCCCTAAAAAGCGCTTAAGGTGCTTACCACAAAGGCACTAAGGTCAAAGAGGGTCACAAAGAGAGGTTAACTTTTTAAGTTTGGCGCTTCCAGCGCCAAACTTAAAATAATCTTTTTTGCTTGTGCTTCTCGATGCTCTTTGTGTCTCTGTGGCAAATATCTTTCTTACCCAGGCCCCATTTGCAGCAGGCACCACTCCAGCCAGAGCCGGGGATTACCGGCGCTGGTTTTCAGTTGTTGATCGGCATGGTGCAGGCGCCGGAGGTGGTTTTCCAGGGTAGGCGCGGTGAAGCGGGCGGCTTGCTTGGACAAATCCTTTATTTTCCAGGGCGGAATCTCCAAGGCCCGGGCCAGGGCCTCCGGCGGTCCACCGGCAGGACTGTCTTTGAGGCGCAGCAGCAGGCGCAGCTGCCGGGCCAGCATCACCAGAATCCGGGCCGGCGGCTCCCCCAGGTCCAAAAGGTGGGCCAGGGCGGAAAGCCGCTTTTGCGCCCCCTTCTCCCCCAGCGCGTCCACCAGCGCGAAGATATTGTAAGTGCGGCTGTGGCTGGCTAACTGGCTCACCAGGTTAGGGGTCAGGGTCTTTTCCTGGCCAGCAAAAAGAGTCAGTTTTTCCAGTTCCGAGGCCAGCTCCGAAAGATTATCCCCCACCATATCCACCAGGCGTTGGGCCCCGGCCAGAGTCAGGGTTTTTCCCTGGGCCTGGGCCTCCCGGGTCAGCCACTGCTGTAATTCCCCTTCCCTTAAATGAAAAAACCCCAGGGCCGCTTCCTCCTGCTGGAGGCGCTTCCAGACCGCATTTTTGGCCAGGTCCCGGGCCTTCAATCCCGGAGCCAGAAGCACCACCCGGGCCCGGGCCGCGGGCCGCTCCAGATAATCCAGGATGAGGTGCAGAGACTTGGCCGGATAGGTCTCCACCCGGCGCAGGACCAGGAGTTGCCCGGGCCCCCACAGGGTGGTCAGCCGCGTTTGGGCCAGAAAATCCGGCAACGACACTTCCTGGGCCTCCAGCACGGTCTTCAGGGGGGCCTCAGTGTCGGATCCCTGCATGGCCTGAGCCAGCCGCTCCAAGGCCCGGTGCATGAGGAACTCTTCGTCCCCGTAGAAGAGATAAAGGGGCTTGAGGGTGCGGCGCTGGAGATGGCGTTCTAATAAAGGATGGGACATGGTGGAGCTTTCAGCAGTCAGCTTTCAGCTTTCAGCTTTCAGTAAAAAACCGATTTTAAAAATCTTTTCTTATAAAGTTAACTTGCGCCCGCTAATATGATTTGCCAGGGTTGCTTATCTCAAAATTTCCTTTTCTAGCTGAAAGCTGACAGCTAGATCACCAATAATACCTTATCCAAAACCTGGTGGGCCAGTTTATCTGCGGCCCTTCTGATGCCTTGATCCTTGAGGGTCTCCCCGATCTGATAATTGGGGTCCACCAGATAATCTTCCTGGATAACCGTGCTATCCTTCCACAGCGTCTTCCCGCTTTTCCGGCGCTTGAGGCTGTAGTCCACTTTGATGGTCACCCGCCGGACCGTGGACTGCAGAATGTTATTAAAGGCCACGGAGCTGTTTTCCACAAAAGTCACTTTGCCTTCCAGCACCAGATCGGCATCCTGAGGCTTGGTGGCGAGACGCACGGCCTTGGTCTGGGCAAAGGCCTGGATCATGGCATTGGCCATGACAGCTTCGATACCCACTTCGGTGGAGCGGTTGGCGAAGGGGGGGATGGACAGGAGCGGCCGTCCCTCCTGGCGGTAGGGTTCCAGACCCAGGGGGCGGTAACCGCAACCCGTCAGGGCCAGGATCAGAATGAGGGCGAATATGCGGCTGCAGGTCACGGCTTTTCCTTAAATAACGATGTTCACCAGTTTGCCCCGGGCCACCACCACCCTTTTGGGAGGGCGGCCTTCCAGCCATTTTTGCACCACCGGATCAGTAAGGGCCAGGTCCTCGATCTCCCGGTCTGACTTGCCGGCCGGGACCACCAGGCGGTTTCTCACCTTGCCGTTGATCTGGATGACCACCGTCCGGGCCGCCTCCACCAGGGCTTCGGCTTGGGCCTGGGGCCAGGGGGCCAGGAGCAGGGATGTATTATACCCCAAAGCCTCCCAGATCTCCTCAGTAATATGGGGCACCATGGGATAAAGCAGCTTCAACACCGCCTCCAGGGCCTCCCGGAAGACCGCCGGGGCTCCCTTTTGGCCGGCGTGCTCCTCCACGGCCTGATAAAAGGTGTTAATCAGCTCCATGACCGCGGCGATGGCGGTATTGAAGTGGAAGCGGTCCTCGATATCCCCACTCACCTTCTGGATGGTCTGGTGCACCTTGTGGCGGAACTCCCCCAGCCCGGCGGGGAGGTCGGCACCACCGCCTTCATAGGGCGTTGCTTTCAGGATATCCGGCAGCAGGTTATGGGCCAGGGTCCAGAGCCGGTGCAGGAAGCGGTGGCCGCCCATGACCCCCTGGTCGCTCCACTCCAGGTCCCTTTCCGGGGGCGCGGCAAAAAGGAGGAAGAGCCGGGTGGTGTCCGTGCCGTATTCGTCGATCATATACTCCGGGTCTACCACGTTGCCCTTGGATTTGGCCATCTTGGCTCCGTCTTTGAGGACCATACCCTGGGTGAGGAGCCGTTGAAAAGGTTCATCGATTCGGGCCAGGCCCAGGTCCCGGAGGACTTTAGTAAAGAAGCGGGCATACAACAGATGCAGCACCGCGTGCTCGATACCACCGATGTATTGGTCCACGGGCAGCCAGTAATCCACCCTTTGGCGGTCCAACACCCCTTCCCGGTAGTCGGCGCAGGCGTAGCGCAGGAAATACCAGGAGGACTCCACAAAGGTGTCCATGGTGTCTACTTCCCGGCGGCCCGGACCGCCGCAGACGGGACAGGTGACCTCGGTGAAGGACGGCAGCTGGGCCAGGGGTGAGCCCCCTTCGCCGGTGAGGGAGACGTCCAGGGGCAGCTTAACCGGCAGATCTTTTTCCGGCACCGGCACCAGGCCGCATTTTTCGCAGTAAATAATGGGGATGGGCGCGCCCCAGTAACGCTGGCGGGAAATCAGCCAATCCCGGAGGCGGAAATGCACCGCCCCCCGGCCCTGGCCCTTTTCCTCCAGAAAGCCGGCAATGGCCTCCCGGGCCGGGGCGCTGGCCAGGCCGCTGAAGGAACCGGAATCCACCAGAGTCCCTTCCTCTTCATAGGCGGCGGTGAGGTTCTCGGCCCGGAGTTCCTCCCCCGGCGGCTGAATCACCACCTTGATGGGCAGGCCGTATTTCTTAGCGAACTCAAAGTCCCGCTGGTCGTGGGCCGGCACCGCCATCACCGCGCCGGTGCCGTATTCCATGAGCACGAAATTGGCCACATAGATGGGCATTTCCCAGCCGGTCACCGGGTTGAGGCAATAACGGCCGGTGAAGCCCCCTTCCTTGGTGAGTTCCTCCAAGACGCCCCGGCTCCGGTCCTGGGCCCGCCAGTGGTCCACGAAATCGCCCACCGCAGCTTCCTGGGAGGTCCCCCGGGCCAGGCTCAGGGCCAGAGGGTGTTCCGGGGCCAGGCTCATGAAAGTCGCGCCCCACAGGGTATCCTGCCGGGTGGTAAAGACTGTAATGGGCTCGCCCCCGTCCTTTAAGGGAAACAAGATTTCTGCACCGATGGACTTGCCGATCCAGTTCCGCTGCATGGTGAGGACCCGCTCCGGCCAATGCGTCAGACCGTCCAGGTCGGCCAGCAACTCCTCGGCGTAGGCGGTGATCTTAAAGAACCATTGCTCCAGTTCCTGTAGATGCACTTCGGAATCGCAGCGCCAGCAGAGGCCCCCTTCCACCTGTTCGTTGGCCAGCACGGTTTCGCATGTGGGGCACCAGTTCACCGGGGCCTTTTTCTTATAAGCCAGGCCCCGCCGGAACATCTCGATGAAGACCAACTGCTCCCAGCGGTAGTAATCCGGGTCGCAGGTGGCCAATTCCCGGGGCCAGTCGTAGCTGTAGCCCAGGGCTTTGAGCTGGCGGCGCATATAATCGATATTTTCGTAAGTCCAGTTAGCGGGGTGCAGCCCCCGGGCCATGGCCGCGTTTTCCGCGGGCAGCCCGAACGCGTCCCAACCCATGGGATGGAGCACGTTAAAGCCCCGCATCCTCTTGTACCGGGCCACCACGTCGCCGATGGTGTAGTTGCGCACGTGGCCCATATGGATGCGGCCGGAAGGATAAGGAAACATCTCCAGGACGTAATATTTAGGCCGGGAAGGGTCCTCCGTGGCCTCGAAAAGCCGCCGTTCGGCCCAGATTTTCTGCCATTTCTCTTCCAGGCGGCGGGGTTCATAACGGGATTGCATGGGGTACTCCGGCGCAACTAGTCATATTTTCAACATTAAAACTTATCACAGAAATTTCCCTGGATGCCAATGAATAATGGCAAAAATCGGGCAGGGCCGCAACCCCTCAACTTCAAGGCTCTGAGGCGGTGATTATACACCTTGAATTTCCCTTAATTTCTGATAACTTTTCTCTATTGTGCCCCGGGTCAGCGTCATTATCCCCACTTACAACCGGGCCGCGCTGGTTCAAGAGGCAGTGGCCTCGGTGCTGGCCCAGACCTGCCGGGACTTTGAACTCCTGGTGGTGGACGACGCCTCCGCGGACGGGACCCTGGAAGCCCTGGCCGTTTTTGCTGGGAAAATCCAGGTGCTCTCCCGGCCAGTGCGCGGCGGGGTCTCCGCGGCCCGGAATACCGGCATTGCCGCGGCCCAAGGGGAGTGGCTGGCCTTCCTGGACTCCGACGACCTCTGGTTGCCGGAAAAGTTAGCCCGGCAACTGGCCTTCATGGAGGCGAAGCCCCAATTACTTCTCAGCCAGAGCGAGGAAATTTGGGTGCGCCGGGGCGTTAAAGTGAATCCGCCCCGGACCCACAAAAAAGAGGGGGGGCGCATTCTCCTGCGTTCCCTGGAGCGCTGCCTGGTGAGCCCCTCGGCGGTGATGTTGCACCGGCGGCTGTTTGCGGACCACGGCGGCTTTGACGAAGAACTCCCGGCAGCCGAAGACTACGACCTCTGGCTGCGCCTAACTTGGCGTTATGAGGTGGGCCTGCTGCCGGAGCCCTTGATCATCAAGCGGGGCGGCCATGCGGATCAGCTCTCCCGGCAGTGGGGCCTGGACCGCTGGCGCATTAGGGCCTTACAAAAACTCCTGGGGGAACCCGACCTACCGGAGCCTTACCGCCGGGCGGTCCGCCGCACCCTGGCGCGCAAATGCGCCATCTATGCCCAGGGCTGTAAGAAGCGGGGTAAGGCCGCGGAAGCCCAAGAATATCATCGATTAGGGAGAAGCTTGGAGGACCGGCCGCCTACCGGCCTGATCCCCTAATAATGCCTGGCAGAGGAGGATTTATGGACCTGTATGAAGCCATTCATAAGCGCCGCAGCCATCGGTTCTATAAGCCGGAAATGCCCCCCCGGGAGGTCCTGGAGCGGGTCATCGACGCCGGGCTTTGGGCCCCCTCCGGCACCAACGCCCAGGCCTGGGAGATTGCGGTCCTGGCCGGCAAGGCCCGGGAAGAATTCGTGGAACTGGCCAGCGGCGCCATTCCTTACATGGAACCCATCCTGGAGAAGGCCCAGATTCCGGAGGACAACCGGAAATTGGTCAAGGGATTTTTCAAGAACCTGGGGGGTGCGCCGGTGGTCATTGCCGTCACCGTTCCCAGGCCCCCGGACGCGACCATGGACATGGCCATTATCCAAAGCGGCGCGGCGCTCATGCAGAACCTCCTCCTGGCGGCCCATGCCGAGGGCCTGGGCACCTGCTGGATGACGGGCATCCTCTTTGTGGAAAAGCAACTCCTGGATTACCTGGGCAAATCAGACCAGCGGCTCCTGGCCATCACCCCCATCGGCTACTCCGCCAAGGAACCGCCGGTGCCCCCCCGCAAGGACCGGGAAGTGCGCTGGCTGGGGTTTTAAAAAAGCTTTCAGCGGTCAGCTTTCAGCAAAGACTAATTTATCTCACGCCAAGACGCCAAGGCGCAAACGCGCAAGAATTATTTATCATTATAATATCAATTTTGGCGTCTTTCTTTGCGGCTTGGCGTCTTGGCGTGAGGATATCTTTTCGGAACACCCAAGAAATAAAGATGTCAAAGAGAATTAACGCAAATACGGAGCGGCCTCCGCTGCTCAAAATGCAGGCTGCCAGCGTGGCCAAAAACGGCAGACGCATCCTGGACGGTCTGTCTCTGGAGATTCGGGAGGGGGAGCATACCGCCATCTTCGGCCCCAACGGCGCGGGCAAATCCACTTTTATCCGGCTCATTACCCGGGAGGAATATCCCGAGCCCCGTGCCAACGGCACCGCGCCCCTGCTGATCTTGGGGCAAGATCTCTGGAATGTCTTTGAATTGCGCCCCCAGTTGGGCATCATCTCCGCGGACCTGCAAGCCGACTTCCTGAACCGGACCATGCCGGGGCGCACCCGGGGCCTGGACGTGGTCCTGTCCGGTTTTTTCGCCAGCTACGGCCTTTTTCCCCACCAGGAAGTGACCCCGGCCATGCGGGAGCAGGCCCATCGCGCCCTGGCGCTGGTCCAGGCCGAACACCTGGCGGAGGCCCTGATCGAGACCATGTCCACCGGCGAGGCCCGGCGCATCCTCATCGCCCGGGCTTTGGTGAACGAGCCCCGGGCCTTGATCCTGGATGAACCCACCACCGGTCTGGACCTCCTGGCCCGGAGCCGGTTCCTGGGGACCCTCCAGAACCTGGCCCGGCACGGCCAGACCATCATTTTGGTGACCCACCGGGTGGAGGAGATCTTCCCGGAAATCGACCGGGTTATTTTGTTGCAAGAGGGGCGGATATTGCATGACGGCCGGAAAAAGCAGGTGCTCACTTCCCGGCGCCTGTCGGGTCTCTTCGGCGCGGCCGTTAAGGTGCGGCAGAGCCACGGCTATTACACCGCGCTCAGCCACTTAGAAGTTGCCTGAATGTTGGCAGAATCAATTTTCCCCCTTTTCACAAGAATATCAGGGGGGATGATAATCGCGGTAATGGTCCCTTGAACCCCTCTGCGAGCAAGGGGAACTTTAACCTCCTGATATGAGAACGGCAATGGCAGACGAGAGACAGATACCCCTGGTGGAACAAGTCCGGGCCGCGGGCTGAGCGTCCAAGATACCTCCAGGGGTCCTGGAGGAAGTTTTGCATAGCCTGCCTTTTAAGCCGCATGCCGACCTCCTGGTGGGACTGGAGGCTGCGGACGACGCCGGGGTGTTTCGTTTGACCCCGGAAATCGCCCTCATCCAGACGCTGGACTTTTTCACGCCCATCGTCAATGATCCTTACCAGTTCGGGCAGATCGCCGCAGCCAATGCCTTGAGCGACGTTTACGCCATGGGGGGGAAACCCTTGACGGCCATGAATATCGCCTGCTTTCCCTTGCAGACCACCCCCGCGGAGGTCCTGAAAGATATTCTGAGAGGCGGCCTGGACAAGGTGCACGAAGCCGGGGCCTTGCTGGTGGGCGGCCACAGTGTGGAGGACCCGGAGTTGAAATACGGCCTGGCGGTGACCGGCATCGTCCATCCGGACCGGATTCTCACCAATGGCGGGGCCCGGCTGGGGGACCTGCTGGTGCTCACCAAGCCCCTGGGCACGGGAATCATCGCCACGGCCCTGAAAGGCCGCCTGGCCTCTAGGGATGCGGCAGAGGCCGCCATCCGGGTCATGGGCGAGCTCAACCGGGCGGCCGCGGAAGCCCTGGAGGGTCTGGAAGTCCACGCCCTCACTGACATCACCGGTTTCGGGCTCCTGGGCCACGGCCTGGAGATGGCCAAGGCCAGCGCCGTGGAACTCACCATCTTTGCCAGCCGGGTGCCGGTGCTCTCCTGGGCCAGGGAATACGCCAACATGGGCCTAGTGCCCGCAGGCAGCCATGCCAACCGGCGCTTCTGCGAGAAACACTTGCAGGTCGACCCTAAAGTGGACCCCATTGCGGTGGATCTCTTAAGCGACGCCCAGACCTCCGGGGGTCTGTTCATCGCTATCGCCCCGCAACATGGCGGGCAACTCCTGGCCCGGCTCCATGAAAAAGGTGTGACCGACGCCACCATTATCGGGGAAGTGACGGCTGTGGGGGTGGGAAAGATTAAAGTAAGACCTTAAAGGAAGGCTTGGGTAGTCAAAAAGGTAATGAAATGTAGGGGCGAACCTTGTGTTCGCCCTGGAGCCGCCGGGCGAACACAAGGTTCGCCCCTACGAAAAAATGCCTTTGGTGACAAGCAAGCATCAAATTTCAGCAATCAGCTAAAAAATACAAGGATTTTTCTATCTTTTGCTGAAAGCTGAAAGCTGATCGCTGACAGCCCTCCCCTTCCCCCATACCGCCCAAATAACAAGGA
>JAQTXE010000277.1 GCA_028688935.1 Syntrophales bacterium
ATACATTTTGTGCTGAAGTTGTAAGAATGTAGTTTTCACAATTTTCATTGTCATGAATAATATTAGTTGATTTACTAAATTTACTATTTAGAGTAATGTAGTTTTTATAAGAGAACAATATCTATCACATCAAAGCCGCGGCCCGGGCCGGGCTGCCCATTTATGCCGAATGCGGCGGCCTCATGTACCTGGGAGAGGCCATCACCACCCAACAGGGCGAGAAATTTCCCATGGTGGGCGTCTTCCCCTATGAATTCATCATGGACAAGCGGCCCCAGGGCCATGGCTACACCATCCTGGAGGTGGCCCGGGACAATCCCTTCTTTTCCTCCGGAACCATCTTGAAGGGCCATGAGTTCCATTATTCCCGGATTCAACCGGAACCCGGCCCCCAAGAAAACCTGGTCTTCCAGGTAAACCGGGGTACGGGCCTGGGGGGTCAGCGGGAAGGCCTGGTCTTCCAAAATGTCCTGGCCACTTACACCCATCTCCATGCCTTGGGGTCTCCCGAATGGGCCGCAGGTATTGTGCGCCTGGCCCGGGAATGCCGTCAGGCCTCCAGGCTGCCCGCAGAAAATTCCCTGCAACCAGGCAGTGAAGTTCCGGCAAACCGAAGCTTGGGGCGGGGAGTCCTTCTTTCCTAATTACGGCGGCAGCGCCGGCACTACTTTTTCTCTTCCTCGGGCAACCAAACCTGCCTTCTTAATCCTCTTGGCAGTTACCAAGGCTCTTGACTTGAGATAATTCGGCAGAATATTATTTAAAGATATGCTTTAGGGCGGGGATTGGCCTCGCGAAACCAACCGATCCCTAAGCCAGGCATTCGGAGTGTAATTTGGGCGCGTCGGCAAGGCAAGGTCAAAACCGCCGGTATTTTGCCATTGGCCGGAAATCTAAGACGCCAGACTCGGCTGGATGATTTTAGCAAAGGAGGTGAAGTTTAATGGCTTGGCGGGTAGAAGTAGATCATGACAAGTGCAACGGCGACGAAGAATGCGTTAATGTTTGTCCCGTGGGTGTCTTTGAAATGCAAGGCGATAAATCGGTCCCGGTCAATGAAGAGGAGTGCCTGGGCTGTGAGAGCTGCATAGAAGTTTGCCCCACCGGCGCGATTACCGTGACGGAAACCTAAACCAGAAATTATTGGCAAAAAAACCGGCCTGGAACCAGGCCGGTTTTTTTGTGGACTCACTTACATGAGGACAGATCCTCCAGAGCCTTTATCCTCATTTTTTGTTGGCGTCTTTGCGCCTTGGCGTCTTTTCGTGAGGAGTTTTACGTCCCGCAGGTCATCTCTTCCCGGCAGGATTTACATTGCTTCAAGGGCGCCAGCTCCTCCGGAGTGGCGGGCCTCACGGCCACTACTCGCACCGCGTAGTGCAGATCACGGTCGCAAAAAGGGTGATTGAGGTCCAAAATTACCTTACCCCCCTGCACTTCCTTAACTTTAAGGGGATATTCCGGGGGGATGGGCAGATTAGCGGGGAGCACCAGCTGTCCCGGTTTAAGTTCCATCTCCGGTGGAAAGGCCTTGCGGCTCCATTCCTGGACGTTTTCCGGATCGTAATGGCCAAAGGCTTCCCCGGCGGGCACCACGAATTCCACTGCTTCCTCATTTTGCAGGCCCCAGAGACGCCGCTCCAACCCCGGGAGCAGTTCGCCGCAGCCGGCCACAAAAGTGAGGGTGGCCGGTTCTTGCTCCGACCCCCGGACCCACTCGCCGTTATCCAGGCGCAGCCGGTATTCCAGTTCCACATATTGATCCTGGGCAATGATTGACATCTGTTTCTCCTGAGAAAGTATGTTATAATTGTCACTTAAGGGCGATCCCCTGTCAAGGGACCCTCCCCTATTGGCTATGATGCGTAAAGCCCTGATCCAAGAAGTCCCGGAAATTTGGCGGATGCTCCATGAGTTTGCGGATGAAGACGTTTTACCGCGGACCATGGCCGACCTTTATAGCCAGGTGCGGGAATATTTTGTCTACCGGCCGGACCCGGGCCCCCTCATTGGCGTGGCCGCGCTGCATGTTTACTGGGAGGATTTGGGAGAGATTCGCTCTGTAGCCGTCTCACCGGACTTTCAACATCAGGGCATCGGCTCCAGCCTGGTAAAAAATTGCATCGAGGAAGCCAACGCCCTGGGACTGAAAAAGGTCTTTGCCCTCACCACCCGCCCCCAATTTTTTGAGCGCCTGGGCTTCCGCCAGGTTCCCAACGACGATCTGCCCAAGATTATCTGGAGTGAATGCAAGGACTGTCTCAAGTTTCCGGACAAATGCAACGAAGTGCCCATGATTCTGGATCTGGAAAACTTAAAAAGGTAGATTTTTTTCATATTGCCAATTATTTAAACTAGAGGCCGGCAAACGTGCGCCGATGCCCTTGCCCTTACTTAAAAGCAGACATAGAATTAAATGAAGAGCGTGAGCATCATATCTGTGAAAGACATCCGGAATTATCTGAACATCTGCATAAATGCCTGGCAGAGACTCTGGCTGATCCAGATCAGGTGAGACTCAGTGCCCGTTTCGCCAATGCACGATTATTCTCACGGAATTTTAAGAATTTGTGGGGCGAAAATGTTTTTAAAGTGGTAGTTGTTTCTCCCAGCTTTCGCTGCCGCGCCATTGGATAGTCACTTCATATTTGACCAGGAGACTGTCATCGGGAGAATTGGAATGGACGCGAAACTGACTTTTAAATATGACCGGGGATCGGACATACTATACATTGACAAGTCCCCGCCATACCCAGAGCAGGTTTCGGAAGAACTAGGAGATGATATCATCGCCCGACTCAATCCCTCAACCGGCGAGGTGGAAAACCTGGAGGTTCTTTTTTTCTCTACCCGTCTGTTGCGGACTGATTTGCTGGAATTGCCGGTGACAGCAACCATGCATCTCATGGCCTGAAACTAGCACAGGTGCATTGTATGCCTTCTTGGATTTACTGTGGGACAGCGGAACAAGTAAGTGCCGCTAATACACAGGATTTACTGCGAAATCATCAGGCTATCTGGTGTCTGTCCCCCACCCGGACTCCAGCAGTGGCCTCATCCTTACCCAAAGGCTGGAGATGAGCTATGGCTGGTTTGGCGTGAAAACAAAGAGGCTCACATCTTTGTACTGGGTAGAGGCACAATACTGCCAGCACCCCGGCAACTTTTCGGGACCACAGTCCTCTGGACGGAGCCAGACCATCATGGAATTCGTGACGCTGCGAGACAATTGGGCTATGAGGGACCAGATAATATGGCTTTCTTACGTTTAGATAACATCTATCTTGCGCCCCTCTCTGGCCTTAATGATATCCTAAGCGGGTTCAATGAATTATAGATGACATGCTCATAATAAATGACGCCCCATCCCTTAAGACCTGATTTGCGATTCTCAAATATGGTATAATTACCCAAAGAATTTAAGGACAAACCGTCCCGGTGAAGCCAGGCTTTGTCGGGTTTTTATACGGTTGAAGGATATATGTTCGAACTATTTCTGAAAAACCTTTTTGGCAGCAAGAACGAGCGAGAGCTGAAGCGCCTGGCTCCCCTGGTGGACCGCATCACTTCCCTGGAACCCCATTTCCGGCAGCTCTCCGATGATGAGCTCCAGCAATACACCCCCAGGTTTAGAGAGCGCCTCGCTCAAGGAGAAGACCTGGAAGATCTTCTCCCCGAAGCCTTTGCCGTGGCCCGGGAGGCCTCGGTGCGGGTCCTGGGGATGCGCCCCTTTGACGTGCAGATCATCGGCGGCCTGGTCCTGCATCAGGGCAAGATCGCCGAAATGAAGACGGGTGAAGGTAAAACCCTGGTGGCGGTGCTGCCCGCGTATGCCAACGCTTTGAGTGGCGAAGGCGTCCACATCGTCACCGTCAACGACTACCTGGCCCGCCGGGACGCCCGGTGGATGGGAGGCGTTTACCAGTTCCTGGGCCTGACGGTGGGCACCATCGTCCACGGCCTGGACGACGGCCAGCGCCGCCAGGCCTACGGGGCGGACATCACTTACGGCACCAACAACGAATTCGGCTTCGATTACCTCCGGGATAATATGAAATTCTCCCTGGAAGAGTATGTGCAGCGGGACTTTCATTACGCCATCGTCGACGAAGTGGACTCCATCCTGGTGGACGAGGCCCGCACGCCCCTGATCATCTCCGGCCCCGCGGAGGAATCCACCCAGCTCTACTATATACTCAACCGGGTGGCCAAGCAGCTCAAGCAGGAGCAGGATTACACCATCGATGAAAAGGCCCGGAGCGTCATGCTCACCGAGGATGGCGTGGCCCACTCCGAGAAGATGCTGAACCTGGATAACCTCTATGATCCCCGGAACATCGAGGTCCTGCACCACGTGCAGGCGGCCCTGAAGGCCCAGACCCTCTTCAAGCGGGACGTGGATTACATCGTCAAAGAGGGCCAGGTAATCATCGTCGATGAATTCACCGGCCGCCTCATGCCCGGACGGCGCTATTCCGACGGCCTCCACCAGGCCCTGGAAGCCAAAGAAGGGGTGAAGATCGAAAACGAAAATCAGACCCTGGCCACCGTCACCTTCCAGAATTATTTCCGCATGTATAAAAAATTGGCGGGCATGACCGGCACCGCGGACACGGAAGCCGAGGAATTCAAAAAGATCTACAACCTGGACGTGATGGTCATCCCCACCCACAAGAAGATGATCCGGGAGGATTTTCCGGACGTCATCTACAAGACCAGGGACGAAAAGTTCCAGGCGGTGGTGGAGGAGATCAAGGACTGCCACGAGCGGGGGCAGCCGGTGCTGGTGGGCACCGTCAACATTGAAAATTCCGAGCTTCTCAGCCGCCTCCTCAAGCGGGAAGGCATCAAACACGAGGTGCTGAACGCCAAGCACCATGAGAAAGAAGCGGAAATTGTGGCCCACGCCGGACAGATGGGCACGGTCACCATTGCCACCAACATGGCCGGCCGGGGCACGGACATCGTCCTGGGGGAAGGGGTGACGGCTCGAGGGGGGTTGCATATTCTGGGGACGGAACGCCATGAGTCCCGGCGCATTGACAACCAGCTCCGGGGCCGGTCCGGGCGTCAGGGCGACCCCGGCACCTCCCGGTTCTACCTGTCCCTGGAAGACGACCTGATGCGCATTTTCGGCTCTGACCGCATCAAGGGCCTTATGGGCCGCTTGGGGATGGACGACGGCCAGCCCATCGA
>JAQTXE010000278.1 GCA_028688935.1 Syntrophales bacterium
CCTGCTCCAGAATGGAGAAATATCTGGAACCCCGGAAGTCACTGATAAAATCCCGGCTGGCCTGGGAGTCGCTCTGGTCCCAGACCACCATGGGGACGTTATCCACGTCGAGCTTCAGGGCATAGCCGAACAAGACCAGCAGCAGCATGGGGATGGCGATGGCCATGCCCAGGCTCCGGGGGTCGCGCCGGATATGAATGAATTCCTTGCGGGACACCGCCCAGACTCGCCGGGGTTTCATCGGCTCACCTCCCGCCGATCCATCTCCGCCCGGTCCCGGGCTTCAATGAGAGATACAAAGACATCCTCCATGGAGGGAACGATTTTTTCCAACCTTAAAAGGGCGTAACCCTTCTCTCCCAGGAGGTTGGTGATGGCCTTGCCGGCCGCCTCGCCATCCTCGGCCACCACGTGCAAACCTTTGCCGAACAGGGCCACCTCTTTAACGGCTGGCAGTTTTTCGATTTCCCCCATGGCGTCCTGGGGGCGGTCGCACCACACCTCCAGGACCTCTTCGTGCATGAGTTGGGTTTTGAGCGCCTCGGGGGTTCCCAGGGCAATCAACTCCCCGCGATAGATCAGGCCCAGGCGGTCGCAATATTCGGCTTCATCCATATAGTGCGTGGTGACGAATACCGTCACCCCTTTTCCGGATAGCTGGTAAATCAAGTCCCAAAATTGGCGGCGGCTGATGGGGTCCACCCCGGAGGTGGGTTCGTCCAGGAAAATGATGGGCGGCTCATGGAGGATGGCGCAGCCCAAAGAGAGCCGCTGCTTCCAGCCTCCGGACAGGATGGCGGTCTTGGAGTTCCGGTGCTCCCTTAAGCCCGCCATCTCGATGACCCATTCTTTCCTTTCCTTTTTCCTCTCCGGCGGGATGCGGTAGATGCCACTGTAGAAGTCGATATTCTCCTCTACGGTTAAGTCCCCATATAAAGAGAACTTCTGGCTCATGTAGCCGATGTGCGCCTTGATCTGTTCCGGTTGGGTGCGGATGTCGTAACCGGCCACCGTGCCGGAACCGCCGCTGGGGGCCAGGATGCCGCAGAGCATCCGGATGGTGGTGGACTTGCCGGCGCCGTTGGGACCCAGGAACCCGAAGATCTCGCCCTCGGCCACCTGGAAGGTGACGCGATTGACCGCAAGGAAACTGCCGAAGCGTTTTTCCAGGTCCTGGACCGTAACGGCCAGGCCATTGTTAGGAGCGCTCATGGGCCTCACCCGCCCTTTCTTGCGCGAGAACCGAGATGAACACGTCTTCCAGGGTCGGTTCTATGAGCCGGATGCCGATGATGGCAATGCCAGCCTCAGACAGGAGGGCGTGCGCCCGGGTGGTCACCTGGTCCGGTTCCCGGGTGACGATGTGCACCCGGTCACCGAAAAGGCCCACCGCACCCGGCTCCAAACCTTCCCGCAACAGGTCCGTGGCTCGACGCGGCTCGGTGGCCCGCACCTCGATGATCTCCCCCTGCATCAGCTTTTTCACCTCGTCCGGCGCGTCGCAGGCCAGGAGTCGGCCCCGGTGGATTAACCCCACCCGGCCGCAGCGCTCGGCCTCATCCAGGTAAGCGGTGGACACGAAAATCGTCACCCGCTCCCGCAGCAATTGATAAAGAATCCGCCAGAAATCGCGGCGCGAGACCGGGTCCACGCCATTGGTGGGTTCATCCAGAAAAAGCACTTTCGGGGTGTGAATCAGGGCGCAGGCCAGCCCGAGCTTCTGTTTCATGCCGCCGGAGAGGTTGCCGGCCAGGCGTTTCTTAAAGGGCAACAGGCCGCTGAATTCCAGGAGGCGGTCAATCTTTTCTTCCCGGCCTTTGCGGGGCACTTCATAGATGTCGGCGTAGAAGTCGATGTTCTCCATCACACTGAGGTCTGGGTAAAGACCGAAGCGCTGGCTCATATAGCCGATTTCTTCCTTGATGGCTTCCGCTTCGGCTACCGTGTGGCGGCCGGCCACCCAGGCATCCCCGGAGGTGGGCGTCATAATCGCGGTCATCAGCCGCATGGTGGTGGTCTTCCCGGCACCGTCCGGCCCCACCAGGCCAAAAAGCTCCCCTTCGGCAACCGTGAGGGTCAGTCCGTCCACTGCGGCCTTGTCGTCGAAGGTCTTCGTCAGGGCCTCGGTTTTGATGGCAGCCATCATTCACCGGTTGCGCCTGCCAGGATGTCGGCATCCGCAGGCATGCCGGGTTTCAGCTCCATCTCGGGGTTGGCGATGTCCACCTTCACCCGGTAGACCAGCTTCACCCGCTCCTTTTCCGTCTGGACATTCTTGGGAGTAAACTCGGCCTGGGAAGAGATGAAAGAGAGCCTGCCGTTATACACCTTACCGGGATAGGTGTCGGTGGTGACTCGCACCTTCTGCCCTACCTTCACCCGGCCCAGGTCGGTTTCGTTGATATAGGCCCGCAACCACGGCCTCTCCAGGTCGCCCACGGTAACCACCGGGGTCCCCGGAACGACGTATTCCCCCGGCTCCACGTTTTTCGAGAGAACTACTCCGGACATAGGGGCGACAAGGGTGGCATAGCCCAACCGGGTCTCGGCTTGGGCCAGCAATTCCCTGGCTTTTTGCAACTGAGCCCGGGCCAGTTCGATATCTTCCCGGCGGAATCCCTTCTTATACAGCGCCAGCTTTTCTCCGGATTCACGCAACCTGGCCCTGGCCATATCATACGCCGCCTTGCTCGCCTCGAATTCCCGCGCGGAGATGACATCTTTGTCGTACAATTCTTTTTGGCGACGATAATCGGCTTGCAGCTTATCCACATCAGCCTTGGAACGTTGCGCATCCGCGGCGGCCTGCCCGATTTCCTCGGGACGATATCCGGCTTCCAGCTTGGCCAGGTTGGCCTGGGCTTCCCTTACTTCCGCCCGGCGCTGGCCTACTTCCTGGACAAGTTCCGTGGTATCCAGCTGCGCGACCAGCTGACCTGCCTTGATTATCTCCCCTTCGTCCACCGGTCGTTTTTCCACCCGCCCGGCAATCTTGAAGCTCACCTCCACATCGATAACTTCAATGTTGCCGGAGACGCGGATAACATTGAGGTCTCGCGGTGGCCGGAGGTAGAATTTGTAAATCAATACCACGGCCACCAAGATAACCGGCGCCAGGAGGAGCAACTTTTTCCTGTTCTTCATCATCACCCCCTATTTATGGCTCATGGCACGGTATGGAGCGGCTATCGGCTATTTATCCCTGCGGTTCCTCATCCTGCCAATGGATACACTGCACCGGGCACTGGTCTATGGCCTCCTGGATTTTTTCTTCCGGTGCTCCATCGGGGTTAATAACTTCCGAATGCCCTAAAGATTCATTGAGCCGAAACACCTCCGGGCAAACCTGCTCACAATTACCGCAGGCGATGCACTCCTCCACCACAATAACTGGGATATGTCTCTTCATGATATTAGTACCTCATATCCTGGCAATTAAGCGGGATTGCTAATCTTTCCAATGAATGCACGAAGTCGGACAGGTGTCAATAGCTTCCTGGATGAGATATTCAGGACCGCCTTCCGGCTGGTATCCTTGCTGAACCTTGATGAGAGACTTTTGCGGCTGGGAGCCGACAACGGGCTCCAGCCGGAAGAACGGGGGATGCTTCAGCCAAGGATAGCCCTGCCGGGCCAACCCGTATGCCAGATTGAACAGCTTATTCATGTATTCCGTATCGAACATCTCTTTGGGGTGGTCGGGGAAATCCAACGGGATGGCCGCCAGATTATAATCCAATCCGTCCCGGCGGGCGAAGGTGTAAAGGCGGTACAAGTCGCCTACTCCTTGAGCCTTGATAAGGGTGTCGATGGCCCGAGGGGCGATGGCCGTGAGCCGGGATTTGACATTTTGCCAATCAGGTTTGATCTGAGAGTTCCGGATGATATACAGGATCCGCGGCCGGTTCTGCATGGAAACAGGAATATTTTTTATCCGGGCAAAAGGCTGGAGGGCCGATTCATAGAGGATCACTTCGGCCATGGCGCCCCCGTCCACATGCATTTCTTTATACTCTTTGCCGCTGGCCTCCACCTTGAAATACTGGGGCGGGAAGGCGGCCGGGATGGAGGCGGAAGCCAGGAGAATTTTGCGGAAGAGTTCCAGGTCCTCCGGGCGGCCGCTGGCGGCAATGGCCCCCATGTTCCAGATCACCAGTCTCTGAGCGTCCAGTTGGGTGGTGCCGATGAACAGGCGTCGGCCTTTTTGGTGTTCGGCGGCGATGGCCTGAAACATCGGTTCAGTTATATATTGCTCCAATAATTTTGCCAGGGGTTGGGTGTCAGCCAGGGATTCACGCCATAGGGCCGTGAGCAGGCTTTTCTGGTGAAAAATCTGCTTTTGGCTCACCGTGGTGTAGACTGCTTTCAGTTGAGGGTCATACTCCGGGCCCAGGAAGGCGAAGGGGGCGATGAGAGCCCCGGTGCTGATGCCCGTCACCAGCTTGAACCGGGGCCGAGTGCCGGCTGCGCTCCAGCCGCACAAGATGCCCGCCCCAAACGCGCCGTCGTCACCGCCTCCCGACAGGGCCAAAAAGACCACCGGTTCCTTCAGACTTTCTTCGCAATAGGCGGCCCGTTCCTGGCTGATTGACTCAATCGCGCTCTCATTAAGGCTCTGACTGGGCCGATCAGCCCAGGCACGCACGTGTGGTAACCTCGGGACCTGGACCTGGTCCTCCAGAGCGGCCGGCAAGGGCTGGCGGGCTCCCATCGTGGCACAGCCCTGGATGACCAGGAGAATCACGACCGAACCCAAAAGCGCCAGAGAGCCACCCCTAGCTTGCCGAAGGTTTTCCGTAACGGGCATGTGGTCCTATCAAATGGGCGGGGCGATGGTGACCAGAAGCCGCAAATTCGTATTAGCCCGGAGTCCGTGAGGCTCGGCGATCTCGGAGATGAGCACATCGCCGGGAGACGCTGGGATCACGGCCCCATCTTTCCCCAAGAATTCTCCCGTACCTTCCAAAACCACCAGGCACACCTGCCCTTCAAGGTCGTGGGCGTGCACCGGAAGCTCCTGTCCGGCTTTAAAATTGAAGTTGAGAATTTTGAAGTACGGAGATTCATGCACCAAGAGCCGCTTGAGCCCCTTGTCCGCAAAATCATTGGCTTCGAAAACGTTGACCTTCTTCATGTGATTACCCTTTCTCAGTTATTCGTTAACCGTGGGACAGTTCGTGGGCCAATTGATGA
>JAQTXE010000279.1 GCA_028688935.1 Syntrophales bacterium
CTGGTCGTCTGAGAAGCCGTCGAAGAAATGCTCGGCGTCGTAGAAAAGTTCCTCTCCCCTGGGTTTGATATAGGCCAGGGAATTGGTAATGAGCTCGAGGTTCCTCTCCAGGGTGGTTTGCAAAATTTCCTTGACCTGGAAGACCGAGGACTTGCCGAAGATGGTGACCACCGGCGCCCGGGCCAGCAGAAGTTCCTGGAAGACGGGGTCGGACTCCGGGGGCCGGTCCTTATGATGGGTGCTGCCAAAAGCGGCCAGGCGGCTCTGTCCCAGATTGTAATTATGGATATCGGCAAAGAACTCTTTATCCTTGGGGTTGGAGCCGGGCCAACCGCCTTCCAGATAATGGATGCCGATTTGCGCCAGTTTTTTGGCAATGCGGACCTTATCCGCCAGGGATAGGCTGAAATACTCGGCCTGGGTGCCGTCCCTCAAAGTGGTGTCGTAGATCTTTACCTGGCGCATGGGTTACCTCGTGTAGGGGCGAACCTGGTGTTCGCCCTGTGCGGTGGGCGAACACCAGGTTCGCCCCTACGAAACTATCTTTTCTGCGGCAGGGGCGTCTCCAGGCCGAAGGCGTCATGGAGCACCCGCACCGCCAATTCCCCGTACTTATCTTCAATGATGCAGGAAATTTTAATCTCCGAGGTGCTGATCATCAAAATATTGATACCCGCCGCGGCCATGGCGTCGAACATGCGGGCGGCGACCCCGGCGTTGTTGCGCATGCCCACGCCGACAATGGAGACCTTGGCGATGCTTTCGTCGCTGAGGACCTGCTCGGCCTGGATTTCTTGGGCCACCGGGTTCACTATTTCCAGGGTCTCTTTCAGGTCGCCTTTGGGCACGGTGAAGGTGAGGTCGGTGAGGCCGTCGATGCTGGTGTTCTGGATGATCATATCCACCACGATATTGGCGTCGGCCACCGGTTTGAAGAGACGCACGGCAATGCCGGGGCGGTCGGGCACCCGGGTGATGGTGACCCGGGCGTCGTTTTTGCTGAAGGCGACGCCGGATACCGGAATAGCTTCCATTTCTTCATCCTCCGCGGTTACCAGGGTTCCAGGATTAGAGGTAAAAGTGGAGCGCACCCTTAAAGGCACGTTATAGCGCTTGGCAAAGCCCACGGAGCGGATCTCCAGGACCTTGGCGCCTAGGGAGGCCATTTCCAGCATCTCGTCGTAGGAGACGCGGTCCAAGCGACGGGCTTTGTCATAGATGCGGGGATCGGTGGTGTAAACCCCGTCCACGTCCGTGTAGATTTCACAGAGATCGGCCTTCAGGGAGGCGGCAATAGCCAAGGCGGTGGTGTCCGAACCGCCCCGGCCCAGGGTGGTGATGTTGCCCACCTCATCCACGCCCTGGAAACCAGCCACGGTGACCACCCGGTTCTTTTTTAATTCCTCCCGGATGCGGGCGGTATCGATGCCGATGATCCGGGCCCGGCCATAGCTGCGGTCGGTGTAAATCCGGGCCTGGTGGCTGAGGAGCGACGCGGCCGGCACGTTCTGGCCCCGAAGAAACATGCTGAACAAGGAAACCGTCACCTGTTCGCCGGTGGCCAGCAGCACGTCCAATTCCCGGGGGTCCGGGTCTTCGGCCAGTTCCTTCGCCAAATTGATGAGGCGGTCGGTTTCTCCGGCCATGGCCGAGAGGACTACTACCATTTTATGGCCGTCCCGCCAGCCTTTGACCACCCGGTTGGCCACGTTGGCGATGCGGTCGGGATCGCCCACCGAGGTGCCGCCGTATTTTTGCACAATGAGAGACACGAGCTTTAACTCCAGATGATTATTAAAAGAAAAAATATATTTTACTTCAAAAAAGAAAGAAAGGGAAGACCAGGCCGGGCCCGAGAGACGAACCTTCCAGGCAAAGACGGGTTGGAGAATCCGACCTCCAACCCGCTCAAAATGAACCACTCTGAACAAAAACCTGTGAGCTACTTTTTGATCAACTCCACCCGGCGGTTTTTGGCCTTGCCTGCTTCGGTGGCATTGTCGGCGATGGGTTTTTCCTGGCCGAAGCCCACCGACGCCAGACGGTCCGTCGCAATGCCCCGGCCCACCAGGGCCTGCAGCACCGCCTGGGCGCGATTCTCGGAGAGTGTCTTGTTGTGGGCCATGGTGCCCGAGCCGTCGGTATGCCCGGCGATGGTCAGGTTAAGATCAGGGTTGTCTTTAAGCATCTGAGCGACGTGATCAATGGTGGGTTGTGATTCCGGCTTGATGGTCGCTTTATCAACGTCAAAATTGACATAGATGGTGGCGAATCCCTTGGATTTAATCTCCCTGGCCAAATCCTCCTTGGGCGGCTCCGGTTTAGCTTCGGGTTTGGGGGCCTCGGGCTGCGGGGTGGTCACGGAGACCTCCTGCTTCATCTCCCCCTTTTCAATGGCGTTCAGTTGGTACCTGTGACCGCGATCATAGGAGATGATCTCGATCCAGATCTCCTTACCTTCCTTGACCATTTTGAGGCTGGCCAGCCGGTCCCCGGATTTATTCTTCATGCCCGCGGCATTCGCCTTCCCTTCATACAGGACTTCGCCTCCCTGGGCCTTAACGGCGTTGGCATAATTTTTGGTGATTTGCAATGGACTTGCCGACAAGGCGCCGGGGTTCAAGAAATAATTTTTGGTATACTTCCGGCCCTGGATGGTCACCATCTGTTTGCCGTCAAAGAAGCTAAATTCATCGAATTCCCGGTCATTGCTGACTTTGAGATTATAGTTGGCCAGTTGCGAGAGGTAAGGGAAATCAGGCAAGGCCTTTTTAGCGTGTGCCGTGCAGGTAAATGCCAGGGTCAGCAGAAAAAAAGTAATCCCAGCCGGGATACCGATCTTTCTGATCATGTCATGCGACCTCCAAGGTTAATAATTGACGGATACATTCAGTTTCCAAGCAGCTAAATTAATCCATTCCTTGATGGATGTCAAATTCTCAAGAACTCTGTCGGGCTTGGACAGGTAGGGAGAGAGGAAATTGAATTTTTCGATTGACGCTCCGGGAAAAATAGTGGTATTAAAAGAAAAAAATCACAAGTGAAGGAGGCCAGTTAGATGGCTGCGACGTTAATCAAAGGAGCGGAAGTAGCCGCCCAGATTCGCGAGGAATTGAAGAAAGAGGTTGAGGAACTCAAAGCCAAACACGGTATAACCCCGGGACTGGTCACCATCCTGGTGGGGGAAGACCCCGGGTCCGTCAGCTATGTCACCGCCAAGCAGAAGACCGCCCACGAGTTGGGCTTTTACTCCGTCCAGGACAACCAATCCCCGGACATCACCGAAGCCGCGCTGATGGGCCTGCTGGACAAATACAACAAGGATCCCAAGGTCCACGGCATCCTGGTGCAGTTGCCCCTGCCCAAGCACATTGACTCCAATAAAGTGCTCTATGCCATCAATCCCGACAAAGACGTGGACGCCTTCCATCCGGTGAACGTGGGCCGCATCTTGATCGGCAACTACGCGTTTCTGCCCTGCACCCCCGCGGGCTGCCAGGAACTCATCAACCGTTCCTACGGCGATCCCAAGGGCAAAGAAGTGGTGGTGGTGGGCCGCTCCAACATCGTGGGCAAACCCATGGTGGCCATCATGATCCAGAAGCTCCCCGGGGCCAATTCC
The DNA here is from genome assembly GCA_028688935.1 of Syntrophales bacterium. Taxonomy (GTDB): domain Bacteria; phylum Desulfobacterota; class Desulfobaccia; order Desulfobaccales; family 0-14-0-80-60-11; genus SURF-52. The sequence continues at coordinate 3,623 of JAQTXE010000279.1, forward strand.
ACCGTCACCTGCGTGCACACCGGCACCCCGAAAGAGAAGATGATCGAACACTGCAAGCGGGCGGACATCCTCATCGTGGCCGCGGGCGTGCCCAAGTACGTTCAGGCTGATTGGGTAAAACCCGGCGCCTGTGTCATCGACGTGGGCGTCAACCGCATCGGCAAGAGCGAAAAGACCGGCAAAGCCATCCTGGCCGGGGACGTGGACTTCGAGACCGTGAAGGAAGTAGCTTCCTTCATCACGCCGGTGCCCGGCGGCGTGGGTCCCATGACCATCACCATGCTCATGAAAAACACGGTCATGGCCGCCAAACTGGCCGCGGGACTGGTGAAGCTGTAAGAATTGCTGCAATTGGAGGGTAGATTGAGGGGAGGTCGGAAGACTTGTGGTCTTCTGGTCCTCCCCTCAATTTTTCTACCCGTTTAAATCCGGAGAAAAAGCAGCGGTGAGGAGTTCCCGGGTAATCCTTTCCGGCTCCTGGGTATGGTATTCCACAATCTTTTTCAGATGAAAGAAACTGGTGGCGTCCATGAGATTAAAGTCAATGGCGGTAGTTTTGGGGTCGGAGCGGATGATACGGCCATGGACCACCGCCCGGATGGGCTCCGGTTCATTTCCCTGGCTCAGGTTCAGGATTACCCGGCAGACCTGGCCCTCCTGGAAAGCCTTGTGAGAGTTGCAGAGCATGCCTTTGAGGCTAAGATTCCGGGTCTGCACCTTGATTTCTTTAGTATCGACGGCGACTATCGCCTCAAAGCGGAATTTAATCCTGGTGCGTCTCCGGCGTTCTCTGGACATACAGCATCCTTTTCGAAAGTAATGGCCACCAGACCTTCCGGACAGAAGATGGTCTCACCGTCCAGGGGTAGTTTGGCGCTCCTTTCCTGATTATCGGCTAAGGCACGGGAAACTTGAACTCTGGTGCAAATCAGCCGGAGCCGGGAGCCGGAACGTGATACTTCAGACGTCATCTTGAATCAGTCACGCAAGGATACGCCGGGGAAAATCTCTCCCCCTTTTCTAAAGGGGGTAGGGGGGATTTAATAAGCGCCTTAAAATCCCCCTAAATCCCCCTTTAAAAAAGGGGGACTTAAAAACGGCGTTTCCAACTATCGGCTGCGGGATAACCTATCCGAAACCTCGGTTAAGGTCTTGAAATAGATTCTAAATCACCAGTTTTGTGAGGGCATACCCTTCCGGAATAACCCCAGGCAAACAGGCGCGGAGTACTGGAGATTCAGGTAAGCAGGGGGACAAATTCTGCTTGCAGGTCTGATCCCTGGACTTTGAGGTAAGCTAAACAGACGGGGAGGGTGAAGCGCCGGGGGCCGGCGGAGCCGGGATTGAGAAAGAGGACGCCGTTTTTGCGTTCCAGGTGGGGGCGGTGGGAGTGGCCGAAGATGACCCCGGCAAGCCCCGCGGCCCGAGGGTCCAGGTCCAGGGTGTGGAGGTCGTGGAGGACATAAAGTTGGATCTCGCCCACCTCCACCACCTCAGTGAGGGGCAGGGCCCGGGCCCATTCGCCCCGGTCGGTGTTGCCCC
>JAQTXE010000280.1 GCA_028688935.1 Syntrophales bacterium
GTATTCTCCAAATACCTGCTTCGGAATTTCTCCCCTCGCAACTTACCCCTTTTCTTACCGGTTCCGAAGGGATAATCGCCAAAGGGAGTGGACCCATGAAAAAGTTATGGTCAACTTGGATTGGCACTGCAATCATGGTCTGCCTGTCGATTTTGGGGGCGGCTCCGGTAGCGGCTTATTATCCTCCCCTGCTGGCCACCGGCAGTGGAAGCGGCAGCTCAGTTTCTTTCAGCATGGCCTTTCCCTGGGGCGGAGGAGTCAGCGCCTCTGCTAGTTACCCTCCCGGAGTCACCGTCTCCAGTTTTACCCAACACAACGGCGTCATGGCCTGGATCGTTCAAGATGGATCAAATTTTTCCGTTGGCTCTTGTACCTATGATCCTTTACTTAATTCTTTTTCTCAGGGCAGCCAGGGGAATTATGCCGGGGTCGGCCAATTGGTGGTGAACGATGGGGCGGTGGCCTTTCTTGCTGTTCTTTCTTCAGGGAAAAGCGTGATCGGGTATAGCACCTATGACCCGGATAAAGCCGCCTGGATAAGCGGGCAGACAGAATGGGACAATCTTACTAGCTTTCAATACTTCCTTGTCAAGGAGGGGGTAGTGGCCTGGGTGGCGGAACAAGGTGGAGGCACCTTAGTACAACATGCTATACGGGACCCCCGGGCAACCAGTTGGAATGTTGATGGAACTTGGTTTGCCGCTCCCGGTGGCGTTGATTATTTTGCCATAACAAACGCCACAGTCTATTGGGACCGGGCGTCTATTCATTGGTACATGGGTTATAAAGCTGTTAAAAATCCCGTAACCAGCTATTACGGCGATTGGTACGGCTTTGAAGTAACTACACCTTTGGCATATTTCCTGGCCCAGCCTCTCCTTGGCACCTCCCCCCAGCGGGTATGGTTTACCGATATGTCCATCGCCGGGACCAGTTGGAACTGGCAGTTTGGCAACGGCTCAACCAGTACTGATAGAAGCCCTTATCATACCTTTACCTCTGGTGGAAGCTTCCAGGTATCCCAACAGATAAGCGGACCCAACGGGTGCGATAATTACAGCAGAACAATCAACATCAAGGGGAAAAGTTTGCCGGCAATGCTCTTTTTGCTCTTGCCTTGATTGATGCGGGTGAGGTTCGCTGCCACTAGAAGAAGGAAAATGCTCAATGCATTTCAATTAAGGTTGAGTGGAACTTTAGCCTACTTTTGCTAATAATCTTCTTTTTATACAATAAACTGACGGGAAACTATTAAGGTTCTGTTTGATTATCCATCGTGAATTATGGTTTTTTAACCTACTGCACAGTAATTTAACTTTATTCATGAATTCAATTTTATTAACATCCTTGTTCTATCGTCAAGATATAGTTTTCATAAGATCAAAAAATTACTCAAAATTCATTAAACAGCAACATCCTTCCAAAAGTGCAGCGCGGTGCCCTCTTGCCGGAAGTCAATGCAGATAGAGATGGGCAGGGATGCGATCTGCTATTTACCAGCTTATATAAAAGTCATCAAAGTGATTTTGTATGAATATCATAGCTTCATATAAGACCATGGCAATATTTAATGTTTTACTCCCAAGTGACTGATTTAATCTGGTCTCCGATGGATGATTGTCAGCTCATCTCTTGGTTATTATTAATTTAGGTCTAAGCACCTAGCCTAAGCCCGGCTTTTTCCGCCGGGCGCGGCAGAACTTCCTTTTCTAGATCCTCGATGATTTTGTCGTGATAATAACCAACCTGGGCGGCGTTCATCATGATCATATCCAATTGCCGGGTATGGATGCTGACATATCCCAGGATGCGCAGCCGCTCCAGCATATATTCCCTGGGTTCATCTTCCAGCCGGGCAAAAAGAGAATCCCCCTTGATATCCACCTTGAAATGATAGCGCTCCAAAATTTCCTGAACCAGTTTGGCCCGGCCCAAACGCCGGGGTAAATCAGCCCCGCCCCCTTTAAAGACGAAGCGGATAAAATTTTCATGCTGATCTTCCCCCACCAGGGCCTCCACGGTGGAAAAATGATACCCGAAGCGGGAGGACAGATGACAGAAGTGTTTGGAAATCATGAAATAATTCAGATTGCCATAGAAGGCGGAGGAGGCCGCCTCCAATTGCGGCTGGCTGGCGGCCTGGCCCAAGACGGCCAAAAATCCCCGGGTATCTATGGGCGGGGGGCCTTCCCACTTCACCGCGGTGATCCCCTGCCATAGCGCCAGCATGGGGATGGAGGCGATATTCTCTATCTTCACTTCTTTGCCCGGAATCTCCTCCCGGAAGCCGTCCTCCAAATCCAGGACATACCATTGCATGGGCACCGGGGCCGCCAGGCGTTTGATGAAATGCCTGGAGAGTTCCTTGTTGGCCTGATAATCAAAGAGTTCCCGCACCGCCACCTCATGGGCGAAGCGGGTGATATCATGGAGGGTGCGGCAGGACTTCGGCTGAAAAGCCGGACTGTCGGGATCAGTAAGGTTTAAGGGGCTGATCTGCTCCAGCACTTCCTGCAAAGTCTTATATACGGGAGTGCCCACCATAAGGCTGGTTCTCTGGGCGGCCAGGGCCAAGAGGCTGGCCACCCGATCCTGGTAAATGGTGAGACCGTCCGCATCCACCGTAATGATGCTATGGGGGGCGATTTTCCGGGTGGCGTCTCCGGTATTGAACAGCGCCGGCACCCGGAATTCCCGGGCCACATTGGCCAGGTGGCCGGTGATCCCGCCCCGGTCGGTGACCACCGCCGCGGCCCGGGACAGTAAGGGGGCCCAACTGGGGTGGGGCACGGCCGTCACCAGGACCGCGCCTTCGGGGAAACGCAGCAGGTCGGCGTTGCTGGCCACCAGAAAGGCTTCTCCCGCGGCCACCCCGGGGCTGGCCATCTGGCCGCCCCGCAAAATCACGGGATTGTCCACGGCTAACGCGGTTTCCTGGTCCCGGTGGGCTTCCAGGTCCAATTGCTTCAAGGGCCGGCTCTGGAGGATAAAGAGGCGGCCCTCCTGATCAAAGCACCATTCGATGTCCTGGGGCGCCTGGAAATGCTCCTCCAGGCGCAGAGCGACCTCGGCCAGCTTGAGGACCTGGGCGTCGGTGAGGGCCGCGGTCTGCCCCTTGGCGTCCAGTTCTTCCCGGCAGACGCCTTCTTCCGGGAGACAGACATATTTCTGCCGCTTGTCGGCGATTTCCTTCTCCACAATGACGGGAGGCTCGGTCCGGGCCACGACCCATAAATCCGGGGAACCGCTGCCGTCCACCACCAACTTGGGCAAGCCGTGCACTGCGTTGATAAAAATTGCTTCGCTGCGGATATCGGTGGGATTGCGGGAATAAGTGACCCCACCCGAGACCGCGTCCACCATGCTCATAAACCCCACGCACATGGCCACGTCCTCATCCCGGACGCCTTTGTTCAGACGATAAGTAATGGCTGTGGGCGCGTATTTGCTGGCCAGGATTTCCTTATACACGGTAAAGAGGTTCTCCGGGCTGACATTCAGCTCGGAGCGGTACTGCCCCGCAAAAGAGACATTTTCGCTATCTTCGCCGATGCCGCTGGAGCGCAAAGAAACCCGCAAATCCGGTTTCGAGCCCCCGGCCAGGTTCTCATAAGCGGCAGTAATGGCCGCAGCCAGCTCCGGGGGCATGGCCGAATTAATGATGAGCATCTGGATCTCGGAACTTAGCCGGTAAATCGTGGCCATGTCCTCGATTTCCATGGACTGGATGCGGCGGTTAATCTCATCGGGGAGTTGATTGTGGGACATGAAGAGTTCATAAGCGGCCACGGTGGCCACGAACCCTCCCGGCACCAAGATGTCCGGCACGTTATTACGCAACTCCCCCACGTTGGCCATTTTGGCGCCCACGCCGTCGGCCATCTCTTTATTGACCCGGGAAAGTGGCAACATCAGTTCCTGCAAAGGCAGGGCCCGGCGTTGGGATAAGACCTCTTCCAGCCGGGACTGGATCGCGGCAAAGGCCGGCTCCAACCCTGCGTACTTGTTGTTGGTCAGCTCATTGAGGTATTTGATGATGGAAAAAACATTGACGCTGATGGCAGTGGAGTGGGAGCGGATAAAAGTCATGCCGAAGCTCTGGTTGCCCTGGAGGGCCAATTCCAACTCGGTCATGAGATGGAGCGCGGCATTATTGGAGGCCAGCAACAGCCTGAAGGCATGGTACTTTTTCCGGAAGGTGTCCCGCAGCTCTTTCAGGGAAACAGGGGGTTCTTTAGAGAATATTTTTCTGACCTTCTGGAATATTCCCATAAATATTTCCAGGTCTTATAAGTAACGTATTTGACTGGGCCAGGTCCCGCCCCGCTTATCGGTTCTGCCGCCATGAGGATCACCAAGGTCTGCGGCTCTTCCGCCGGGACCTCCATCATCCCGGGGGTCCTACTTTCGCAGGCTATGGCAGTAAAAAGCAAATTTGGTGCCAGGGGCTGGAGGCCGAAATTTCTGCAAAACGGCTGATTAAGACCTGGGCCGGAGGTGGTGCGGCCGGGGAAATGGGCCTGATTTTTCCCGGGGGATTCCCGGTTTAAGTCGATGCTAACCTGGTTGACCGATCCCGGGGTTGATGGGATGCGGCCCGCAAGTTATCCGGGACTGGTGATAAATTTCCCTCTTATCGCCGGCTCAGTCAATACGGTGTCAGGAATTTTTACGCTCTGTAAAGACTCCGGGCTTCTGAGCGGCATTCCCCTCGAAACTTTGAGTGGCGCCATCGGTTTCATCATCAAAACCCGGTCCTTTGCCGGGAATCTTCCGACCGTTGCCGAAATTCGAGAGGCTGCCAACAGCCAGGGAGAGAGCATCGAATCCCGGATCGCCATTGCCTGGGACAAGCTTCAATACGCCCTTGAACACCATGGCTTTTATGATTCAGTGAAATTCGATGATCCGATCCTCCATCATATCCTCACGTCCTTGGGCGGCTGGCGGAAATGGTCTGGAGCCGTAACGACTGACGAAATGAAGTGGGTCCGAAAAGATTTTGAGGCTCTCTTCCGGGCTTATGCAAGTCAGCCACTTCCGCCCCCGGTTGAATATTTCCCTGGAGAGCAAGAGAGGGGGGAAAGTGGTCAGGGAAGCAGGCGTCTGCTTGGTGCTCACTGACCGGTCAGACCCTGGTGGAACTG
>JAQTXE010000281.1 GCA_028688935.1 Syntrophales bacterium
TGCATGGACTTAGAGACGGCAATGACCCCGTCCGCGTTTTCGTACGCGGTTCTTTCCAGCCAGGTGCTGAGCCGGTAGCCGCCCGGGCCCAACTGCTCTTCTTTCCAGGGGCGGTGGGGCTCCAGGGAATGGGTGGTGAGGACCAGGGGCTTGCCTAAAAGCTGCTGCAGGAGACACCCGGCCAGGTGGGTGTACCAGGTGTGGCAATGAATGATATCCACGTCCTCCAGGGTGCCGGTCATCAGAACGTTCCGGTAAACGTTCTCCAGGAGTCTTTTGTGGCGCGGCTCCTGAAAGGGAAAGGTAAAGTTAACTTTGAGGCCCTGCACCTGGAGATTGGCGTCAGCCTCCCTCTGCTCCCCGAAGCAGAGCACCTTAATCTGGTGCCGTCCCCCGTCCAGGGCGGCCAATTCTTGAGTAAGGTAATTAACGTGCACTCCCGCGCCCCCATAGATATGGGGCGGATATTCATTGGTTAAAATGGCGATGCGCATGGTCTCCTCTTTTTTCCGGAAACAGGATTACCCTAAAAGATAGCAAATTTGAGAACTTTGAAAAAATTAATTATTGGTGTGGGCGATGTTTCCGTGGAGCAGATAAGATGTGGAGCAGGCGCCCTCGCCTGCTCAAGAACAGCCGCGGGCGGCTGTTCCACATATTTTTTCCAGAATTATCAATTTGGCTTATTTGATGCCAGACATTTCTCACTTACCTATCCTCGGGTGATTGCTGGGAGAAATGCAACCAGCCCCCTTGGAGACGCAGCAGCCGATTGCCGGCTTCCCGAGCGCAGACCACCTTAAGGAGAGAGGTGGAATCGCTCAGCCGCGTGATAATTTCCTGAAAAAGAGAGTCGGGCAGGAACGGCCGCCATTCTTCTTCCCAGAAAGGTTCGCCGCCGCCGGCGATGAGCCGGTCCGCCACCAAGGAAGCCAGTGGGGAGGGGAGGCCGGAGAGCAGCGCCGCTACCTCCCGGCGGAGGGCGCCGGCCTTTACCTTCAGGAACCTGTCGGCCAGGCCGTAGCGCACGGCCGCGGCCCGGCCCTGGTTGTGGACCAGAAGTTTGGCCTGCAAGAATTTCTGCACGTATTCCCAGGCGGTCTTGCGGTCCACCTGGAAGTGCTCCTGGAAATCCCGGAGGCGGAACCAGGTCCCGCGGGTGCGCTCCAGGAATTTTTGCAGCTTGGGCCCGGTCAGCTTACTTTGGGGCCGCTGGGGCAGGATTCCCCGGAGGCGGGCCAGTTCTGCGGTCAAGCGGTCCCCAACCACCGCCCGGGAAGGAGGAAAGGCGTCAAAGCCCGCCTGGAGCGCGGTCCGGAGGTAACTGGAGTCGGCCGCGGCCGGAGGCAGCAGGGAAGAGAGCAGGGGGAAATAAAAGGAAAAGGACCGCTCCAGGGTATTGACCAGATCCCGGAAGCGGTCCAGGGTAATGCGTCCGGCCAGATGGGACAGCAGGGCTTGCTGCACCCGCAACTTAAGGGTCCGGCCCTGAGCTTCAGGGTCCGGGGGCAAAGGGGTGGATTCCAGGGCCGCGTCCAGCATCAACCCGGCTACCAGGGCCCGGTCGAGCCGCTCTTGCCCCGCCCCTAACCAGCGATAGCCGCCCCCCGCGGCCGTACTGCAAGCTCCCTCCATCCTGGCCCTGGCCTTTCTTGCCGAAGAGCAGGGCCGCAGGCCCCTTCTCCCGGCGCTGAAGTTCCGGGAGCCGCCATCTCCGGCTCCCGGAAATCAATCATGCAAAGCCGCGGCCAAGGACCAAAATGGACAACTGTTCATAATTATTTGGAATAAAAGTTTAAAGTGAGGAAGCGGGGCGGGACATGTCCCGGGACTATGTCCCATAACCCTAAGGTTAATCCCAGGTCTTGCCGCTGTACATGGTCTGCTGGCAGACGGGGCAGACGGGCGGATGGACCTCACCTCCCAGGGCGACAATAATGGTGCGGCAAAAAGCCGGCAGATCCTCGGGTTTCCGGGAGGTGATGATATTGTCGTCCACCGCCACTTCCACGTCCACGAAAGTGGCCCCCGCGTGCACCAAATCATCCTTGATGGCAAAAAAGCCGGTGACCTTCCGGCCCTTCAGGACATCGGCGGAAGCCAGCATCCAGCCGGCATGGCAGATGGCGGCCACAATCTTGCCCTGCAGCACTGCGTCCCGGACCAAAGAGACCATGGCCGGATAGCGGCGCATGTGGTCCGGCGCGTAGCCTCCGGGGATGATCACCGCGTCGAATTGCTCGGCCTTGACGTCTTTAGCGAATTTATCCACCTCCACCGGATAGCCGTGTTTGCTGGTGTGCACCTTAGAAGCGCCGGAACCCACCACTTCCACCTGCGCGCCTTCCTCCCGGAAGCGGAACAGGGGATACCATAACTCCTGGTCCTGATACAGATCCTCCGCCAGGATGGCGATACGCTTGCCTTGCAGCCTCATGGAACGCCTCCATTAATATTTGAAAAGTTCAAGGTTCAAAGTTCAAGGTTCAAAGTTTAGGCAGGGTATGCCCGGTGCGACCTGATAAAAACCTCTGCTCTTGGGTATTTAAGATAGGGGTTGTATCTGCTAGAGGCAAGACAGGGGAAAGAAATTCGAAGGAGAATGAAAGGAGCCGATGGGGATAAGATGACCTTGAACCTTGAACTTTAAAGAACGGGTATGGGAATCAGGGCATTAAATAGTTCGATGCCGCTTGAGTTTCTTCATGCCGCACCGACGCCTTGCCGCTGGGCCAGCGCCAGTAAGGGCGTTGGTGGTGGAAGGGCAGGAAAATCAGGGAGCGCAGCCCGTTGTCCCGGGGGAGAAGATACCCGGGAACGCCGATAACCACCTGCTCCTGGGGCACGTTGAGGCGCAGGCTGCGGCCCAGCCGGTCCCACCAGGAAAAGATAACGGAGTAGTTGGAGTTGGTCTCCCGGCCCACTGCGGAGTGGTGGATGCCGTGCATCCGGGGCGTGACCATGATCTTGTTCAGCCGCCGCTCGAAAATAAGGGGCAGGGCCACGTTGCTGTGGTGGAACATGGTGGCCAGGTTGAAGACGATCTCATAAGTCAGATAGATAACGGGCGTGATCCCCGCCAAAGATACCTGCACGATACGGAAGATGCTGGAATAAGCAGTTTCCCCGAAATGGAAGCGGAAAGAAGTGGTCACGTCCAGGTCCGGGTCTACGTGATGGACGTTGTGGAAGCGCCAGAGCAGGGGATAGATATGGTTGGCCCGGTGCCAGTAATAAAAAGTGGCGTCCATCCACAAAAAACCCAGGAGAAACTGGACCCAGAAGGGCAGGCCCGACCAGGGGAGCATCCCGAAGCCCTGGGATTGAGCCCAGGCGGATGCGGCCAGGGCCGCGGGCCGGACCAAAGCCACGCCCACTCCGAAGGAGAGGCCGGTCAGGGCCAGGTTGACCAGCCAGCGCCGGGGCCGGGCTCGCTTGTGGCGGCGCAGGGGGTGCAGGTACTCCACGACCCCCAGGAGTAAAAAGAGGACCACCAGGAGTTCCGGGGCCCAGGAAATGGAGATTAAATACTGGGGCATTGACCGCGGCTTCCGCTTTTAGGGTGGCAATAAAGCAAATACTCTGCAATTTATCGCGCAGGCAGGCTTAATTTTAAAGGGGAAACCGCGGGCGCTCGGCTCCTTTTGTCAGCGGTTATTGGCGGAGGTCCAATATCCCGGCCCTTTTTTCAGGGTTCGAATCCTTGCCTTGGCGATGGTGATGTTGACCTGGGGTTGGGAGGCGCGGTATTTGAGGAAATTTTGATAGGAGGCCAGCGCCTCTTTTTTGTTGCCGGTCTGGTCCAGCAATTGGGCTTTGCAGAAATGGGCCTGGGCGTCTTTGGGATTGATCTCCAGGGCCCGGTTGGCATCCATCAGGGCCCGGTAATAATAGCCTTTGCCCAAAAACGCGGAACCCCGGCAACTGTAGGCCTCCGCGAACCTGGGGTCGATCATCATGGCCCGGTTGAAGTCGGCGATGGCCAAATTAAAATCCCCTCTTTTATGTAAGGCGAGCCCCCGGGTAATGTAAGCTGCGGCATCATTGGGGTTAATCTCCAGGGCCCAGTTGGCGTCTTTCAAGGCCCGGCACCAATCCCCTTTCTGGTTATAGGCGGCGGCCCGGAATCTATAAGTTTCCGCACTGATAGGATTCAAGGCCAGGGATTGACGGTAGTCCGCCAGGGACCGGTCCAAATCTCCTTTTTTGGCATAGGCGAATCCTCGATAGGCGTAGGTCTCCGCCTCCTGGGGCGCGAGTTCCAAAGACCGGTTATAGTCGGCCAAGGCCCGGTCCAGTTCCCCTTTTTCCGCGTAGATGAAGCCGCGCAGAAAATAGGACTTGGCATGTTGGGGGTTGATCTCCAAGGCCCGGTTGACATCGGCCAGGGCCAGATTCCAGTCCTCTTTGCGCACATGGGCGGACCCGAGACAGAAGTAAGCCTGGGCATCTTTGGGCTTAAGCTCCCGGGCCTGGTTAAAATCGGCAATGGCCCGGTCAATATCACCTTTACGGACATTAAGCAGACCGCGCTGGAGATAGGACTCCGCATCCCGGGGATGGTTCGCCAGAATGCGGCTGCTGTCGGCAATCTTGCTTTGGTAATCCGTTCCTTCATCCCGGTTGCAGCATGCGGTTAAGCTGAACATCAATGCTAACGTAAGAACCGTCTTGATCCAGAGTTTCATGGGCTGGGTGACCTCTAAGCCCGACCTCGCCGACGGCCGCTGCCGCCGGGTCAGGCTTGACTAAAGTTGATACCGCCTAATTCGGGCGGAACTGCTTCTCGAAATCGGCTAACCTGGTGCCGAAGGCCTGGTAAAAGGCAGCCTCCGGACTGGCAGTCTTTAAGTCCCGCAAATAGGCGAATAAGGCGGGGTAGCCTTTCCAGTCCACCAGGGTCAAGACCGCCAGGGCCGAGGTTTTATAAGTGACATAGGAGCCGTAGGTAGCCGCCGCGGCGAACCACTCGTTAGGGGCGTGTAATTGGTCCAGCTTGGGCCAATCCCGGGCCTTTTGGAGGTTGTTCTTCCAGCTTTCTTTGTAACGCCGGGCCCCTTTGACCCCCACGGTTTCCAGGACATGAACGGCAATGGCGTCCGCCATGCCCTCCGACATCCACCTTAAA
>JAQTXE010000029.1 GCA_028688935.1 Syntrophales bacterium
GGTAAAATCTTTATTCAAAATTAATTCCGCCGCGCCTTTCTCCGCCAGAAAGCGGGCGTTAAACTCCTGATGGTTGTTGGCCGCGAAGGGGAAGGGCACCAACAGCGCCCCCCGGCCCAATGCGGTTAACTCCGCCAGGGTGGAGGCCCAGGCCCGGCAGACCACCAGGTGGGCCTGAGCCATCCAGGCCGGCACCTCCGGGGTGAAATCCGCCACTTGGGCGCTAAAGCCGGCTTGGTCGTAAGCTGCGGCCACCTCCTCCCGGTCCTGATCTCCGGTAATATGGAGGAACGCCAGCCTGTCTTTAAGATCCGCCAACAATGGCAGCGCCGCCAGGGCCGCCATATTCAGACTGTGCGCGCCCTGGCTCCCGCCCATGAGGAGCACCGTAAAAGGTGAGGCGGGCCGCTCCGGCCTGGCGGCAAAAAATTCGCCCCGGATGGGGTTCCCGGTCCAGACCGCCCGCTCCCGGGGAAAATGGCCGCCGGTATCTGGGAAAGAGGTAAAAATCCGGCCTGCCAACTTGGCAAGCCAGCGGTTGGCCACCCCGGGAATGGCGTTTTGTTCATGGATCGCCAGGGGCAGGCCCAAGAGATACGCCCCCACCCCCACCGGCCCGGAGGCATAGCCCCCCATGCCCAAAACCAGGTCGGGTCCCAGAGCCCGGAGCCGGTTGACCGCCTCGCCCACGCTTGCCGGCAGGCTCCCCAAAGTGCGGACCTTGCCCCAGAGTCCCTGCCCCTTTAACGCCCGGCTGGCGATGGCCTCCCAGGCAAAGCCGTAGCGCGCCAGAATCTGGGCGGTCACCGCCTTGGGGGAAGTCAGGAAAGTCACCGTCGCGTCTTGAGAAGTCTGGAACTCCTGGGCCACGGCAATCCCCGGAAAGAGATGCCCTCCGGTGCCGCCCCCGGCGATGACCACCTTTACATTCATTAATAAGCCTCGCAAATCAGTGAGCAGTGAGCAGTAAGCCGTGAATTAGGCGATCTAAAGTTTTTTAGTCAAAACTAAAAACTAAAAACTAAAAACTGACCACTGACCACTAATTACTTCGGTCCTCCTTCCTCCTTCTCCTTCCTCTCCTTCCCGTTCACCACTGCCAGACCCGGACGTTTGACCTGTTTGCTGATATTCAGCAATATGCCCACGGCCAGGAGGTTGGCCAACAGGGAGGAGCCGCCATAGCTGAGAAAGGGCAAGGAGAGTCCCTTGGTGGGAAAGATGCCGGTCACCACTCCCAGGTTGATGATCGCGGGCAGGCCGATCAACAGGGTGAGGCTCAAGGCCAAATAAGAGCCGAAACTATCCTGGGCCTGGAGGCTGAGACGAAAGCCCCGGTAAACCAGGATGGCAAAGAGGGCCAGGACCAGCATCACCCCCAGAAAACCGGTCTCTTCGCTGAAGATGGAAATGATGAAATCGGTGTGGGCATCCGGCAGGTAAAAGAGTTTGGCCCGGCTCTGTCCCGGCCCCAGGCCCCACAGGCCTCCGGAGCCGATGGCCAGCAGGGACTGCTTCAACTGGTAGCCCACATCCTGACCGTGCTTCCAGGGATCGAGATACGAGAAGACCCGGCCCAGCTTCTTGGGGTCCCTTAAGACCATGATCACGGCCAAAGTCACTCCGCCCCCCAGGGCCAGCAGGATATGCGTAAGGCGGGTGCCGCCCACGAAGAGCATGGTGAAGACGATGGCGGAGATGGTGATGGCCGTGCCGAAGTCCGGCTCCAGGCCCACCAGGACGATGAAGATACCGGCCACCACCAGATGCGGCGCAAAGCCGATGGAAAAGACTTTCATCTTCTCCTGTTTTTTCGTCAAAGAATAAGCCAGGAATAAGGCTATAGCCAGTTTGGCGAATTCCGACGGCTGCAGGTTGCAGGGACCCAGCTTGATCCACCGGGCGGCGCCCCGCACTTTGCCGCCGATCCCGGGGATGAACACCAGAATGAGGCAGATAAGGGAGATAAAAAGAAAAGGATACGCTAAACGCCGATAATAGTGGTAATCAATGGCCCGGCCCAGGAGGAGGACGCCGATACCCAGCACGGCATAGAGGAACTGGCGTTTGATGAAAAAATAGGGATCATTGTATTGGGACTGGGCCATGACCGTGCTGGCGTTAAAAACCATGGTCAGGCCCAAGGCCATGAGGGTCAGGGCGCTGATCATGATGAAATGGTCGTAAGACTTTGAGGCGTCCTCAGGATTTTGTGCCATTCCCCAATTCCTCCACGGCTTTCTGGAAGGTTTCACCCCGGTGGGCGTAGTCCCGGAACATATCAAAACTGGCGCAGGCCGGGGACAGAAGCACCACCTCTCCTGGTTTCGCCAGTTCGTAGGCCCGGGTCACCGCGGCCGCCATATCGTCTGCCAGGTAGGCGGGCACCAGGCCGTTCCAGGTCCGGGCCAGCAATTCCCGGGTCTCCCCCAGGAGAACCAGGGCCTTGACCCGCTCCCGGATCAGGTTGGAGAGCAGGCGGAAATCACTGTCTTTATCCCGGCCGCCGGCAATGAGGATCACCGGCTGCTCAAAGAAAGTGAGGGAACGGGCCACCGCGCCCACATTGGTGCCTTTGGAGTCGTCGTAAAAATCCACTCCGCCGATTTGGGCCACCCACTGCAAGCGGTGGGGCAGCCCGGAGAAACTGGCCAGCACCTCCCGGCAGGCCCCGGGCGCGGCCCCGGCATCCAGGGCCAGCAGCAGGGCGGCCATGACGTTTTCCAGGTTGTGGCGTCCCGGCAGCCGGATTTTTTCTAGGGGGAAACGTTCGTTCAGCTTGTCCGGGAGCAGAATCCGCAACTCCCCGTTTTCCAGCCAGGCTCCTTCCTTCAATGGCTGGCTGGAGGAGAAGTAAAACACCCGTCCCCCGGTTTCTCCCAAAGGCCGGACTGCCGGGTCGTCATAATTGAGAACCTTTAAATCTCCGGGGTTCTGGCACCGGAAGAGACTGGCCTTGGAGGCGGTATAAGCGGCAAAATCCGGGTAGCGGTCCAGGTGGTCCGGGGAAATATTCAGCAGGGCCGCGGCCTGGGGGTGAAAATGGGGGGCGGTGTCCAACTGGAAACTGCTCACCTCCAGGACCAGAAAATCTGCGTCTTGCTGCTGCTCCAGCAGAGAAACCGCGGGGGTGCCGATATTGCCCCCCACCAGGGGTTTGAAGCCCGAGGCCCGGAGCAGTTCGCCCACCAGGGTGGTGGTGGTGGTCTTGCCGTTGGTGCCGGAGACCGCCAGCAGCGGCCGGGAGAAAAAATGGGCCGCCAGTTCCAGTTCACCCCAGACGGGGATGCCCGCTTCTTGGGCCGCTTTGATCCAGGGAAGCTCCGGGGGCACTCCGGGGCTGAGGAGGAGGAGATCATAACCCTGCCAGGATGGTTGGGCCACTCCCAGTTCCTCATTGATACCCAGACCCTGAAGCTCCCGCCGCGGCTCTTTGAGTTCCCCGGGCGGGGCCATATCGGTGACCGTCACCCGGGCTCCGGCCCGGGCCAGGAAACGGGCGCAGGCCACCCCGGTCCGGGCCAGGCCCACTACTAAAATTTTTTGGCCGCTTAACTCCATTTTGCCTCAATAATAGGGGATGCTGCGCCGGCCGCCTTAAAGGCCCTCCCTTCCCGGGGCAGGGCTATTTTTCGCCCTGCCCCGGGAAGAGTTGAGATTAGGTTGAGCGTCCGTAACCTAACATCCAGCAAGTTGCAGTCCCCCTTATGAGCCAACGCCCGGCGGCCCCCCAGAGGCCGGGGGCGATGCTACCTCAGCTTCAGGAGAATCAAAGCGATCAACCCCAGGATCAGGGAGAGAAGCCAGAAACTGGTAATCATCTTGGGCTCCGGTCATAGGCGGCCCCGGGCCGCCCTCAAAGCGCCTCCCTTCCCGGGGAAGGGCGGGTTCCGCCCTGCCCCGGGAAGGATTGAGATTAGGTTGAGCGTCGGTAACCTAACATCAAGAAAGTCAAAGTCCCCATCTGAACCAACACCCGGGGCCTCCCACAGGCCGGGGGCGATGCTACCTCAGTTTCAAGAAACTCAAGGAGATGAGCCCCAGGATCAAAGACAGGATCCAGAAGCGCACGATCACCTTGGGTTCCGGCCAGCCTTTCAATTCAAAATGATGGTGCAAAGGGGCCATGCGGAAGACGCGCTTGCCGTTGGACACCTTGAAAAAAGAGACCTGGATGATCACCGACAGGGCCTCCACCACGAAGATGCCGCCGGCCACCGCCAGCAGGAATTCCTGTTTGATGGCCAGGGCCACAGTGCCCAGGACGCCACCCAGGGCCAGGGCCCCCACGTCCCCCATGAACACCTGGGCCGGGTAGGAGTTAAACCAGAGAAAACCGACCCCCGCGCCCACCAGCGCGCCCAAAAAGATGGACAGCTCTCCCACTCCCCGGATATAGGGAATCTGCAAATACCCGGCGATAATCTTGTTGCCGGCCAGATAGCACAGGATCATGAAAATTCCGGCGGTAACGGTGACCGGGCCGATGGCCAAACCGTCCAGGCCATCCGTCAGATTCACCGCGTTGGCCGCGCCCACGATAATGAAAACCGCCATGGGTATAAAGCCCCAACCCAGATCCGGCTGCAAGTGCTTGAAAAAGGGCAGCGTCAAGGTGGTGCTGAACCCGGGGCTGTAGTACAGGCAGAAGGCCACCACCAGGGCGATGGCGCTTTGGGAGATGAGCTTGGCCCGGCCGCTCAGCCCCCGGTTATGTTTCTTCACCACCTTGAGATAATCGTCCACAAACCCGATGCACCCGAAGCCCAGGGTCACCAGGATCAAGAGCCAGATATAAAGATTGGCCAGATCGGTCCACAGCAGGGTGGCCGTCAGGGCAGTGAAAATAATCATCAGCCCCCCCATGGTGGGGGTGCCGGCCTTGGAGAGATGGGACTGGGGGCCGTCTTCCCGGATAAACTGGCCCACCTGCATCTCTTTGAGTTTGCGGATAAACCAGTTGCCGATGAACAGGGTCAGAAGCAGCGCCGTGAGAATCGCGAAGATGCTGCGAAAAGTAATATAGCGGAAGACGTTGAAGCCGCCGAAAACCGTCTTTAAAGGATAAAAGAGATGGTAAAGCACTTATCTTGTTCCCCCCAGGCAGGTCAGCCAGAAATGGACCTCGCGAACCCCTGTAACCGCTAGCTTAATGAGGCCCTTCCCTGGGCATGAAGCCGGAGACTTTCTCCTGTGTCGCTTGTCAGTGGGCCGAGCCCACCCTGCATTTTTATTTTGCCCCTCCCAGCGCAGCGATGAGCCCTTCCATGTGCATGGAGCGGGAGCCCTTGACCAGGAGCCAGTCGCCGGGCTGGAGAAAATCTTGCAATACCCTGGCTCCTTCGGCCTGGCTGTTCACCAGCATAATCCGCTCCGGGGCCAGACCCCCCTCTTGGGCCCCGGCGGCCACTTCCTTATTGAAGTTGCCGTAAAGCACTAGGAAATCCAGGCCCGTAGCCGCAGCCGCGCGGCCCAAGTCCCGGTGGGCGGCGGCCGCGGCGTGGCCCAACTCCAGCATATCCGCCAGGGCCGCAACCCCCCGGGCCTGGCGGCGCAGTTCCTTTAAGGTGTTTAAGGCCACGGCCATGGAGCCGGGGTTGGCGTTGTAGCAGTCATTTAAGAGGTGCACCCCGGAAGGGAGAGTGAGAATCTGGGAGCGCCGGTGGATGGCCTGGAACTCCGCCAGGGACCGGGCCGTGGCCTCCGGGTCCAGGCCCAGGGCCAGACCCGCGGCGGTGGCCGCCATCGCGTTATACAACTGGTGCAGTCCAGGCACTCTCAAGTTCAGGGTCCAACTGCGTCCGGCAAAAGAGATACGCGCGGCCTGGCCGTCCCAACCCCGGACCTGGCGTCCCCAGGCCCGGAGAGCGGCCCCCGGTTTGAGGCCGAAGCCCAAGGCCCGGCCCGGATAAGCTTCTACCAGGTCCGCAATCCGCTGGTCGTCAGCGTTATAGATCAGGGTGGCGCTCTCTTCCAGGTTCTCCAGCAGTTCCCCTTTGGCCCGGGCCACCCCGGCCACGTCCCCCACCCCTTCGGTATGGGCCGGGTGCACATTGATGAGCACCCCGACGCTGGGCCGGCAGATTTGGGTCAGCCGCTGAATCTCTCCGAAGCGGTTCATGCCCATCTCCACCACCGCGGCCTCATGGCCCCCATTCAGCCCCAAGAGGGTAATGGGCAAGCCGATGAGGTTGTTCAGGTTCAGGGTGTTTTTCAAAACCCGGTACTCAGCGCCCAGCACCGCGGCGATCATCTCCTTGGTGGTGGTCTTGCCGCAACTGCCGGTGATGCCCACCACCGGCACCTCGAAGCGGTCCCGCCAGGCCCGGGCCAGGTCTCCCAGGGCGGTGAGGGTGTCGGGGACGGCAATGACCGTGATGTTTTTGGGGGGCTTGAGATGCGCAACGCTTTCCCCCGGATGGCAATGTCGGCCCATCAACACGCAACGCACGCCCCGGCGCAGGGCTCCGGGGATATACTCGTGGCCGTCGTGGTGTTCCCCGGTCAAGGGGATAAAGATCTGCCCCGCCTGGCAGGTGCGGGAATCGGTGCTGACGCCGCAAAAAGTCTCCGTCACCCCCCGTTGGACCAAAGTGCCGCGAGTGGCCGCCAAAATCTCCGGGGTAGTGAACAGGGTGGACATCAGCCGTGATACTCCTTCAGGGCTTCCCGGACTTCCTCCCGGTCATCGAAATGGAAGCGCTCGGTCCCGCGAATCTGGTAATTTTCATGGCCCTTGCCGGCCACCAGGACCGCATCCCCGGGCCGGGCTAGCTCCACGGCCAGGCGGATGGCTTCCCGGCGCTCCGGCACCACCAGGTATCCGGCATTCCCCTGCCGGGCTCCGGCCTCGGTGAGGCGGGAGACGTTCATAGCTTTAAGGCCCGCTTCGATTTCCCGGATGATGTCCAGAGGGTCTTCCGTCCGGGGATTGTCGCTGGTGACCACCACCAGGTGGGACCCCGCGGCCGCAGCCTGCCCCATCAGAGGGCGTTTGCTCCGGTCCCGGTCGCCGCCGCAGCCGATGACGGTAATCACCCGGGAAAAATCCAGGGCCTCCAAGGCCTTGAGCACCTGGGCCACCGCCGCGGGCGTGTGCGCATAATCCACCAAGACCGCGGGACCTTCCCGGGGGCCGAAGCGCTCCAGGCGCCCCGGCACACCCTGCAAGGCGGCGATGCCCCGGGAGACTTCCTCGGGACTCAGACCTAAGGCCAGGGCGGTGGCTGCGGCCGCCAGGATGTTCGACAGGTTAAAGGGGCCCACCAGCCGGGAGCTTATCTCTATTTCTCCCGCGGGCGTAGTAAGCCTGGCTTCCAGGCCGTGGGGCCGGTAACGCTTCTTCAGGGGCCGCACCTGGCTGGCGGGATGAACGCCGTAAGTCAGGGTGGGCCCGGACACCCGGCGGTGCAATTCTTCGCCCCGGGGATCGTCCAGATTGAGGACGGCAATACCGCCGGGGGCGCAGCCGTTGGCC
The DNA here is from genome assembly GCA_028688935.1 of Syntrophales bacterium. GTDB lineage: Bacteria > Desulfobacterota > Desulfobaccia > Desulfobaccales > 0-14-0-80-60-11 > SURF-52. The sequence continues at coordinate 7,478 of JAQTXE010000029.1, forward strand.
AGAAGCTCCAGGAAAAGCCGGGATTTGGCGGCAAAATAGTCGTCCATCTCCCGGTGATAGTCCAGGTGGTCCTGGGACAAATTTGTGAAGACCCCCGCGGCAAAGGCGGCGCAATCCACCCGCCGCAAATCCAGGGCATGGGAGGAGACCTCTAAAAAGACGTGGCTCACGTCGTGGCTCCGCATTTCCCGGAGCAATCTCTGCAAGTCCAGGGATTCGGGGGTGGTCACCGGCGCCGGCCAGGTCCGGGAGCCTACCCGGTAATTGACAGTTCCCACCACGCCGGTGCGGTGGCCGGCCGCCTCCAGAATGGACTCCAGGAGGTAAGTGGTGGTGGTCTTGCCGTTGGTGCCGGTGATGCCCACCAGCACCAGTTCCCGGCTGGGATGGCGGTGGAAGGCAGCGCTCAGGTGGGCCAGGGCCAACCTGGCGTCGGGCACTCGCACCAGCGTGACGCCGGGAGGCGGGGCCAACTCCTGTTCAGTGACGATAACCCGGGCGCCCCGGCTCAAAGCTGCGTCCAGAAAGAGATGACCGTCGGTGGCGGCGCCTTTCAACGCCACAAAAACACCCCCGGGGACCACGTCCCGGGAATGATAGGCCACCCCGGGGACGGCCACTTGGTCATCCCCCGCCAGGCGGCAGCCTTCCAGACCGGCCAGGAGTTCTGTCAATGTCTGGGTGTCGTCGGGCATTCTCCGCACCGGTCCTTGTTTCACCTATTTACGGGTAAGGCCAGGACCTCACCCCAGTATCTTCTTCAGGGCTTAAAGTGCTGTCTAATTTTGTTAACCGGCTTTCATAATAATCCTATAGAAACTTGCTACCCTTCGCAAGACGCCCATCCGATGGCCCCTACGGCTTCAATGGGCGCGAAATTTCACCGAACAGGTGGTAGCCGGGGTTATCGCCGCCCCTGGAGCCGGATCCTGGCTATAGGCCCGGCCACTGCCCTCAAAGCGGCAATGCAGCCCGGTGGGGTGAAGCAGATTCAAGGCCTGGCGGAGTGTCAGACCATTTAAATCCGGCATCACCTTCAGGCGTTTTTGGGGTACTGGTGACCGCAATTTCTTGGGTTTCGGGAGAGGCGCCGCTTCGGGAGGCGGGGCTTCGCTCGCGGCCGAGGCCCGGGCCGCGCCCAGTGAAGGCAGTATCCCGGCCAAAACCGGCTGGTTTTCCCCCTGGGGATAAACCCCCAGAAAACGTAAAGATTGGGCGGCTATTTCCCGGAAAATGGGGGCGGCCACCACCCCACCGTAGTAGGCGCCTTTAGGTTCGTCGACGATTACGGCAATGGCCAACTCCGGCTTCTGGGCCGGAATCAGCCCAATGAACAGAGACATATACTTGTTGTGGGAATAAGACCGGCCCACCAGCTTTTGGGCCGTGCCGGTCTTACCGGCTACGGCGAAGCCGGGAGGCGCGGCTTCCTTGGCGGTACCGCCGGGTTGGGTCACGGTTTGCATAATCGCCAGCATCTGCTTGGCAGTGGCGGGAGCAATGACCCGGCGGATAGGATGGGGCTGGAAGACTTGCACCACTTTCCCCCCGGGGCTGACAATTTTTTTGACTAGTAAGGGTTCCATGAGCACCCCGCTATTACCGAGGGCTGCCAGGGCCATGGTCAGTTGCAGGGCGGTGACGGAGACTCCCTGGCCGAAGGCCAGGGTGGCCCGGTCAATGGGAGAACGAGCGAGGCGGAGATTTTTCAAGATTCCGGCGCTTTCTCCGGGAAAGGCGATACCGGTGCGGCTGCCGAAGCCGAAAGCCCGGAGATATCGATCCAGGCGTACTGAGCCGGTGCGGTTGGCAATCTTGGCGGCCCCGATGTTGCTGGATTTTTGAATAATCTGCTGTACCGTCAGGGTCCCGTAGGGGTGGGCATCGTGGATCACTTCCTTGGGCCCCAGGCGGTACACCCCACTCTCGCAATTGAAGCGGTCCCCCGGCGTTACTTTATGGGCGTCCAAGGCCGCCGCGGCCACGAACACCTTGAAAGTGGAGCCCGGTTCCAAAGCATAGGTGAGGTGGCGAATATGGCGGTTTTCGGCGCGATATTGGGCAAAGCGGTTGGGGTCCACTCCGGGAGATTGGGCTATAGCCAGAATCTCCCCGGTCTGGGGCCTAACCACCATGGCCAGGCCGCTGGCGGCTTTCCAATGGGCCACGCCCCGGTTTAATTCCTTCTCGGCGATATATTGCAAGGTGCTGTCCAGGGTCAGAACCACGTTCTTCCCCATGACCTCCGGGTCCCAGGCCTTTTCACCGGTGACGACAATCCGTCCCCGGGCGTCCAGCATCTTCATGCACTTTTTGGGTTTACCATAAAGGTATTTGTCGTATTGCAGCTCCAGTCCTTCCAAGCCCTGGCCGTCCACGTTGCAAAACCCCAGAACCGGCCCGGCCAGGGTAAGTTGGGGATAATAACGGAAGGCCTCGGGGATCAGGTAAATGGCGTCTAAATCCCGGCGGTACCTGGCCGGCCACCGGGAGGAAGCCTTCTCCGCGGCCGCGTGCCAGGTGCGAAAGGCTTCCTCTTTCTCCGGTGAGAGGTGGCGCTGCAGCCAGACGAAAGGACGGGCCCGGGTGAAGATCTTCTGCAGTTCCCGGACATCAAACCCCAGGACCGGGGCCAGTTCCCGGCTGAAATAGCCGGCGTTTTCGATTTGGTTAGGGTGGGCTACCAGGGAATAAACCCGGGTGCTGATGGCCAACTCATTGCCGCGGCAGTCCAGTATCTGACCCCGCACCGGTAAAACGGGACAGAGTTTCTGAGATTCCCGGACCGCCTTTTCCCGGAGGTCAGGACCAATGATGGCCTGTAGATAAAAAAATCTGCCGATGAGCCACAGACCCAAACAGGCCATGCCCAAACCTACCAGGAGAATGCGCAGCCGGGTCCATTTATCGAGGCCCGGCGTCATGGCAATTGCACGACTTGGAAGGGCTGTGGCGCACCCATGCCGTATTGTTCCTCCGCCAACCTTTCCAGACGGGAGATGGAGGTCAGATTGGAATGCTCGATGCGCAGCTTGCGGTTCAGCTCTAGATACTGTTTCTGTACTTCCTTAGCCTGGGAAATCTGATAGTTCAGGGTAACTTGCTGGAGATTGGCCCAGGCCCAAACCACCGAGGCGATGATGAACCCTGCGGCCACCAGGACCAGAAACATCACTCCGGCCCGCCCCCAGGGGGAGGATTGTCTGCCTACCTTGCGATTGCGGGTCATGAAGAGTTGTTCGACACTACTTAATCGGAGGGTCACCTGTCTGGCCATACTGTTTCTCCTTTTCACCGACCTTCTCAGCCACGCGCAGTTTGGCGCTCCGGGACCGGGGATTCCGTTGGACCTCCTCCCGGGAGGGAGCCACGGGCTTCCGGGTGAGGCGGCGCATCAATCCCTCCCGGTCCCAGGCCAGCAGCTTTTTCTTTACCAGCCGGTCTTCCAGGGAGTGATAGGAGATCACCACCAGGCGCCCGCCCGGCAACAGCCAGGCCGGGGCCTGCCCCAGAAAAAGGGCCAGTTCCTCCAATTCCCGGTTCACCGCAATCCGCAAGGCCTGGAAGACCCGGGTGGCGGGATTTTTCTCCCCCGTCCGCCGCCCGGGTCCCTGGGCTTGCTGCACGAGTTTTACCAACTGTTGGGTAAACCGGAAAGGATGCTGCCGTCTGGCTTCCACCACCAGGCGGGCGTAACGCCGCGCGCGCGGCTCTTCGCCATACTCTCTAAAAATTTTTTCTAATTCAGCCGGAGTGGCCCGGTTCAAGATATCCGCGGCCGTTTTCCCCGGCCTTTCCGGATTGAACCGCATATCCAGGGGCTCATCCCCCTGGAAACTGAAACCTCGACCGGAGCGCTGTAACTGATGGAGGGACAGGCCCAGGTCCAGGAGGATACCGGCCACTGCCGGTTCTCCGGCTTCTGTGAGAATCTCCCCCAATTGGGCATAAGAACGATGAAATAAACGAAATCTGGAGGTGAAGGGGGCCAGCCGCGCCGCCGCGGCTTGGAGGACCACCGGGTCTTGGTCCAGGCCCCAGAGGAGACCGTCCGGGGCGGTACGGTTCAGGATGGCCGTAGCATGCCCCCCCTCGCCTACGGTGCCGTCAACGTACACGCAGCCTGGCCGGCAATCGAGGCCCACCAACACCTCCTCTACCAAAACCGGTTCATGTACCGGGTTGTGGTCTCTGTTCAGAAATCCAACCGTTCTAGAACCTCTTCGCCTATAGTCTCATCCATCTGGTTAAAATAGTTGTCAAAGGTCTGGCGGTCCCAGATCTCAAAGGATTGGCCCACTCCCGCCAGGCTGATGTCCTTGGTGAGACCGGCATAATCCCGGAGCTGCGGGGAGATAAGTATGCGCCCCTGTTTGTCCAGGGGACAGACCTCCATCCTGGACATCAGATACCGCCGGAACTCCCGGTTTTTCGGATCGAAAGTCCGGCCCTCCAGGCTGGCGGCTTTGGTCTGCCATAATGAGTGGGGCAAAGCGAGAAGATACCGGTAGGCGCCAGCCTGGTAAATGGTGAGGGCAATCTTATCATCTCCCAATTCTTGTAAAGACTCCCGGAACTGGGCGGGGATACTGACCCGCCCTTTTTTATCCATGGAGTAATTATGGGTGTTGTAAAACATCTGAAATTTGGCCCTCTTCCCACTTTGCCCCACTTCTCCCCACTTAGAAGAAAAAATACGCCTTTTTCTAGGCAGATGTCAAGCAAAAAAAGAGATAAGAAGTTATTCACAAAAAGTTTTTTGGTTGGACCGGGTCGGACTTAGAAGGGGAGGGGGGAATTCTATTTAGAGAGGTGACGATACTCCAGGTAGGATTGCAAAATGAGGACCGCGGCCACCTGGTCCACCACCTGGCGGCGGCGGCGGCGGCTCAGGTCCGCCTGGAGGAGGACCCGTTCCGCTTCCACGGTGGTGAGCCGTTCATCCCAAGGGGTTACCACTACGCCCAGGGCGTCTCCCAGGGCCTGGGCCAGGTTCATGATGGCCGGAGTTTGCTTACTCTCGCGGCCGTCCAGGTGGCGGGGGAGGCCCACCACGATTTCCTGGACCCCGTATTCCCGGCCTACTTCCATGAGCCGGGCCAGGTCGCTTTCCCGGTTTTGCCGGATCAAGACGCCCAGACCCTGGGCCGTGATGCCCAAAGGATCGCTCACCGCCAGGCCGATACGTTTCTCGCCCACGTCCAGGGCGAGGATGCGAATTTCCCGGGGCCGCGTTGGCTCAGAGTTTTCCGGGGACATGATTCTCTTTGTATAACCTATATTTTCCCAGGAGTAATCTTTATTCCGCTCCGGGAAGGCTATCCTATTTGGAAAGCAACCAGCCCGCGGCCAGGGCCAGGGCGATGCCGGCCAGGTGCCGGGGGGTCATCTCCTCCCGGAGGATGGCCCAACTTAAGACCACGGTCACCAGGGGATAAAGGGCAGTGAGGGGGACCACCACCGTGGCCGCGCCCACGGTCAGGGCCTTATAGAAAAACAGGAGGCCGAAGGCCATGGCCAGGCCCGCGGCCAGGGCCGCGGCCAGGCCCCAAAGATGGCCGGGAACAGTGAGGGCTCCAGTCAGCCATAAATAACCTAAAACCACGCCATGACCGCAAACGGCCAGGAGATAAACGGCCGCATACGGCAACTGCCGGGAAGCCACCTTGCTCAGAAAACCCCACGCCCCCCACAAAAGCAGGGCCATCAAAGAAAATCCCAGCCAGCTCACGTCCCCCTCCTCCCTCCTTGCCAGTTGCCCGCGTTTCTTCTAATATAGGGGCAATCATATATGTATCACAAGGGGTTGGAGACGGTTACAGAAAAGAGGCGAGGGCAGGGGGTATAATAGTGGCCAGACGAAGCCTGGCTGTCACCGCTGCTCACTCCATCTACCTCATGCCACTGGAGATCAAATGGTAAAAATTATCGGCCACCGGGGCGCGGCCGCGGCAGAGCCGGAGAATACTTTGCGGGCCTTTAAGCACGCCCTGGACGCGGGCGCGGCCGCGGTGGAGCTGGATGTCCAGTTGACCAAGGACGGCCGCCTGGCGGTGATCCATGATGAGACCGTGGACCGCACCACCAACGGCCGGGGCCGGGTTAAGGACTATACCCTGGCGGAGCTTAAAAAACTGGACGCGGGCCGGGGGGAGCGCCTTCCCGCCCTGGAAGAAGTGGTGGAACTGGTCCGGGGCCGGGGACAAATCCTGGTGGAACTGAAACAGCCTGAGTCGGCCCCCGCGTTTCTGGCCCTGTGCCGGGAAGGCCTGCTTTTCGAAGACCTTAGGGCCATCTCCTTCTGGCACCCGGTCATCAAAGGCCTTAAGGAACAGGAACCCCGGTTGCGGACCGGCGCCCTCATGGTGGGCTGCCCCGCAGACCCCGTGGGCCTGGCCCGGGCTGCGGCCACCGACACCCTGGTCCTGAACTACCGTTATGTCAACGGGGAGTTGACAGAGGCCGCCCACCGGCAGGGACTCAAGGTCAGCGTCTGGAATATCGACGACCCCGAAGACCTGGCGCCTTACCTGGCCATGAACCTGGAAGCCATTTGCACCAACCGGCCGGCGGAGATTATTCAATATTTGCGGGGCGCGGGAGCCTAGGGGGAAAGGCCTTTGCCCATTCTGAACTTGGTTATCAGTGATCAGTGATCAATCGGTGGGGCGGGTTTCCTCACCCGCCGCATCTCCTGCGGAGGCTGGAAAGCCTGGGCCACCAAAAAATTATGGATGACTCCAACCACACATTAACCGCACAATTTGCCCGGGTGGCCCGGGAAGTCCCCGACCAGACGGCCATCCTCTTCCGGGAAGGAGAGGAAGTACGGGAATACACCTATGATCGGCTTTATAGGGAGAGCCTGGCCGTGGCCCGCTGGCTTCGAGCCCAGGGCTTGAAAAAAGGGGACCGGGGCGTCATCCTCCTGGAGAACCGCCCGGAATGGCCCCTGTGCTACTTCGGGCTGCTCCTGGCCGGCGGCGTGGCCGTGCCCCTGGACCCGGTCTCCCGCTGGGACTTTATCCATCACGTTCTGGAAGAGACCCAGGCCCGGGTTATCTTCACTTTCCCCCAGGCCCCTCTGCCCCAATTGCGAAAAGTCCCCTTTCTGGAAAAGGTTGTCGTCATCGGCGCCGGGGGAAAATCGGGGAAAAACACTAGCATCTTTCCCGAGGTGCTGGCGGCGAAGCCGGGCCGCCAGTATTTGCCCCAGGCCCAGCCCCATGAGCTGGCCTCCATTATTTACACCTCCGGCACCACCGGGGTCCCCAAAGGGGTGATGCTCACCCATAAGAATTTCTGCGCCAATTACGAGAGCATAGCCAAGTTAGAGGTCACCCGGCCAGGGGACAATATTCTCTCCATCCTGCCGTTGTTCCATGCCTTTCCTTTTACGGCCACGCTCCTTACCCCCCTCTTGGGAAAATTGCGGATCACCTATCTGGACACCTTAAAGGCCGGCGCCATCCTCCGGTGTCTCAAGGAGCAGCAGGTCACCCTCATGGCGGTGACCCCCCAGGTGCTCCGGCTCTTTTATAACGGCATTCAGAGGCAGTTGGAAAAAATTCCCTGGCCGTTTCGGCCCCTGTTGCTGAGGTTTCTCAACTTCTCCTGGAAGGTGGCCCGCTTTTCCGGGATAAATCCCGCCCGGCGGCTGCTGCGCCGTTTCCAGAGCGCCCTGGGGGAGCAATTCCGGTTTTTCGTCAGCGGCGGGGCCAAACTCCCGGAGGAACTGGCTGCGGGCTTCGCCCGCCTGGGTTTCACGATCCTGGAAGGTTACGGCCTCACGGAGACCGCGCCGGTGGTCACCATGAACCCACCGGCAGCCCCCCGCCTGGGGTCTGCGGGTAAGCCCCTGGAGGGAGTGGCAGTCAAGATTCTCGATCCCGACGCCGAGGGGGTAGGGGAGGTCCTCATCCGGGGCGATAATGTCATGCCGGGGTATTATCAAAACGAAGCCGCCACCCGGGAGGTCCTGGAAGACGGCTGGCTGCACAGCGGCGACCTGGGTTATCTGGATGAAGACGGTTATCTCTTCCTCCAAGGGCGTCTCAAAGAGATCATCGTCCTCAGTTCCGGCAAGAATGTCTCCGCCGAGGAAGTGGGGCAATACTATCTTCAGGCCCCCTCCATCAAAGAAATTTTCGTGACCACCGACGCTCAAGCTGAGAAGCTGGCCGCGGTTGTGGTCCCGGACCTGGATTTTTTCCGGCAGATCGGGGAAACGGACATCCACGGCAAGGTCAAATGGGACCTGGAACTGCTGTCCCAGGACCTGGAGCCCTACAAGCGGGTGCGGGACTTTATCCTCATTAATGAAGAACTGCCCAAGACCCGGTTGGGGAAAGTCAAAATCCACGAAGCCCAGCGCCTGTACCGGGAGCGGGCCGGAAAACCCCCTGTCCGGAAAAAGCCGGTTCCGGCGGCAAGGCTCTCGCCGGTGGGCCGGGTCGTCGTGGAGGTTTTGGCCCGGCAACTGGAGGGCGTCCCCATCTCCCTGGAGGACCATCTGGAGTTGGATTTGGGGATGGACTCCCTGGCCCTGGTGCAATTGCTGGCCGCCCTGGAAAGCCGCTTTAACCTCCAGATCCGGGATGAAGAATTTACCGGGATTTTCACCGTCCAAGAACTCATTAAATTCATCGAAGAGAAGAATCCGGCAGGGGCCCAGGAACCCGAAGTTGAAACCGCGGCCTGGAGCAGCCTTCTCACCACCGATCCGCCGCCGGCCCTGGTCCAGCGCTTAGGTCTGGAAGGGGGGCTGGCGGCCCGCATGACCACCCGGGCCCTGACCTGGGCCTTGGGCCTCTGGTTCAGGCGGAGGTTCGATCTTAAGGTCTTGGGCAGGGAGAAGTTAGCGGGCCGGGGGTATATTCTCTGCCCCAACCACGCCAGTTTTCTGGACGGCTTTCTCATCGCCTACGCGGTGCCGGAGCATCTGCGCTACCACCTCTTTTCCCTGGGATATAGCCGCTACTTCGACCTTCCGGTGGTCCGGACCTTAAGCAAGCTGATCCGGATCATCCCGGTGGATTCCTCCCGGCATGTGGTGGCGGCCATGCAGGTGGCGGCTTATATTCTTAAGGATGGCCAGTTCTTGTGTATTTTTCCCGAAGGCTCCCGGAGTCCCACCGGAGAATTGGGTGAATTCAAGAAGGGCGCGGCCATCCTGGCCCGGGAACTGGAGGTGAAATTGGTGCCGGTCTATATTCACGGCTCCTATGAGGCCTGGCCCGCCCACGTGGCCTGGCCCCGGGCCCATCCCATCCGGGTGATCTTCGGCCAGGCCCATTCCTGGCAGGAATTGAAAAAGCGAGGCCTGGAGATCGACCCGGCCGCGGGCGATTATGACGCTGTCAGTCTAGGACTACGGGAGGAAGTCTCAAGACTGAAAGCGGAGTTGCGAAAATAATATTTTCACGCAAAGACGCCAAGGCGCAAAGACGCAAGACATTTTTTTAACTTTGTGTCTTGGCGTCTTGGCGTGAGATCATTACTTTATTACGAAGGAATAAATCATGGCAAAGACGCTTGTCGAACAAATCATGGCTGCGCATCTGGTCTCCGGGGAGTTGGTCCCCGGCGCCGAGGTGGCCTTGAAGATTGATCAAACCTTGACCCAGGACGCCACCGGCACCCTGGCCTATCTGGAGTTTGAGGCCATGGGGGTGGAAAGGGTGCAGACCGAGTTGTCGGTGAGTTACGTGGATCACAATCTGTTGCAAACGGATTACCGCAACGCCGACGACCACCGTTTCTTGCGGACCATTGCCGCCAGATACGGCCTCTATTTCTCGCCGCCGGGCAACGGCATCTGCCACCAGGTGCACCTGGAGCGTTTTTCCATTCCCGGCAAGACCTTGATCGGTTCGGATAGCCACACGCCCACGGCCGGAGGCGCGGGCATGCTTTCCTTCGGGGCCGGGGGGTTGGACGTGGCCCTGGCCATGGCCGGGCAGCCTTTTTATCTGGTGATGCCGGAGGTCCTGGGCGTGCGCCTTAAAGGGCGCTTCCAGCCCTGGGTGTCGGCCAAGGACGTGATTCTGGAGCTGCTGCGCCGCCTGACGGTGAAGGGCGGCCGGGGCAAGATCCTGGAGTTTTCCGGCCCGGCCCTGCGCCACCTGGCGGTGCCGGAGCGGGCCTCCATCACCAATATGGGCACGGAACTGGGGGCCACCACCTCAATCTTTCCCGCGGATGCCCAGACTGAGCGATTTCTGGCCCTCCAAGGCCGGGCGGAGGATTTCCGGCCCCTGAAGGCTGAAGGCAGGCCTAACTATGCCCAGGCAGAGGATATTGACTTGGGCCATCTGGAACCTCTAATAGCCGGGCCGGGCTCCCCGGATCAGGTCACCCCGGTTCAAGAAGTGGCGGGCACGCCGGTGGAGCAGGTGCTCATCGGCTCCTGCGCCAACTCCTCCTTCCGGGACCTGATGGTCCTGGCCCGGGCTTTGAAGGACCGGCGGGTGCATCCCCGGGTGCACATGGAAGTCAACCCCGGTTCTTTGCAAGTCTTGGAAAACCTGGACCTCTCCGGGGGGCTGCTGACGCTGCTACAAGCCGGAGTGCGGGTGATGCCCCCGGGCTGTTGGGGTTGCATCGGCATGGGCCAGGCCCCGGCCACGGGCGCGGTGTCGGTTCGCACCTTTACCCGGAATTTCCCGGGCAGAAGCGGCACCCAAGGCGACCAGGTCTATCTGGCCAGCCCGGAGACCGCGGTGGCTGCCGCCATCTTCGGCGAGATCGTCGATCCCCGGCGCCTGGGGGATTGCCCCCGCGTGGCCGGGCCCCGGTATTTTCTGGTGAATGGCCGCAGTCTGATGCCGCCCCTGCCCCCGGAGGAGAGTAAGAAAGTAGAGGTGCTCCGGGGACCCAACATTGTGGCTTTTCCCCAGCTCTCCGGTCTGCCGGAGTCCTGGTCCGGCGAGGTCTGGCTGAAGACCGGGGACAACGTCACCACCGATGACATCATGCCCGCGGGCAGCCAAATTTTGCCGCTGCGCAGCAACCTCCCGGCCATCAGCCAGTACTCCTTCACCCGGCTGGACCCGGATTTCCCCACCCGCGTCCAGGGCCGGGGGGAAGGGGCCATCATCGGCGGCGAAAACTACGGCCAGGGGTCATCGCGGGAACACGCGGCCCTGGCCCCTCGCTACCTGGGGGTGCGGGTCAAGCTGGTGAAGAGCTTCGCCCGCATTCACCTGGCGAATCTCATCAACTTCGGCATCCTGCCCCTGACCTTTGAGAACCCTCAGGATTATGACCTCCTGGAAGTGGGCCAGACCCTGGAATTGCCGGGGGTGCGTCAGCTCATTTTAGACGGCGCGGAACGCCTGCCCCTGAAGGTGGGTAGTAAAGAAATCTGGGTGCGGCTGGACCTCTCCGCCCGGCAGCGGCGAATGCTGGCCGTAGGCGGCGCCTTGAATATGGCTAAGAAGGGGTAGCTCACGCAAAGCGCCAAGGCGCACTTTGTGCCTTTGCGTCTTTGCGTGAAAATAAAAGGCGAAAACTTCCCCTTCATGGACTAACTTTAATACAGAAGGTGGATCATGGTCAAAGTTCTGCCCGGCAGTGACGGCAATCTTCTGGGGATTCAGGTTTCCGAAAAACTTACCGCCCGGGACTACGAAGAGGTCATGGTGCCGCAACTGGTGGGGCGGATTCAGCAGTACGGCAAGGCCCGGTTCCTCTGTTACATGGATGAGACTTTTGCCGGGATGGAATTGGGGGCCATGTTGGACGACGCCAAGTTCTTTTTCAAATACAAAAACGACCTGGAGAGAATGGCGGTGGTGGGCGCGGTCAAATGGATCGAGGTAATGACCAAGCTCTTCTCCAAATTCATCGAAGGGGAGATGCAGACTTTTGCCAGCGAACAACTGGCCGCCGCCTGGGAGTGGATCAAAGCTTAGGGAGAAGGACCTAGGGTCTCACGCAAAGACGCGAAGACGCAAAGCATTTAATAATTGTATGTCTTGGCGTCTTGGCGCCTTGGCGGCTTTGCGTGAGGATAAAGGGGAGACAATGCAAGGCTGTTTCATTAACGGCCGCTGGGTGGAAACCGCCAAGAAACTCCCCGTCCTCTCCCCCTGGTCCGGGGAGGCGGTGGGGGAGGTCTGCCTAGCCGGGGCCCCGGAATGGGACGCGGCCATCACTGCGGCCCAGCAGGCCGCGCAGGTGCTACGGGGCTTTTCCAGCATGGAGCGCCGGGAGCTGCTGGAGGCGATTCTGGCAGGGGTCAAGGCCCGCCAGGAGGAACTGGCCCGGACCATCATGGCCGAAGGGGGCAAGCCCATTACTTATGCCCGGGGGGAGATGGCCCGGGGGGTGATGACCTTTTCCCTGGCCGCGGAAGAAGCGGCCCGGCTCGGCGGCGAAGTCATCCCCCTGGACGTGCAGGCCGCTACCAAGGGGCGCTGGGGCTTCACCCGGCGCTTCCCCCTGGGGCCGGTCCTGGGGATTACGCCTTTTAATTTTCCTTTCAACCTGGTGGCCCACAAAGTGGCTCCGGCCCTGGCCGCGGGCAACCCCATCATCATCAAGCCCGCGTCCAAGACCCCGCTCACGGCCCTGAAGCTGGCGGAAATTTATGAGCAGGCGGGTCTGCCTGCCGGGGGGCTGCAAGTGCTGCCTTCCACCGCGGCGGAGGCCGAGCAGGCCGTGGCCGACGACCGCCTCAAGGTCCTGTCCTTCACCGGCAGCGCCGCCGCGGGCTGGCATCTCAAAAATATTGCCGGGAAGAAACGGGTCATCCTGGAGTTGGGAGGCAACGCCGCCTGCATCGTCGACGCCGGGGCCGATCTGCAGGCCGCGGCGCTGCGGGCCGCGATCGGAGCCTTTGCCCATGCGGGCCAGGTGTGCATTGCGGTGCAACGCCTTCTTGTCGTGGAGGAGGTGTACGAAGAGTTTAAGAAAATTTTCCTGGAGACCGTGGCCCGGGAGATCAAGGCCGGAGACCCGGCCCTGGAAGAAACCGTGGTGGGGCCCTTCGTGGACGCCGGGGCCGCTACCCGGGTGCGGGCCTGGGTTCAGGAGGCCCTGGATCAGGGCGCGGGGCTTCTGGCCGGCGGGTTCGGGGAAGGGAACCTCATGCCCCCCACCGTCCTGGAGAACGTCACCCGGGAGATGAAGGTCTGGAACCGGGAAATCTTCGGCCCGGTGGCCACCCTCACCCCCTACCGGGATTTCGCCCAGGCCCTGGAACTGGCCAACGACTCCAGCTACGGCCTTCAGGCCGGAGTCTTCACCAATAACCTGAGCCACGCCTGGCAAGCCTTCGAGACCCTGGAAGTGGGAGGCGTGATCATCAACGACGGTCCCGTCTTCAGGGTGGACCACATGCCTTACGGCGGGGTCAAAGACTCCGGGCTAGGACGGGAAGGGGTGCGCTACGCCATGGGAGAGCTGACGGAACTGCGCCTCCTGGCGCTGCGGCCGTAAAGGATAGCGTCATGGCGGGGAGACAACCTTGACCACCGAACCGGATGGGAAGGTTCTTTCCTGGACTGATCGTCACAGCCAATGCGTCACCGCCGGAGAATAAAACCATGAGTAATAGCTGAGGAGAGCCCACCGGGTTGCCTGAAAGCAACGCCGGTTTTTTTGCCGCCACTTGCCTTAAAAACCGCTTCCAGCGAGACTAACAGGAGGCCTGAAGATGTTGCGCAAAAAAGTCCTGATTATTACCGTCTTGGTCCTGGCTGCGGTTATTGCCCTACCGCTTTTGTACTACTTCCTGACCCGTCCTCCGGTTCCTCCGGTTCCTCCGAAAGTCGCCATTTTGGAGGCAATAATTCTTAAAAATTATTATGTCGACGCCACCTCCGGGAATGATAATTATGACGGAACGGCGGCGAGTTATGACGGAACTCATGGGCCCTGGAAGACTTTTGCCAACATTAAAGGGACAGGCCCTTTATCGCCGGTGCAATTTAATGCCGGAGATAAAATCCTGTTGAAGCGGGGGGAAACCTGGAATGAAAAATTAACCCTCCCGGTCGATGGCGCTATAACCTCCGGTTCTATCACTTATATAACTATCAGAGATTATGGGGATCCGGCGCTGCCAAAACCGAAAATTAACGGCGACGGTTGGGATTTCGGCATCTATTTGGACAGGAATTTTATCTACCTGAAAAATCTCAATGTAACTTATATCAATAATGGTTTTTCCCAGGGTGCCGTGGTGGGCAAAGGAATAGGCATCGCCCCCAGTGCGGATCCCGACTCGCAAGTGATAGACCGTAACCTGGTGATAGACTCGTGCGATGTATCTAATTGCCCCCAATCCGGAATCTCCCTTTGGCAACGGGGATACATATTAATCAGCGGCTCCAGCCTCCAAGGGAGCATAATTCCAAGTATTTGTCTCCTGCTTTTCTTCGGTGATGGATCCGGGTCCTCACCAGAGGGGGGTGTTACCGCACCACCTCCAAGTTCTCCTAATATTCTGACAGATGCATTGAATGGTCCCCCGAGTAAATATCACTCCAATATTTCTTCTAATGGCGTCAATGGTATTGAGGCCTTCGGTGATTCTGTAAAGATAAATAACTGTTATATCCATGACAATAATCAGAATGGCATATATTTAGAAGGACATTATGCGCAAATCCAATCCAACCTGGTTGAAAAAAACGGGCGTGATCCGTCTTTAACCAACCTAGACCATAATGTTTATCTATGGGGGAATAATGGCACTGTAACGGGTAACACCCTCCAGAATGCAAACAATGGCACCGGTTTTAGGTATTCGGGCTCCGGATTGCAATTTACTAATAATAAACTAATAGATAACCATAAACATGGGATAGGCTTGTGGAGTAACGACGCTGTCAACGTTTGCGGTAATAATACCATCGCGAATAATATTATTTATGTAAAACGTTTTAGCGATGTTCCTTATGGAAATATGGCCATTTCCGTAGGTCA
>JAQTXE010000030.1:0-9224 GCA_028688935.1 Syntrophales bacterium
GGGTGAGGCGCTCGCCCAGAGAGCCTCCCGGGTGGAAGCGGCGAAAATCATCAGCTTTAAAACCCCGTCTGGTGAGGAGAACCACGGCCAGGGCGTCGCCCATGGCCAGCATAGCGGTGGTGCTGGCCGTGGGGGCCAGCCCCAGGGGGCAGGCTTCCCGGGGCACGCCGGTGTCGATGACCACCCGGCTGTGCCGGGCCAGGGTGGAGGTGGGCCGGCCGGTGAAGGCGATCACCGGGGTGCCCAGGTGCTCCAGGCTGGGCAGCAGGATGGTCAATTCCTTGGTTTCGCCGCTATTGGACAGCGCCAGGACCACGTCTTCTTTGGAAACCATCCCTAAGTCGCCGTGCATGGCTTCCACCGGGTGGAGGAAGAGGGCCGGGGTACCGGTGGAATTCAGGGTGGCCACCAGCTTGCGGCCGACAATACCGGACTTGCCCACGCCGGTGATGATCACCCGGCCCTGGGCCCGGTAAATGAGGTCCACCGCGTTCACGAAACTGGCGTCCAGCTTGGAGATCAGCGCGGCGATGCCTTCGGTTTCGATGGTCAGGACTTCCCGGGCCAGATCCAGGAGATTGACGGCCATGGCCACCTGTCACTCTACCGCGGCGGGGGTCAGGTCCTGACCTACCATGATGCCGTCCTTACCCCGACCTTTGCTGCGGAACATGGCCCGGTCGGCAATCCTGAGCAGGGTCTCCCGGTCCTGGGCGTCCTGGGGCAGGGTGGCAATGCCGTAGCTGGCGGTGAGGCGCAGACTGATCTCTTCTTTTTGGAGAAACAAGGAGCTGTTGATGGCCCGGCGCAGGCGGCGCACCACCGCCAGGGCCTCTTCCTGGGAAGTCTGGGGCATGAGGATAATGAACTCATCGCCGCCATAGCGCACCAGGCTGTCGTCCGGCCGCAGCACGGCATGGATCACCCGGGCCACTTCCCCCAAAATCTGGGAGCCCAGGAGATGGCCGTGAGTATCCACCACGTGCTTAAAATCATCCAGGTCCAGGAAGGCCACGGAGAAATACTCTTTTTTCTCCAGGATCAGGGGCAGGAGGTGGTCCAGCTTGCAGGCCAGGTAGCGGGGATTATAGAAACCCGTGACTTCATCAATATAGGTCCGGGCCTGGAGTCTCTGGAGATTATGGACGTTGTCCACGGCAATGGCCACATAATCCGCCAGGATGGCGAGAAGCGGCAGGTACTTCTCCTTAAAATATTTCTCATCCTCCACATTGACCACTTCAAAGACGCCAATGACTTCGCCCCGGACCAGGAGGGGCAGGGCGATGATGGAACGGGTGTCAAAACCGGTGGCCAGGTCCGCCCGGGACGAGAAGCGGTGATCCTTACTGGCGTCCTGAATGCAGATGGGCTTGCCGCCGGTAACCACGGCGCCCGCGACCCCTTCACCGGGTTGCAGACGCAGTCCCCTCAAGCTTTCCGGGTCCACCCCCACCACCACCGCGAAATAGAGCTCCTGGGTCTGGGGGTCCACCAGCAGGAGGGACCAGTTGCGGGCGGGGATCAGAGCCTTGATGCGCTCCAGGACCTGGGTGAGCAAGGTCTCCATGTCATAGGCGCTCAGCAGGGCCTTGGAGAATTCGAGACAGGTCAGCAACCTCTCCAACTGCCCGGCTTCGGCCAGGGTATCCAGGAAATATTCTTTGCGCCGCATGCGGGGCCTACCTCACAGGAAAATTCTATGGGCAACCGTCCATGATTGCAAGGAGTTTTGTAGCATTTCGAGGAAAGGGACAGGGGCTGTCAGTCCCTGGTCTGCCTCGCACCTATTTTTTCCGCAGGTCTCGAGTTGTTATTCCGGGAAAATCTGTTAACATGCAAGGCCATCCTGTGACTAATCGCCCCGGCAACCGGGAGAGAGGAGATGCAAATAAATGCTGAAACTGGTGAAAAGTAACCTTATCATACTGCTCCTGGCGGCCGTCTTCACCGGCACCTGCCTGCCGGGCTGCGCCTCCCTTTGTAAAAAGCATCTTTATATTTACCGGGATACGCCGGCGAAAAGGGAAGCTCCGGCACAGATGGCCTTATTGATTACCAACCCGCATCTCGTCCAGGCGATTATCCCCCAGGCCGGTAATGATCTTGCCCAAGGATGCCGCTGGGCCCCGGAACAGTTGGACCAGGAAAGCGACGCCTACCATCTCTCCATGGATAAATTTGACGGCCAATTGGTGTACCAGGGTTTGTGTATGGATATCACCCCCACTTATGCTTGTGAGGTGCGGCCGGGATCGCGTCAGATTGAATTCAAATTGGAACTATTCGGTCCCTGGGGCCGGGAAAGTCTGAAGGAAGAGGCCAGAGCGACCCTGGAGCCGGGGAAAGCCTATTTTCTCAGACCGGACTGCGGGAAACTGGGGGAAAAGCAGTTTGTTCTCCAGGTGGTGCCTTTGCCTGAGCCCTATACCCCGGAGTTGCGGGGCCGGCTGGTGGCCTGGGGACGCCAGCATGACCCGGGCCGGGGTCTGGAAGACTGATGGCCTAGCAAGATTGGAGCAGGACGGCGCCGGAGCCAACCCCGTTCCGTTCCCCCGCCTCCAGGCCGTCAACGGTTGCGAAGAAGACCAGATGGAGTCCGCCCCTTCTCCCCCGGACCTCCACCGGCGGGGGGGGCGCTCTCCGGCGTTGCTCCCCCAGCCATGGGTATCACCTCTCAGTTAAACGGCTGTCCGGGGCCACCCCAGACTATTAACTTGTAACCTGCACCGCTTAGGCTCGAAAGTTTGTACCACCATATGCCTAAAACCTGATATTAGACACTTTGGAACTGTTAGCCATGGCAAAACCTCAAATTCCCCAAAACTGTCATTCTGAGTGAAGCGAAGAATCTCGTATTTTTAATGCATTGATATCCATCACCACGTTCAGGATCGCAGGGAAAACAGGTTTTAAAATAACTTCCAGGAAGAACTTCAGGACACCCCACAGGACGTATTGCCTTCCGGGAATCTGGGAAGTCTGCACGGGCTATGAATCCTTGCCGGGATATGGGCTTGACCTTTTGGGTTCCGGGAGTTATAAAAATAAATCTATACTTCAGCGGCCGGCTGGTCATCCAGCCCCATCCCAACCACGCGCCCGTAGCTCAGCTGGATAGAGCAACGGACTACGAATCCGTGTGTCGGGGGTTCAAATCCCTCCGGGCGCGCCAATGAAATCAAGGGGTTAGGTCAATCGACCTAACCCTTTTTCCCTTTTGGGCAACGAAATAGGCAACACTTGCCAAATTAAGGCCCCGGTGAACGCCAATCTCCGGGGCCTTTCCATTTGGCCTCCCCGAAAAATATGAACTACAGATTTTTTGTTGACAGTAGAATTTGAATGGAATATATTCCATATGTAATTGAATGGAACATGTTCAAAGGAGGATGATTATGGAGGTCCCCAAGACCAAAGAAGAGATGGAGCAAGCGCAGTACTCCCTCACGCACGTTTCGAAAATTTTTCCGGACATCAAACCCAATACGCTTCAGGTGTGGATCAAGCGGGAGGTCATCAAGCCGGCCATTCAATCCGCGGGGCAGGGCTATCCGACCCGCCTCAGCTATCTGAATCTGATGGAAGTCGGCCTGGTGAACCTATTGGTGAACCGTGGGGTAAATTCCCACAAATGGCTGCGGGCTCTGTTGAATTCTGGAAAAAACTACTCCAGCAAAACGCCGTTAGTCGAACTTATGCGGGAATTCAAATTCTCCCGTTTTCTGCTGCTTCCCGGCGGGATGCGAGTTTGGGTTCAGGAAGGAGAAGAGGTCAACCAAGATGACCCTCACCCGGTCTATCAACATAGGTCGTTCGAAGACCTGAAGGGTTTGATGGACACCATGGGTATTCCGGATTGGCTGGTGGTGAACGTGGAGCTTCTGAAAAAGTACGTCGACGGCAAGCTTCGGGAACTATAGGCCGAACCGCCTGATTATGAAGAAACAGAGGACTTCCGAGCGTGAAATCATTGAAGCTTAATACCGACCTCCAGACGGTACTTGTCGAACTCAGGGCGCTGCGCCAAGAGATCAGGAGCGCCGGCAAGCGCCTTCTGCCCATCCCGGAAGCCGCAGATTATCTAGGCATCAGCCCCCGCACTATCCGCAATGAATTGAGCCGTAAGACCTTCCCCGTGCGGGCGGTGCGGCATGGCGGGAAGGTGCTGTTCAGACGGCAGGACCTGGACGCCTACATCGAGAGCCTGGGAGCGGAATAATGACCCGGGCTCTCTTGAGGTTGCGCCTCTGGGTTCTCCAGCTCTTCACCCATGGCCGGTATCGGCGAGGCATGTCTTTAGCCACTGACCGGCTGCTGACCAAACTGGAAGGTTCATGACCCTGGACCCGGAAACTATCCGCCAGGCCCTGCAATGCGGGCAGCCCGGGTGCACCTGCGGGCAGCCCCGGGGGAACGTCCATTGTCCAGCCCATGATGACAAAACCCCTTCCCTTAGCATCTCCCAGAGTAACGGCCGGGTGCTGGTGAAGTGCTTCGGCGGATGCTCCCAAGCGGCGGTTATCGACGCACTCCAGGCCCGGGACCTGTGGCCTTCAACGAACGGCGACCGGGCACGGAC
Organism: Syntrophales bacterium; assembly: GCA_028688935.1. Lineage (GTDB taxonomy): Bacteria > Desulfobacterota > Desulfobaccia > Desulfobaccales > 0-14-0-80-60-11 > SURF-52. Next base: position 4,583 of record JAQTXE010000030.1, read on the forward strand.
CCCGAAGCCCAGGATCGTTGCAACCTATGACTACCTGGACGCCGCGGGCAAGCTGGTTTTTCAGGTAGTGCGCCGGGAACCCAAAGATTTCCTCCAGCGCCGGCCCGATGGAAAGGGCAGCTGGATATGGAACCTGGAGGGGGTGCCCCGGGTTCCCTACCGGCTCCCGGAGCTGCTGAAGGCCGATACTGTTTTTGTGGTGGAGGGAGAGAAGGACGTTCATTCCCTGGAAGCCCTGGGCCTGACGGCAACCTGCAATCCCGGCGGCGCGGGGAAGTGGCGCAAAGAATATAACCAGTATTTCAAAGGAAAGCAGGTGGTCATCCTTCCCGATAATGACCCCCCGGATAAAAATTTTCCTGAGGGTGCAGGCCGCGCCCATGCCCAGGACGTGGCCCGGCACCTCCAGGGTGTTGCCGCCAGCATCAAAATGATAGAGCTTCCGGGCCTTCCCGATAAGGGGGATGTTTCGGATTGGACCGGCCGATGTGAAAGATTTCCAATTGCCTCAACGCGGCAGGCGCTGTTTGCCATGGTGAAGACGGCCCCGGAGTGGCAGCCCCAGGCGCGGTCATCTGGTCCCAAGGTGCCCGCGGTGCAAGAAGTCAGGAGACAAGAAAAACCTAATTATCCTCATATCGACTTGGTCACTGGCTCCGAGCTCCAGAATATGGAGTTCAAAGACCCCACCTGGATAGTCCCCGGAATTTTGCCAGAGGGTCTTTGTCTTCTGTCAGCCCGGCCTAAAAAAGGGAAGACCTGGTGGGCCGCAAATGTTGCCGTGGCTACCGCTACGGGCGGCTGTGCCTTGAGCAAAACAGACCTGCGGGTTGCACAGGGGAAAGTGCTCTACCTGTGCCTTGAAGATAAATTGAGGCGGATGCAGAAGCGCTTGAAAACCATCATCGGGGATGCTCCGTTTCCAGAGGACCTGATACTTGCAGACTCCTGGCCCCGGCTGGACAAGGGCGGCCTGGAGGCCCTGAATGAATTCCTGAAAGAGCACTCGGATTGCAAATTAGTGGTGGTGGATTCGTTCGCGAAGATCAAACCTCCACGCCCCAAGAACCAAGACATGTATGAGTTCGACATGACCGTGGGGGGAACACTCCAGGCTTTGGCCCAAGAGCGCCAGGTGTGCATCTTGCTTATCTACCATAATCGCAAGGCCGAAGCCGAAGACCCTCTGGATGAAGTGATCGGGGGAACGGGACTCACCGGAGCGGTTGACGCTGTTCTTATCCTTAGACGGGGACGGGGCAAGGCCGATGGTACCTTATTCATCACCGGCCGGGACGTGGAAGAACAGGAACTCGCCTTAAAATTTCATCCCGGAGAAGGTCTCTGGGAACTCATGGGGTCTGCGGCTGAATGCGCCATAAGTCAGGAGCGCAAGGACATCCTGCTGATTCTATCGGAAGTGGGGCCGAAGACTCCGGCACAACTCGCTAAAATTATTGGCAAAAAATATGATGCTATCCGCATGAATCTGGCCAGGATGAAAGACGCCGGCCTGGTGAGACTGAGAGAGAATGGAGAATATCAAATTGCCTAAAAAATATGTTCGTTCTGTTCTTTCTATTCTTTGCGTTCTAGGTGTTCGGGGTGTTCGGTTTCAAATTTCGAGTAATGAAGATCGAACAGGGGCGAACAGAAGGGGTGTTCGGATTTTTGGCTGTTAACCATGCGGATTAGAGGACATGCGAACAGGGTGAACACTAAGATAACTGGTAATGAGATTAATCCCAGGTTGAGGTGACAAAGGAAGAGCGTAACGCCCAGGCATCAACCCGGCCTTTCCATCCGGGAATCTGGCGAAAATGAGAATCGTATAAACTGCAAATGTTTCCAAGACGTTGCCCAAGGTCTGGAGAGTGAGTAATGACGGGCATTAAAAGACAAGATACGGATAACTTATCCTTAAAGCAAGCGCGCGGCCGGCCCCCTAAGCCGGAAGAAAAGAAGCTGGCCACGGTGAAAGGCGCGGGCCGTAATATGAAGCATGGCCTCTATTGTGATCCCGCCAAGGTGAAAGTTGACGGCCGCTCCTTCTTCGGCAAGCTGAAGAAGAAGATCAGGGGGCATTTCCTGGAGGGTTTCAAAGGTACCCCCTCTGCATTAGCTCAGACCCTGGCGGATGGAACGGCGGCAAATCTGATTATTGCCAAGAGCCTTCAGGCCGCTTTGCTGAACGGTGAAAAACTGCCCCCCAGCATTTTACGGGACTACACGGGCCTATGGAACTCCATCAGCCGGGACATTCAGGCGCTAAGCCAAATGGCAAAGGATAGCGGGGCAAAGGACCCTACCCCCACCTTGGAAGAATACTTAAAAAGTGGGCAGGTGATACCAGTTACCCAGGGGAAAGCAGATGGTAGCCCCCAAGATTGATAACCAAGCCCAGCTTCATCCCCTGGTGGGCGCAGAAACCCAAGGTAATCATCCCCAGGACCTTAGAAAAATCCGCCGGCGCATTGAAGACATGCTCCGGAAAGACGAGGGGGTTCTACTCAAGGTAGCCCGGTTTCTGAAAATAGCGTAAGGCAAAGCTGAACTCACCAAAGCAGTGAGCAACGCACGGCCTATCTCCCGAAAACGGGGGGTGGGCCGTTTTTTTTGAAACTCCCCGGTGTTGAACCCCGGCTAACAGCCTTATGGGGGGAGACAAGCCGGTGAGCATATGCAGTGCTCTTAAACGAGAGAAGAAACCACCAAAATTAAAGGAGAAGCAAAATGCATACGGAACTCAAAAGGTTACTAACCGAAATCAAGGACGCCATGCCCGAAAACCTGAACCGGCGACTTGAAGATGTTGAAAGCAAGCTGCGGACCCGGAAATGGGCTAGTTTACCTGGGGTGGAAGCGGAAAAGTTCAGTTTCTTCAAGGCAATCAGGGGAATTCAAACCGGGGACTGGAGTAACGCGGGTTACGAGAAAGAAGTGTTTGACTCCACCCGCAGAAAGGCCCTGGGCACCGCCGATGACGTGGCCGGCGGCTACCTGGTGCCTGCCCAGGCCATGGGGGATTTGATCGAAATGCTCCGAGCCGATTCCGTGGTGATCCAGAGCGGGGCTCGGGTCATTGACAATCTCTACGGCTCTCCCGTTCTTTTCCCCAAGCAAACCGGGGGCGCTACGGTCTACTGGATTGGGGATAACGATACGATAACCCCTTCACAACCTACCTTTGGTCAGCTTCGCCTCGAACCCCACAAGGCGGCCGCCCTCTGCCAATTGAGTAATTCATTGCTGGCCATGAGCAACCCGAGCGCAGAGGCTGTAGTCCGCCAGGATATTGCCACGGGCATGGCCTTGGCTGTCGATCTGGTGGCGTTGCGGGGTACCGGCACGGAAAATGAGCCCCTGGGTATCGCCAACACCCCGGGGATCAACACCGCGTTAGCTGGGGACGGTGTGAATGGCGCGCCGCTGGGCAACAGCCTGGATTTGTTTGAGGATTTGTCCTATCAGCTTGCCGCGGATAACGCCCTGAAAGGTAGCCTGGGATTCGTTTTTCATCCTGTTGTCAGGCGGGTCTTGAGGAAGATGAAGGTCCCCCAGTGGTCCGGTGACACCGGCGGTTACCCCCTTATCCCAGCCGTGATTATGGCCGCCATGAGCGGTGACAACGCTTTGCGGGAGGCCATAGGTTATCAATTCCGCACCACCACGCAGCTTCCGGTGAACCTGACCAAAGGCAACAAGAGCAACTGCACGGAAGTCTTTTTCGGGAACTGGTCGGAGCTGATCATCGGCCAGTGGGCGGGAATGTCCATCCTGGCCTCGAACCAGGCGGGGACCGCCTTCCAAACGGATCAGACGTGGATTCGCGTTATCTTGAACTGCGACATTGCCGTCAGGCATGAGAAAAGCTTCGCCCTGTGTAACGATCTGGCGATTTCGTAAACCTTCCCTCCCGGGGAGGGCTCCGGTCCTTCCTGGGAGGGTTAAATAAATTTGGCGGGTTCTCAGGCGGCCCGCCAGATAAACAGGGGCGCACCAACTCCGCGGCTTCAGCCCCCCGGCCGGTAAAGTACTGTCAGCTTGCGCCTCTATGTCCATGGCTGATTCGGGAAGAGGGGGGCATTCTTAAATCAATATGATCAGCATCGTCGACGCTATTTCAGACCGCAATCTCATAGGGGCAGCGTTCCCTGATCCGGGGACCTGGCGGTCCTGGATGACTGCGTTAAAAGCGGCTTATGCCCTTCCTTTGGATGCTCAGGAATTGGAACTCTTCAAGAGGTGCACCGGCCGGGAGAATCCCCCGGAGAGGCCAGCCAAAGAGGTCTATTTCATTGTTGGCCGCCGAGGTGGTAAAGGAAGGATCACCGCGGCCAAAGGGGTCTTTCTGGCCGCTTTTCAGGACTATTCTAAAATTCTGGCACCTGGAGAAGAAGGGCTATTGCCGATAATCGCCTCAGACCGGGATCAGGCCAAGATTGTCTTGAACTATGCCCGGGATATTTTCTTACAAAGCCCGATTTTGAAGCAAATGGTATTAGCGGATGACCTCACCTGGGAAATCCCGCTCAACAACCGGGTCACCATCAGGGTTTTAACGTGCTCTAAGGCGGCCGTCCGGGGCTATACCCTGGTGGGGGCGGTGTTGGAAGAAACCGCCTATTGGCGGGTGGAGGGG
>JAQTXE010000030.1:9234-22358 GCA_028688935.1 Syntrophales bacterium
GCTAATCCTGACCTGGAAATTGTGCGGGCTTTGCGTCCGGGGAGGCTGACCACCAAGGGGCCTTTGATCGTGATCAGCACCCCTTACCGGCGGGCGGGGGTCCTCTGGACGGCTTATCGCCAGCATTGGGGCCGGGACGGGCAGGTCCTGGTCTGGGTTGCCGATTCATTGACCATGAATCCTACCCTTGATGCAGCAGAAATTGAAGAAGAGCTGAAAAACGATCCGGAAGCGGCCGCGGCCGAATATCTGGCGCAATTCCGATCTGACCTGGAGGACTTTCTTCCCATGGAAGCAATTGAGGCCGTTACCATTCCGGGGCGTTATGAGATTCTGCCCCTTCAGGGGGTAAGGTACCTGGGGTTTGTTGATCCTTCAGGGGGTCGGGCGGACTCCGCGGCCCTGGCCGTGGCCCATGCTGAGGGGGACCGGGTGATCTTGGACCTGGCCCGGCGCTGGCCGGCCCCTCATGACCCCGCCCAGGTGGTGGGGGAAATGGCCGGGATACTGAAAAGCTACGGCTTGCGGCGGGTGACCGGGGACCGCTACGCCGGGGCCTGGCCGGAGCAAGAGTTTCGCAAGCACGGTATCACCTATGCACCCGCGGCCAAAACCAAGAGTGATCTTTATCTGGAATTCTTGCCCCTGGTTTTGAGCGGACGGGTGGAGCTTTTGGATTTAAAGCAGCTCTCAAACGAGCTCAGGGCATTGGAGAGACGCGCCAGGAGCGGCGGGCGGGATTCGGTAGACCATCCGGCCAGGGGTCAAGACGATCTGGCAAACGCGGTAGCCGGGGCCTGCTCCCTGGCGGGTACGGCGGCATTCCGGGCAATACCCAGGATTAGGTGGATTTAAATGCTTTGGTGCCTTGGAACTGGCGAAGTATCCCCTTGTCATTCGAAATACCTCTCCTACATAAAAGATCATATTCAGTTCTGGAAGGTCTAAGAAATCGAAATTCCTTGACAATCTAAACCTCTCGTGGCATTGAAAAGTATTAGTATGCGAAAAATCTAACCTCTTCAAACCCCGTACTGTTATGAAGGCTCTCTCAAGAACCACTATCAAGATGATAGCCAACTACGGAACTTTTTATGTATTGAATTGGGTTTTTCATGAAAAATCGTTGGATTAACACAAAAACAGATGCAGAGGCATTATCTCGTTCAAGGTCATTTTGGGAAGCACTCGCTAATGATCTTGACGTGGGTAATTTCTGGGCTGATCGTATTAAAGAATACAAGGCGGAACCAAAGAAACGTCTTGAAGAGGCGCTAGATAACCTGCCACTTCCGGCTGCATTTCGTCAGGCCGCAGTCGCTCTCCGTGGGCTGATTAGAGAGAAACGGCAAAAAAAAGCAAATTTTGAAGAAGAGTTATCGTTTCTTTACTGGCTTGCAGCGATTGATTCATTTTCAATTCCTTACTCGGAAAAATTAAAAGAACCAGGTTACAACATTTTTGAATCAATACCGGGGGAGCGTATACGCAAGCTCCGATTTACATATGATCAATTAGGATACAAACAACTTAGACTACTTAATGGCACAGATATAAAATGGTTTGTGGAAAGCTGGGGAGAACCGTCTATCCACACCACGTTGCATGAAATTCATAAGCCTGTATGGATAGAATTTGAGAATAAGTTAATTCAGAAAAGACGTAAGGAAATATTTTATTTATCATCCTAATGATAATAGTTGCCCTTTTAGGAGATTATAATGGGCCGAACAATTTATACTACTGAAGTATGGCATAGCGGGTTAAATAAACATCGAATATTTCGGGGATCAGATAAATATGTTGTTGAACGAAAAGCAAATCTTCAATTGAAAGCTTGGGATGAGATGTGGGAAAGGAAAAAAGCCACAGAAATGGCGAGATATAATGCCCAGCAAGCAAAGAAAGATAAAGAAATTAAAAAGTCTATAGCAGCTGAACAAACTAATGAGGCACAAACGATTATAAATGATATACAAAATATACTTAACTTTTCTTTAGAAAAAGATCACAAAATAACCGATTGGAACAAAATCAAAGATAATTCTAAATTCATAGAACCTACGCCAATTTTGGAACTCTTTGAGGAACCGAAAGAATCTGAATACAGGTATCAACCCAAGTTAAATTTCTTAGATTGGCTTTTTCCTTCGCGCAAAGACAAAAAATTAAAAGATGCTCATGATTTTTTTATTGAAGATCACAATAAATGGAAGATCAAAAAGGAAGAGGTCGAAAGACAGTATAACTTGGACTTAAGTAAATGGGAAAAAGGGAGAGAAGATTTTTATAATAACCAAAAAAGAGCTAATGACTCTTTAGACGTGATCAGAAAAGGTCTTAATGATAATGACCCAGAAGCTATTCTGAAATATATTGATTTAATATTCTCAAGATCACAATATCCAGATTTTTGCCCAAAAGAATATGAAATTGATTACTTTCCCGATACTAAAATACTGCTCATTGAATATCTATTACCTTCAATTGACGATACACCAAGGCTTAAAGAAGTAATTTACATTCAGAGTAATGATATTTTTAAAGAAAAATATTTATCCGATACTGTATTTAATAAGATGTACGATGATATGTTGTACAAATTAACGTTAAGATGTATATTTGAAATTTTTCAATCTGATTTAATCAATGCCATTGACTCTGTGATATTTAATGGTCTTGTTGAAGGGGTTGACAAATCAACGGGAATTGAGACAACAAATTGTTTGCTTTCAATACACGTTAATAAAAATGAGTTTATGGCAATTAAATTAGAAAATGTTGAGCCCAAAAAATGTTTCATAAAATTTAAAGGTATTGGTAGTAGCAAATTGCATGATATGACTCCCATAGCTCCTATAATGAAAATAAGTCGTGATGATGCACGGTTCATATCTGCTTATGATGTGGCATCATCTCTTGATGAGTCCGTTAATATTGCCGCTATGGATTGGCAAGATTTTGAACATCTAATTAGGGAAATTTTTGAGAAAGAATTCCAACAAAATGGAGGAGAAGTTAAAATAACCAGAGCAAGCAGAGATGCAGGAGTTGATGCTATCGCATTCGATCCCGATCCCATAAGAGGGGGAAAGATAGTAGTACAAGCTAAAAGATATGTGAATACTGTGGGGGTGGCCGCAGTTCGCGATTTATATGGAACAGTCATTAATGAGGGAGCTACGAAAGGAATACTAGTAACAACATCGAATTATGGGTCTGACGCCCATGAATTTGCCAGAGGGAAGCCTATTACTCTTTTGAATGGAAATCACTTATTGCATTTATTGGAAAAACATGGATATAAAGCAAAGATTGATCTAAAGGAGGCTAAACGGATATTATCTGATCAAGAAATCAATTAGATTTTGTGGACTCAAGATAAGTGACCATAGAGAAAAAGCTGTTGAATAATATCCAGTACCTATACTCAGGCTTCTCGAAAATTGACTTAACCCCCGGCATCCCAAATATGAACAATTCAAAATCATAGGAAGGGATACAAAAATGGATAAATTATCAAGGGCTGAATTATTCATTATTCGTGAATATGAGATCAAATCAAAACAAATGCAACATGAGGATTATCTCCGTAATCATTTACTTCGGTATGCGATAACATTTTTTACTCTAATTATTACTTCTATTTTTTATCTGTTTATAAGGGGATATTTAAACGGAATTCCTGACAGAATAAAGATATTAATATTTATTTTCCTTTTATTAATCGCTATGTCAATATGGGGTATAGTTATAATCATCGCTAAAATCAGAAATGCCCAATTGTTATGGATGAATATTAATGCTAATATAAGGAATTATTTCTTTGGGGAAAAATACGAATTATACAATGTAACAATCTTATCAGATACAACCATAAGGCCAGAACCAAATTTATCAAACCCGTCCCAAACCCTCATTACAGTTATTATCATATCTGTTCTTAATTCATTTTATGTATGCTCTTTAATAATTCTTTTTGGATACCATTCTTCTCTAATTTGTTTGTTTGGTATATTTTTGTTATTGTTGATTGGACATTTGTTTAGTTATAAAAAGGTTGTTACTTTACATACGTATAATCCGTATTCAAAGATTAATCCGCCATGGAATCAAAGATGTAGCGGGTGCTGATGTATCTTCACTTAATAGAATCCACCGGCCTGGAAAACTTCATTGGTGGGATTGATGAGATGTTAAGGAAAAGCTAACCCTTGGCCGGTCCCTGGTTTCTCTATTTAGACGAAAGCGGCGATCTGGGGTTTGACCCGGATAAAAAAGGCCGGTCCCGTTTTTTTACCATCTGCATTTTGGCCGTGAGCACCCCTGCCAGGAACCGCGCCCTGGCCCTGGCGGTGCGCAAGACCATCAAGCGGCTGCTTAACCCCAAGGGCAGGCGCAAGCGGCTGGTGGAAGAGTTGAAGGGCAACGCCACCTCCCTCAGGGTCAAGGAATACTTCTTCCGCCAGGTGACCGGGGTCCATTTCGGGGTTTACGCCCTGACCCTGAACAAGGAGCGCCTTTACCCGGAGTTGCAAGGCCAGAAAGAGCGTCTTTATAACTACCTGGCCCGGCTGATCCTTGACCAGCTTCCCTTTGAAAATGCCGATGACGCCGTGAACCTGATTCTGGACAAGCGGAAACGCGCGGCCCACGTCCAGGAGTTCAACCGCTACGTGCAACGCCAGTTAGAAGACCGGATACCCCCCAATGTGCGCCTCAGGATCACTCATGAAAACTCCAAGGACAACGCCGGCTTGCAGGCGGCGGATTTGTTCTCCTGGGGAGTCTTCAGGAAGTACGAGAGGGGAGATGCGACCTGGTACGAGGTCTTCCGGGGCAAGGTCCGCTATGATGACGTCTACCTGCCCCCAAAAAGAAAATGAGCGTGCCTTGCAGGCCATGGCCCCGGGGTTTGTCCCACCGATGGAAGGACCGTGCCCCAGGGACCTGCATAGGGCTCACCGCTCATGTATTAAGATAATACAAAGTGTATAGTTGTCAAGAAAATTCTGCGCTAAAACTACCCCTAAGTCCTTGAAAATACAAGATCAGGGGACAGGATTCGAACCCGCGACCTGAGGGGGTTTGGACCCCTGACCAGCATGTTTTGGAACCTCTGACCCCGTTTCACCCCTTCTTTTTCTCCCTTGAAGAAAGATTTTCACGGACATTTTTTTCTTGACAATACGGAACCAATGGTTACAATAATCCCATGACCGGGAAGGAATTACAAGAATGGCGGCGCAAGTGGGGGCTTTCGCAAGACGACTTGGCCCGGCGTCTGGGGGTCTTTCGGGAGAGTGTCAGCAGATGGGAGACCGAAGCCCGGGCTATTCCTTCTTTCCTCCCCCTGGCCCTGGAGGCCCTGGAATACCGAATGAAGATGGACGGGAGTTAAAAGGAGAAAGACATTGGAAGATTTCTTTAAGTGGATAGTTGCGGGTTTTGCAGGCGGTGCAGGGATATGGCTTCTTATAAAATCTTATATAGATAAATATGCGGGAGCATTTTTGGAAGAAAAGGGCAAGAATCTGGCAACTAAACAAGATATTGGTGATATTGCAAAGATAGTAGAATCGATTAAACATGAAAATAACTTAATATTAGAAGAGGTCAAAGGTAAACATCAAATGAGATTGGCCTCAATTGATAAAAGATTAGCAGTACATCAAGAGGCATACACTCTTTGGCGCGACCTTTTGCAATCTGTACATCAAAAAGATAAATGTGGTGATATGGTAATTAAGTGTCAAGAATGGTGGTATAAAAATTGTCTATATTTAGATCAAAATGCGAGGCAAGCATTCTATGAAGCTTATCATGCAGCTTTTCATTATCCTGACCTATGGGCTTCAAGAGAAGATAGAAGTGTTTTAGATGAATATTGGGCTAAAATCACAAATGCAGGAAAAGCAATTGAAGAAGGAACCGCTCTTCCATCAATTCACATACCGGAACAGGATATGCCTGAATCAGAAAAAGGAGGGCAATGATGGCGATCTTAGCTGAGTGTCCTTTGTGTCACCGGAAGCAGGCGGTGAAGAACCGGATTTGTGCCGGCTGCGATAACGACCTGGTAAAGTTGAAACGGGCCGGTAAGGTCCATTATTGGGTAACCTATCGCCTGGCCAACGGGAAGCAGCGCAAGGAAATGGTGAAGGTTAAAGCCCCTGACGGGCGTCTTATCCCCGGCGGAATCGAAGAGGCCCGGGCCGCAGAAGGCAAAAAGAAGGCTCAAAAGGTGGAGAACCCCACCCTCCTGGAGAGGGTCCCCGCAGAGCGCATGACCTTTACCCAGCTTGCCGACTGGTATCTTGACCTGAAGCCGGTCAAGAAACTTGCTTCTTACAACCGTATCAAACAGGGTATCGCCAATTTCAACCGGATATTTGGCGAGCGCATTGTCAGCAGTTTGAAGCCCCTGGACCTGGAAGATTACCAGGCAAAGCGGGAAGAGGAAGGCAGGGCGCCGGCTACCATCGACATGGAAATCTCTCTGGTCAAGACCATGATCACCAAAGCCTTTGATAACGACCTGGTGGATGGTAGGACGGTGAAAGCCTTCCGGCCGATTAAGCGGAAGCTGAGAAAAGCGGCCAATGCCCGGCGGCGCACCGTGGCCATTGAGGAATACCTGAAGCTGGTGGAAGCGGCGGCCCCCCACCTGAAGCCGATCATCACCGTTGCCTTCAACACCGGCATGAGGACCGGTGAACTCCGGGCCCTGAGACGGTCCCATATCGACCGGGAGAAGGGGGTTATCAGACTGCCGGCCGATGTAACCAAGGAGAGCCGGGACAAGGTGATCCCCATGAATCACCACGTCAAGGCGGTCCTGGCGGAGCTTCCCCGGACTATCCACCATGACTTTGTGTTTACCTACCAGAACGAGCCGATCAAGAGCCCCGGGGGACTGCATAACTCTTTTCTTACGGCCTGCAAGAAGGCCGGGGTGCCCCATGGTCAGGAGCACCCGGAAGGGATCATTTTTCACGACATTCGGCGCACGGTCAAGACCAATATGTTAAGCGCCGGTGTGGATAAGGTTTATCGGGACACGATCTTGGGCCACAGCTTGCAGGGGATGGACGCCCACTATATTTCCCCCTCTGAAGACGACCTCCATCAGGCCATGGCGAGATATACCGAATGGCTTGACGGCCAGATAAAGGAGTCCGTGTCTCAGTTGGGCAATTTGGGCAACACTTGGGCAACAACTACCCAAAAATGACCCCTATTTTTACTTGTTTCTACCTGGTATAATTATTTTGCAAAAGTGGGATAAGTTCTTGTCAATACAGATATAATCAGGTATTCTCAGGGCATATCCTTTAAGAGCTACGAATCCGTGTGTCGGGGGTTCAAATCCCTCCGGGCGCGCCAACCATGCTGGTTTTATAATCTTAAAAAAGAAGTGGGTAGTAAAATGGGTAGGACTATTGAGACAAACGGACCCGGCAAGCTTTATTATTTCTGAGTCCCTCCGGGTTTGATGGCCTAAGCTTTCTCAAGAGATTACTACTATCCTGACTTCCTGGTGCGGATTACTCATGGGGAGAACCCCCTCAATCTGATTATCGAGGTCACCGATGAAAAGAAGAAGGACAAGGCCGCCAAGGTTGCCACAGCCCAAAACCTCTGGTGTCTGCTGTCAATAACCACGGTGGGTACGGCCGGTGGGCCTTTTTAGAGGTCGGGGACCCGTGGGATGCCCAGAAACTAATTCGAGCCTTCCTGGGGAATTTGTCATAGAAAGGGAATAAGGCCGAACCTTCCCGAAATTGTTTTACTTTTAGAGCAAGAGTATTAAGCGATGGACCCTGTTTTTACTTTGCAATGGCCAGAATTCGTTATAGCGGAAAAACTCTTCACACAAGAAGAGATGCGTAAGTTTTTTCAAAACTGCAAGACCGTAGGGGGTAAGCCAGATAAAATGTTTAATTTTGGTTTCAATGATTTGTCCTCAATCATCTTGACTCGGGGTGATAAGAATAGAACAAAAAAAGATTATAAAGACTTTTTACTTGAAAAACGGGTTATGGAAATTCGATCAAAACTTTCTTCACCTATTTTCAGCCAGCAGTAACCCGCTTGGGCAATGTGAAAAAAAACGTAGTCCCCTTCCCCTCGGCGCTTTCCACCCAAATACGGCCGTCGTGCGCATCGATGATGCGTTTGACGATGGCCAGCCCCAACCCCAATCCAGTTTCCTTGCCAGCAGTCTTGCCTCGGAATAACAGTTCAAACAGGTGCGGCTGATCCTCCGGGGAAATTCCGGGCCCTTGGTCTTTCACCGCAAATTGGACCTCCATCCCTAAATCGCGCACGGTCAGGACAACGCGACTCTGGGAGGCAGAATATTTGATGGCGTTTTCCAGGAGATTGCAGAGGGCCCGCTGGAACAAGACGGGGTCGGCTTGGAGGACGATGACGTCCTGGGGAAATTCCAGCTCCAGAGTTATTTCTTTGGACCCAGCCAGAGGTTGGCAACGGCTTAGGACCTCCTGACACTCCTTCTCCACCTGGACGGCGCTGGGCAAAGGGGTCAGGATGTGCAGATCCAGCCGGACAAAATCCAAAAAATTACTGATGAGCTTCTCTAACCGTTGGGCTTCCTGGTAAACGGTCTCCAGATAAGCGGTCTGAGCCTCGCTGAGTTCCCCCACCTTCCCCTGTCGCAGGCGGTTCAACAAGCCACCCATCGCCACTACGGGGCCTTTCAAATCATGGGCAAACATACCTGCCAGTTGGCGGCGCTCCTTTTCCATCTGCTTAATCGGGCCGATATCACGAAAGGTTTCCACACCTCCCAAAAGGTTTCCCTGATTGTCCCGCAGAGCCGAGGCGGTCAACATGACCTCGTTTTTCTTACCAAAGCGGTTTTGCAAGTTTGCTTCCCGGGAAACCGCCTCTCCGCTGACCATGGCCACCTTCAAGGGGCACTCCCGTCCGCACATGCTGCTTTGGAGCACCTCGCCACAAAAAAGGCCCAAAGCCGCCTGCCGAGAGAAGCCGGTAAGCTTTTCGGCAGCGCGGTTCAGATCGGTGATGTGCATCTCCCCGTCCACCGTGATGACCCCGTCGGCCATGCTCTGGATGATAAAGTGGGGCCAATCGGGTGACTTGGTCATATTTGGACTTTTTTTCTTCATAATTCCTCTAGTTACCATAAGGAATAAATAACTTTCGGCAAATTTGCTTCAGGTTTAGAATTTATTATAATTCAATTCCCTTTCTGGCCGACACACCCTTTTGATAATAATGTTTAATTTCTTTCATTTCTGTTACCAAGTCAGCTTTTTCGAGCAATCCTTTTGGACAATATCGGCCTGTCAAAATAATTTCGACATGTTTGGGTTTATCTGATAACAAATGAAAAACTTCTTCTAATTTTATCAGATTATAATAGAGGGCTATGCATATCTCATCTAAAGTAATGATATCATATTTTCCACTAACCATCACATTCCAAGCTTGGTGTAATGCTTTCTGCGCCAGCATAATATCGTTATCAGCTGGCATTTTTCTTTCCAGAACGAATATCTCATTTCCATATTGTTCTATGGTTATCCAATCACTTAAGAAGCTTAGACTATGAATCTCGCCATAGGGACAATTTTTCATAAATTGGACTATGAAGCTTTTCAGTCCACTACCTGCGGCTCGCAAAGATTGACCCAGTGCCGCCGTGGTTTTCCCCTTGCCGTTACCCGTATAAATTTGTACGTATCCTCTGCTTAATCGGCTCATGTCATTTAGGGGAGGGATTTCCGAAAATTTCCTCCGCCTTTTTTGATGAAGATTAGTTTCACTCCATAATGCTCTTGCTCTCAGGAGATGATTTTCTCCTGAATTCGCCCGGGGTTCGGGGCCTCATATGTAAGACTCCGAATAACGACGATGAGGTGCCACGGCCCGGATACCGGAGAATGGATGACAATGACTCGCTTCCCAGAGGCGGTCTTCTTACTGAGATCGTTTACTTTTTCTTTCAGACACCCATCATGGGAAACTTCCGTGCCGCCTTCGCCTCCTGTAGTCGTCAGAAACTGGTATGATCATTTCCCGGATTGTCCTGATCAATACCCGGACTGTGCCTTGAGTAGCCAATACGCATCTTCTTGGGAAATTGCCGGCTCATCTCAGCCAAGGCTTGCATCCTTCCCCCGGCTCTCCGCAGAGAGTGACTTGGTAAGCTCCTCCTTGATTTCATCGATGGGCCGTCCATCTGTTTGTTGCATTTCCACTCCATAGTCTGAAAAAACATAGTAGGGCCCTTTATGTTCGTAATTTTTGGGAATGACGATCCCATCAATCCCCAGACGGACCAGCCACTCGCTTACTTTGATGCCTTTGCCTTTTTCCACTGTTTGAAAAGGGTTGGACAACCAGGATTCTTCTAAGAGGGTGCCATCCGCTCTCTTTAAGGAGAGCAGGAGGAAAAAAGGCGCCTCGCCGAAATGCTCCGATAGGCGCTCGCGGTCTTCCGCTACCGGCATCGCGATAACCCGGATCTCCTTTTGGGTGGGTTCATAATGAATCAGGATATGATCGACATTGGGAACCCTCGACTTGATGCGGTTCTCGATCCGGTTGGCCACAAAGTGGGCTTTTTCCAGTTCCCTGACCTTGAGGGACAGATCTGCTTCAATAAACTTGAACCTCCCGGAATTTCTCCCGGTAAGGGCATTGATTTGGCTCACCTGGGGGGTTTCCAGAATGATATCCCGGATGTTGTTCAGAGTTGTGAAATCCAAAGAAGCATCTAGGAGCACCCTGATGGCGTCAACGGCGATTTTAACCCCCACCCGGACGATCAATCAGACTGCCGGAAAACACCCCCAGGAAATACTTCAGCCCGGTCACCAAGATGTTGACCAACACTGAAGCTAATGCCAGACGTTCTCCTGCAACCATATAAGGTCCTGTTTTAGTATTATTCTTGTCAGTTTCTGGGAAGATGGAACAGCCAGATGGTAAGGATACCGGCCAGGATTAAGGCAAGTTGCAGGAGGCTGTCCGCCAACCCGAAGCGGCGGTGCAGATACGGAGTCAGGTCCACCAAGGCGATGTATAAAAAGCTGGCGGCCCCTATCAGGAGAAAATAAGGCACCGTGGACATCAGCTGAGACAGAAAATAATAGCCCAAAAGGGCCCCGGGCAGCGTGGCCAGGGCAGAGATGGTGTTGAAGAGTAACGCCCGGCCTCGGGAATAGCCGCTCTCCAGTAAGACGGCGAAGTCTCCCAATTCCTGAGGAATTTCATGCGCCACCACTGCCAGGCCGGTGGCTATGCCCAAGGGCAGGGAAAGCAGAAAAGCTCCGGCAATGATCACCCCGTCAGTAAAATTATGGAAGGCATCACCGATGAGCAGGAGAGGCCCGGCGCTGGCATGGACATCGCACTCGGGCATATGGCAGTGCCGCCACAGGATCAGCTTCTCCATGACGAAAAAAAACAAAATCCCCACCAGAAGCCAGACGAGTATTCCTGATGAGGGCGATTTTTCCAGGGCTTTGGGAATGAGCCCCAGAAATACTGCGCCCAGGAGAGTGCCGGTGGCGTAGCTAATCAGGTTAGCCGTGATAATTCTTCTCCGCTTTTCGGGGAGAAGAAGTACCAGCGCGGCCCCCAGCAAAGCGCCCACGCTGCCCATCAAACTGAAGACTATAATCCAGGCCAGCATTGCCCAGGCTACCTTTCTGTTGGCCCATGCTCATTAATAACCGGGTTCCCCTCAGGCGGAAGGGGAACCCGTTATCGGTTACTTACTGGCTCGAGGCCTCTTTCTCCAGTTCGGCCAAGCGCTTCTGAAGGGCCTCTAATTCCCCCCGCAGAGATGCTTCCTGCTCTCTGAGGTCCGCCATTTCCTCCCGGGGAGATGCATAGGGCGGCTCTTCCCAATAAGGCCCGGGTCCATAGGGACCAGCCTCCCAAGGGGGCGGCGGCCCCCAGCCTCCCCCGCCCATGCACCAGGGTCGTTGCGGCCACCAGCACCAACCCCGGCCGTAACCGCTTCCCAAACCGGAACCCCGGCCCCAGCCAGGACCCGGACCGTAGCCGTACCGTCGTGAGCCATAATATCTAGGCATGATATCGCCTCCTTTGCTCGTGCATCTTAAGTTGAACCCCTTAAGATGCCTTACTCTCAGGCCTCTACCTTAACTCCAGGCCACAGCCCCAAAATCCGGCGAGCTAACCCTCTTAATGAGAGTGCTCGTGGATTTCCGCCTCATGCGCCGGATGCTCATGCTCATGGCCGCCATGCTCACCGGTGTGCTGATGGTCATGCACATGGGGGTCTTCGGCATGTGCGTGCTCGTGGGAATGCTCGTGGAGGTGCTCATGTGAATGCGTGTGCGCATGCTCATGCAGGTGGACCACCTCTTCATGATGGTGTTCATGGCTATGCTGTTCCTCGTGGGCATGCCCGGGGGAATGCTCATGGAGGTGGTGTCCATGTTTATGCTCATGGCTGTGACTATGGGTATGCTCATGAGAATGCAAATGCTTGTGTTCGTGCTTGCCTTTCATGACGACCTCCCTTCTTTTACCCCTTCTTTCAATAAATCTGTCTTCTCCTTTAAGATAAGGCGAAGTCCTGGTTAATCAATCTCCCATACCCTACCGGCACCACCGTACTTCCTTTTAATTTTTAGTGTTCTTCCCCAGCCGCCGCGGCTTCTGCCATTTCCCGGCGCATTTCCATATCGAAGAGCACCCGTTCCCGGGCCTTGTCGATGCCCAAAGCTTTCCGCTTCTTATCGATGTGGGCAATCATCTTTTGGGCCGCCAATTCCGGATCGGGCTCGAAATCCCACATGCCGCCCAACTCTTCTTCAAGACCCTTAAAGAGGTAGTCGGTGAATGCCTCAGAGCCGGTGGTGGGGAAGGTGACTCCGAAGAGGGTGTACACTCCTGAGGACACGAAGTAGTGCCCGATGGAGATGGCCTTTTCCGACATCCACTCCGGAGCCGCGCCCGCGGCGGGGAGGTCGCTGATGTCGGTGCCCAGGCCGCCGGCTTTGACGCAGGCGGTGGCCGCCATGAGGATGCGGGAGTTGTCCACACAGGACCCCATGTGCAGGACCGGCGGGATACCTACGGTTTCGCAGACTTCC
>JAQTXE010000282.1 GCA_028688935.1 Syntrophales bacterium
ATTATTGGCGTGCATGACGCTGATCAAAATGGTTTTGGGGGTGAGGGCCCGGCGCACCGCGTCCGGGTCCACCAAGCCTTGAGAGTCCACCGGCAGGATAGTAACCTCAAAGCCCTGGGACTGGAGATAGCGGCAGGGCGCCAACACCGCGGGGTGCTCCACGGCGGTGGTGATAATCTGCCCTTGGCCCCGGTGCCGGGCCACCCCTTGGAGCACGGTGTTGTTGGCCTCGGTGGCCCCGCTGGTAAAGATGATCTCCGCCGGCCGGCAGGAGAGGAGGGCCGCCGCCTGGCTCCGGGCCGCGGCCACCGCCTCTTTAGCCCTGATCCCCAAAAGATAGTCGCTGCTGGGGTTGCCGAATTCCTCCTCCAGATAGGGCCGCATGGCCCGGAACACCTCGGGGGCGATGGGCGTGGTAGCGTTGTAGTCCAGATAGATCATGGGATTTTATTTCAACCTCCAATTCCTGAATAGACTTGTAGTGTTTAGGGCAGCCCTATTTGCCCTCAAATTTATTCTCTATCTTTAGCAACTTAAAGCCCAACCTGTCAATTTACGGAGAAGGCGGGTAATCCACAATAGAATAATATATTATATTAGCTATTACTTATAAGTATAATTCCTATCAATTTACTTGACAATTTATAATATAGTGATTTATCTTAAAGTTTAAAATATATATTTTTCAACCAAGAGGGCTTAATGGAATGGAGGCCCATACCCCTTGTGCTAAGTAATGGGAAAGTCTGCGGAATACCATAGAACCAATTACTTCTTATCGTAATTTGGGCTATGATTCTTGCCACAGGGCAATAAATGGTTATTCTAACCGGCTTTGCGATCCATGTAACTTATGCCTGCCCCATTACCTGCGCACATTGCGCACTCTATTGTAGTCCTAAAAACCGCTTTACCCTTCCTATAAATCATATCCTTGAGACAATTAGAAACTTGCCTGTATCCACTACCAAGATGGTCACATTTACTGGTGGTGAACCTTTTCTGCTCGGACGAGATTTAATCAGTGCAGTTTATGAGGCAAGCCACCGTGGTTTCATGACCAGGGTCGTTACCAATGCTTATTTCGCGGAGGATTTAGCAACTGCCTCCAATAGGCTATCTGCATTGTCTAACAGCGGGTTACATGAGCTCCTTATCAGTTGGGACGATTATCATACTCAATATATACCATTTGCATCCATCCGTAATGCCTATTGGACGGCAAAAGATTTAGGTTTAAAAGTTGCCATCTATCTCGTCCAGGCAAGCAATTCATCTTGGACCGCAGAAAGAGTGAAACACGAATTGGGTGGTGATACTTCGGCGCCACATATCATCATTGGGTCACCTTTAAATAGGACTGGGAGAGCCGAATATAACTTGCAGCATGCCGGCCCCTCAGCCAAGAGAGTCTTAGGGCCTTGTCATTATGTGCTTGCCGGTCCGGCCTTGAGCGCCAAGAATAAACTCCTGGCCTGCTGTGGTTTAATCCCGGAAACTAAAGCTCTGGTATTGGACCAGAATTTAGAGCCCAATCGATTGAATGCAGCTTTGGAAAAAGGCCGACAATCCCTTTTATTGAACTGGATATTTTTGCGAGGGCCTTATGCTATCATGGAGTGGCTCTCGAAACGCTACCGTATCCCCATCATTGATATTAAGGAGGTCGGAGGAAACTGCGAAGCCTGCCATCTGCTCTTTAACAATAAAAGATTAGTATCTAAAATACCATACGCCTTAAATGAGAACCCCGATGAGATTGTCGATGAATTACAGCTCTTAAGAAATCTTGGCATCATAACACCTGAGGCCATACTGTCGTTGTGGAAAGATTCCTCAACTATTCTAGACATGAGCATTATCCCAGATAATTCACCTTGACAGACTCTTGCCAAACGCTAAGATTAGGAAAACCTGTATTTTGGGCGTTTTTATCGGCAATGAGTCGGTCTTTTTCCCCCAACTTCTATTTTCTCGGCCGCTGGCTGGTGCGCCAGACCCTGGGCCGCGTCTTTCGGCTCCACATTCAGGGTTTGGAGTATCTGCCCGCCACCGGCCCAGCCATCATCTGTCCTAAGCACCAGCGCTGGGAAGACATTCCCATGATCGGCGCGGCCCTGCCCCTGCCCCTGCACTATATTGCCAAGGCGGAACTCTTCCGCCAGCCTTTTATCCGCGAACTTTTAGGGGCCTGGGGCGGGGTCCCCGTGGACCGGCAGCGGCCCCGGGCCACCCTCTCCTCCTTCAGAAAGCTATTGCCTCTGCTGGAGCAGAAGGCCTGCATCGTCCTCTTCCCGGAAGGCACCTATGTCCGGGACCGGGTGGGTCCCGGCAAACACCGCCTCATCCAGCTTCTCCTCAAACTCCAGGGCCAAAACGGCCTGACCCCCCTCCCCTTCTTCCCCGTGGGCCTGATCTACCGTCCCCGGGGTCTGGGTTATGACGTGGCCATAAATATCGGCCCGTCCTTAAGTTCC
This sequence comes from Syntrophales bacterium, assembly GCA_028688935.1. Classification (GTDB taxonomy): domain Bacteria; phylum Desulfobacterota; class Desulfobaccia; order Desulfobaccales; family 0-14-0-80-60-11; genus SURF-52. The sequence goes on from JAQTXE010000282.1 coordinate 2,478, forward strand.
CCGGACCCCCGGCAAGCCGCGGCCCTCACCGCGGCCCTCATGGGTCGGATAGAACGACTATGCGGATAAAATTAGCTGTCAGCTTTCAGCGATCAGCTTTCAGCTAAACATAAAAACCACAGAGACACGGAGAGCACAGAGGTTCACAGAGAATTATATTTTGTCCCTGGGCCCTTTGCGCTCAGGGACAAATAAGAAACTCTGTGTAACTCTGTGTTCTCTGCGCCTCTGTGGTTAGGATTTTAAGCTGACCGCTGATAGCTGACAGCTTCACTCCACCGGCAGGCCCAGTTCTTTCTGGCATTGGGCCAGGCCGATTTCGTCAATGATTTTGCCCAGGCGTCTCTTTTTGCCGGTCTCTTTGAACCAGTCCAGGACCTTGGCGGCCAGGGCCAGGGCCTCGTCGTCATTGAGACCGGTGGCGATGACGTCGGCCAACCTGGGGTTGAGGCCGGAGGCAAACCCGCCCGCCAGCACCCGCCAACCTTTGGCCGCGCCCACCAATCCCAAATCTTTGATGGATGACTCCGAGCAGTTATTAGGGCAACCGGAGACCCCGATCTTAAATTTATAAGGCAGGGGCATACCGTGATATTTTTCATCCAGGTGCAGGCCCACGCCCACCGCGTCTTGCATCCCCAACCGGCAGAAGGTGGTGCCGGGGCAAATTTTGATGGAGCGGACGCAGAGGCCGATGGCCGCCCCCGGAACCAGACCCAGGTCCTGCCAGGCCTGATCCAAGTCCTCGGGTTTAAGACCCACCAGGGCAAAACGCTCCGCGGAGGTGAGTTTAACGGCCTTGACGCCGAACTTCTCGGCCACGTCCGCCAGCCGCCGTAAGAGGTTAAAGTCGGTAATGATTCCTCCGGGAATATGGGGAGCGATGGCATAAGTCTCTTTATCGCGCTGGATTATGGCACCTTTATCAAACAGGTCTTCAGCCATGGACATACTCCTTGCGATGCCTGAACCTGCAGGCACGGGATAAAATGCATCGTTTATGGTTGGGGAAAAATTAGTTGGCGCGAGCCCAAAAATCAAGGGAGGGTGGAAAAACAATCTCCCCGAGGTTTTTACATTTTCATGAGGTCGGGGGCCAGGTTGGAAGAAGGGGCCGGTGGCCTGGATTTCTTACCGGTGGTCCTCTTCCGGCCCCTCCTTGCCAACCTCTAAAGCGCCTCTTCTCCCCTCTCCCCGGTGCGGATGCGGATGGCTTCCGTCAGGGGGTAAACGAAGATTTTACCGTCGCCCACCCGGCCGGTGCGGGCGTGTTTGGTAATCGCGGTGATGATGGCCTCGGTTTTCTCATCTGCGGCCACTATCTCGATCTTGACCTTGGGGATGAGGTCCACTTGATATTCCAAGCCCCGGTAAACTTCCCGGATGCCCTTCTGGCGGCCGAACCCCTTTACTTCGGAAACTGTCATCCCTTCGATATTCAAAGCGTGCAGGGCCTCTTTGACCGGCTCTAACTTGAAAGGCTGGATAATGGCCTCGATTTTTTTCATGGGTTCCTCCTGAAGATTTCTACCTTCTCTGGATTATTTCCGAAGCTGCGGTTGCTCCCCAGCGCGGTTCTTATACACGAAGATAGCCGGAATTTCTCCTAAAAATCCAGTAAATTCTCTCACCGGATCGCTCCTCCATCCTCCGAAACCCGCGACTATACCAGGTCTTGCCGGCCCCCTATTTCGGTTGACAGTCCCCGGAGCTTCTCTATATATTAAGATGTTTAGTTAAAGATTATTGCCAGGTTAAGACATGGGCGCGGAATCCCAGGGACCAGGCCGGGGCACTCCCGGTTCCCAAGAAACCCCCAAACCCAAGGGTTTGCTGAGCCGTATCTTCAGCCGCCTCACCGGCTGGCTGGGAGGGCACGGATACCATTACGCCGGCTATCTGCCCCGGCGTCCCGGTTTTCTCTTGCGTTGGACCCTGGACCCTTTTTTCTCCCGGGTGACCATCCACCCTCGGCAGCGGGAGCGTCTCCAGGAATTGGGCCGCCAAGGCGCTATGGTTTATGCCTTGAAATACCGCAGCCACTTGGATTTCCTCTTTTTCAACCGCCGCTACCAAGATCTGGGAATTGTGGCCCCGGAAGTGGCCTTTGACCTCAACCTGTGGATGTGGCAACCTTTTTCCCACCTGTTGCAGATCATCTCCGCGGCCCTGGATTATTTCACCCGGCGCCGCTCCTGGCCCAATCCCTTTCAGGATGAATATTTTCACCGGATGCTCCAGGATAGGCGCGGTTCTTTGATGTTCCTGGTGGACCAGGTGGGTTTCCGCCAGCGGTATCTCAAACCTCGGGAAGACCCCATCCGCCATCTCCTGGAAATCCAGGGGAGCCTCGATTTTCCCATCTTCCTCGTCCCCCAGATGATAATCTACGAGAAGGATCCGGGCCGCCGGGAAAAGAGCCTCTTCCAACTATTTTTCGGTGACAGCGAAAATCCCGGCAAGCTTCGGAAGCTGGGCCTCTGCTTCTTTAAGTCCAAGAAAGCCGTGGTGGAAGTGGGTGAACCCCTTAATCTGCAAGAAGTCCTGGCCACCGCGCCCATCGGCGGCCCTCTCACGCCCCTGGCCCAACAAATCCGCCGGGACCTGATCCAACGCATCGATCT
>JAQTXE010000283.1 GCA_028688935.1 Syntrophales bacterium
CGTGGCCGGGACCGGGGGCGGAGGCGGCAGCGGCCACACCCAGAACACCGACGTGGGCACCACCGCGGACGAGTTCGAGATCGACCGGGACGCTGCCGGTACTCCCGCTGGCCGAGCCGGCCTGAAGGTCAACAACGGGAGCGACGCTCCCGGCTACCTGAAATACAACCGGGACACGAAGCGCTGGGAATACTCCAATGACGGCGGTGACTCCTGGTGGGCCCTGGGCGAAGTGGACCTGTCCCTGGCCGCCCAGCAGTTTACCCGCTACGTCCCCCAGGACGACCCGCCTCTGGTTTACTCCGAGGTGGAACGCGGCTCCACCCCGGGCCTGGATTATGAGGCCATCGACCTGGCGAACTTTCTGGGGGACCCCCAGTTCGGAGTAAACGCCGTAGTCCTGCGGGTCTTCTTCAAAGATAACACTCCAGGGATCGGCACCAAGGTGATGTTCAAGAAAGGGAGAGGTGCGGCCAGCCCGGCCACGGCCTTCACCATCTGGTCCGATGAATCGGACGGGGAGCAGAAGGCCGCCGACCTCATCATCCCCCTGGGGGATGCGAAAACGGTGGAATTCTTCCTCTTTGCTTCCGGCCCCAACACCGCCAGCTTAGCGGTTTACCTTCTGGGTTTCTTTGAAGAGGTCATGGGCGTCGGCACCCAGGAAAAGACCATCAGCCGCTCGAACATCCAGGTAGCAGCCGGGGCCACCCTCGATCTGACCATCGACGCCTTCTGCAACCGGGGCCTGGTGCACTACTTCAAGGTCAATGAGACCGGGGGCCTGGCCACCAACGTCTACGACGTCCACCTCTATGCGGATGCCGCGTTTTCGCTCCTCCTCTATAAGGTGGAAAACATCGTTCCGGGCACGCCCTTCGAGGATTACCTGCCCTTTTGGATTTACGACCAGTTGGCAGGGAGGAACCTGCGGGTCAGGATCGTCAATCACGATGCCGCGCACCAGGGTGTCTACGCGCTCGACGTGAAAGCGGAGCAGTTCGCTTAAGGAGAATCAGTCATGCTGCTGCACGCTATAGGCTTTGAGTGGGGCGCCCATGAAGACAATATCGTCGTTTCCGGGTCGAGCGTTCAGTTTGGCACCTCCTTCAAGCGGACCGGCGCCAGGTCCTTGCGCATGTACAACTCTTCCGCCGACTTCGGTGGCTGGTGTAGGCTCCCCCTGGCTGCGAACCTTTCCGAGTTCTACTATCAATTTGCCTATTTTTACCCCGGTACCCCTACCGCCATCCGGCCCATTTTGAAATGGTGCAAAGGGGCCAATGTCTTGGGCGGCATCAAGTTCAATCATACTTATCGGCGGCTGGAGCTGTGGACCGGGAATTTTGCCACCAAAGTAGCGGATGGCGTCCGGGTCCTCGATCCCAACATCTGGTACGTGGTGGAGGTTTACGTCAAAATCGCCGATTCCGGCGGCGTCATCATCATGCGGGTGGACATGCTGGAGGACGCCGCTTTCTCCGGCGACACCAAGCCTGCCGCCGACGCCGACGTGGACAACCTGGTGCACGGCAGCCTCGATGGCAGCGAGTCCTATTTTGACGACCTGATCGTCCATGATACCACCGGACCAGTAAACAACTCCTGGCCCAACGGCGGCAAAGTGGCCCTGCTGCTTCCGTCAGCGGACGGGGCCGCCTTGCAATGGACCCCTGCTCCCGGCCCGGGCCATTATTCCGCGGTGGATGAAACCCCTCCTTCGGGAACGGATTATCTGCGGTCCGCCGCACCCGACCAGGTAGACGAGTTAAGCCTGGGCGATCTGCCTCCGGAAGCCTTGGCCGTGAAAGCCGTGCTGCTGCACGCCTGGGCGCTCAAGGGCAGCGTCGTCAGTCCGACCCGTCTGCAACTGGGGATGAAACTGGGAGGGGTTGATTATTATTCCCCTGATCTCACCCTGGGCACCTCCCAGGGTTTGGCCAGGCATTTATGGAATGAGCATCCCGGGGGCGGGGCCTTTTCCGTGGCGGACGTCAACGGAGCCCAACTGCTCCTGAAGTCGAGGGCCTGACCCCGTGGCCGATTTTGTGCAGACCGATGCGGCGGGGGCGGTAATCGCCTACGAGCCGCAAAGCGGGGTGCAGGTCGATGTTTCGGGCGCGGCCGTCGCTTACGATCCCCCGAACCAGATCCAGGTGGATGCCCTGGGGGCCGCGGTGGTTTACAGCCTGGAACCTGACTTCGGTTATGTGCAGGTAGGTGCCGGCGGTCTCTCGGTGGTTTATACGGTTGCCCTGCCCCCCAAACGGGTCTTCCCGGTGCTCCAGCCGAAGGTGAGATGGCAGAGCCAATTGGGGAAGAGGAAGTTTCCGGCGATTGCCTGAGGAAGAGACGATCATGTCCATGGTTTTTATGATCAGCGGGGAGTGGAACAATCTCCAGGAGATTACCGGGTATTCCGGTTGTACCCCGGATACTGCTTACAGGAGGACCGGCAACTACGGTTTAAAGTTGAGCGGCTCGGCATCGTATCTTTATAAGGCTTTTACTCCCCTCAGCGAAGCATATTTGCAGGTTGCATGGCTGGTGGGTACGGGAAGTGCGCCCAATTTTACTTCCTTTTCCTTGCGAAACGGGACCACCAGCCTGATTTCCGTGGCCAGGAATGCTTCCAATCTCCTGGAGATCAGGTCCGGGTGGGGCGGGACTTTATTGGCCACCGGCATTACCCCGTTATTGAATAATACCTGGTATGTGATTGAATTTCATTACCGGCTGGCGGATGTCAATGGGGTGGCTGAACTCCGGGTTGACGGGAACTTGGAATGCACTTTTACCGGCGACACCAGGCCCGGCGCCGAGACGACTTTCGACCAGTTCTATGTTTCCGGCGCCTACCTGGCTGCCAATAATACTTACATCGATGACGTGGTGTTGAACGATTTAAACGGCCCCGGGAATAACAGTTGGCCGGGAGGCCTGAAGCTTGCTTTGCTCAAGCCCAATGCCGAAGGGGGGACCCAGGAATGGACCGCGGTTCCCGGCCCCGCCCATTATACCGCGGTGGACGAGGTGCCGCCCTCCGGCACCGACTGCGTCAAAACCGATCAAATCGACAAACTGGAGCTTTTCGGGCTGGAGGATTTGCCGGCCGAAGCCCAGTCCGTCAAGGCCGTGGCGTTGGACTTCCATGGGCTTAAGGGGAGCACGGTGGCTCCCACCCGGGTGGCCCAGGTGGTCAACCTCGGCGGGACGGACTACGTGCAGGCCGACCAGGACCTGCCCATGGCCCAGGGACTGGTAAGAAAGATTCTGGACCAGAACCCGGCCGGCGGCAACTGGTCGGTGGCCGCGGTTAATGCCCTGGTAGCCGGGGTCAAGTCGAGGCCTTAGAATGGCGACCAGAATTTATTTCCCTTCCAACATCCCGGCTTTCTGTTCCCCGGCCTTCCACGCCGAGTGGGATCTGACCGGCCAGGCCCAGCGGAAGGAGTGCTGGCCCCAGAAGCAGAATTCCGGTTTTGTCAACAACGGCCCCTGGTCTTACACCACCGGCTCGCCAAAAGACGGTCTGGCTTACCAGTTCATCAGCCCGCCCCTGTTGGCCCAGACCATTACGGGGACCGTTAAAGGGCAGTTCCGGACGTCGGAGTTTGCCTCCGACGATATATGCGGGGCCGTGGTGATCAAGGTGGTCTCGGCAGATGGGACTGTTCTCCGGGGAGTCCTGCTGGCCCATTTCCCGAACTCACTGGTGTCTCCGTATTCCGGGTCGTTCGTCAACCGCAGCTTCCCCCCGCTTTCCGCCTTGACCGACGTGGCCTGCCAAGAAGGGGATCGCTTGGTCTTCGAGTTGGGAAGCAGGTCGTTCGCGGCAAGCGGCAGCTATAACAACGGTAAGATCGAGATCGGGGACAACAGCGCCAACGACCTACCCGAAGACGAGACAGCCACTAACCAATACTGCCCCTGGATCGAGTTCTCCGCGGACCTCCAGTGGCAGGGGTTTGCCCAGGGAGACGCCCTGGGGTCCATGGCAGCCTATGAATCGTCTCCCGGGGTTAGGGCGGATGCCCTGGGAGTTCTGGCCGCATATTCCCTGATCCCCGACGTCGGTTGGGTGCAGGCCAATGCCGCGGGCGTCCTGGTCGCCTACGGGGTGAATCCGCCCACCGTCACCCGCAGGGTCTTCCCGGTGCCCAACCGGATCATGCGGTATCAGACGCAGTGGGGCAAAAGAACCTTCCCGGTCTCTTACTGGGAATAGAAAAATAAGTAGAAAGGAGGTGGCAGTGCCCGAACCTTCATTAATCGCAGAGTTGCAAAACCACACCGGCACCCTGGTTGTCCTGGTGGGGACCATGGGCGCTCTGGTCGGGGTGTTTGCCGGGGCACTGGGCAACATCGTCTGGAACCGGCTAAACCAGGTGGAAAAGCGCCAGGAAGATTTGCGAGGAAACATCTTGCCCCAGTTGATCACCAAGGATGATCTCAAGTCCGTGGTGGAGACGCTGGAGAAAGTGGGCATGGCCTTCGTGGGGCGGGTGGAGGACTTTATGTCGGCCTGCCGGAAAGGTGAATGTGCCATGGCCCTGTTTATCAAAAACCATCACCACAAAACGAAGGAGAATTCCTGATGAGTTTGCCTGCTGAGAAAATGGAGTTTCCCGAGGGCCTCTCGCCCTTACCCTTTGACCCGAAATCCGGAGCCTTGGAAAGGGCCAGGCTGTACTGGCCCATCTTCACCATCGCCGGCCAGGCTGTGGAAGCCCAGCCCCACCTCTTCGCGGCCATCGGCTACCGGGAGACCAGGATCCAGAACATCCTGGGAGACGGCGGCCGGGGGCACGGCATCATGCAACTGGACACCGGCAGCTTCCGGGGGCTGTTTCAGCCCGGGATGCCCGTCTGGTTCTGGAAGGAGCCGACCATCAACATTCCCTGTGGCGCGCAGTGCTGGCAGGACAAGTTCAACTACCTGGGGACCAACACCGACCTGGCCGGACCCGCCCTCTTCTGGTTCGCCACCGCTGCTTACAACTGCGGGGAGGGCAACATGTCCAAGGTCTGGTCTGCCTACCAGGGCGAACTGGCTGATCTGGATATTTGGGACCCTCGGTTCTG
>JAQTXE010000284.1 GCA_028688935.1 Syntrophales bacterium
ATCTCCACTTTTTCCATGCCGAAATTGACGCAGCGGTGGGTGACGAACAGGTCGGTCTCCCGGAAAGTCCCGGGATCAAAAAAGAGGTCCAAACGCTCCCGGGCCGTGAGCTTGCCCGAAGCATGCTGCTTCTCTACCGCCTTCGCACCCCCCATCCCTTTTACTTTTGCTTCCTTCTCCCGCAACTCCTTTATCTTCTCAGCCACTGTCTTCATTAGGCGACTCCTTTTCAGCGTGACCCTTCCGCCCCTGCTATTTCTCTTTAAAATTCAAGGCATTAATCAGCCTGAAGCGGCCTGGGGCGAGTCCCAGGGAATAGAAAAGATTATTTTCTTTTTGCCCCTCTGTCAACCAGGTTTTGTGAACTTTTTCCCTTTTACAGTCCGGCTTTCGCTCCTATAATGGAGTAGCCTTTTTCTTCCGGCCTGAAAAGATAGGCCTCACGCAAAGACGCCAAGGCGCAAAGTAAAGGCGCAAATAGAAAGAGAGATGACCATGGCATCCAATCCACCCCTGGAACATAAGGTGCACCGCACCACCGTCAGAGTTCGCTTTGGGGACACTGACCCCTACGGCATCGTCTATTTTGTCAGTTACTTCCGTTACTGCCACCGGGCCATCGAGGAATTTTTGCGGGCCTGCGGCCTGAAGCCCGAGGAGACCTTTAAAAACGTCCAGGAAGGCTTCGGCCTCCCCATCGTCGAAGCTTGGGCCCGCTTCCGGCGGCCCTCCCGGTACGGCGATCTTCTCCGCATGGAGACCCGTATTCAGGAAATCCGGGCCAAGGCCATTATCTTCCGTTTTGAATTTTATCCGGAGGAGGGAACGGAGTTAATGGCGGAAGGCACCGCCAATCTGTTGGCCATCGGTGCGGACTGGAAGGTCAGGGACCTGCCGGCCCGGGTGCGGGAAGCGTTGGGCGGAGGCGGTTGATAAGGCGAAAAAGATAGGACCTCACGCAAAGACGCCAAGGCGCAAGGCCGCAAAATAATTATTTATTAATGAATTGCTTCTTTCTTTGCGTCTTTAGCGCCTTTGCGTGAGATATATTTTTTATTACCCCGCAAAGGTCCAAAGCAGGACGCCAAAAAGCCTTGACGATTAAAATTTCCCCGGCTATCATAGAGACCGACCAGTCGGTTTCTTGAAGGAGCTGTGCCCCATGTCTCTGAAAGACAGGATTATCCACGAGACCTTGCGCCAATTTTCCACCAAGGGATACATGAGTACATCCATCAATGACATTCTGGAAGCCGTGAGCACTTCCAAAGGGGGGTTTTACAATCATTTCAAAAGCAAAGAAGAACTCTTCTACGCCGCCTTGAGCGAAGCCCGGAAAATCTGGCGGGAGAAAAATCTGGCCGGCCTGGAACTCTGTGACCGGCCCATAGACAAGATCAAAAAAATTCTGGAGAACTACCGGGAGCGTTATATAACCGACACCGAAACCTTTCCCGGGGGCTGTATTTTCGTAGCCCTGGCGGTGGAGTTAAATGACCAGCAACCCCACCTGGCCCGGGAGATCAATGAGGGCTTCTGCAGGTTCAAGGCTATGCTCAAGCGGCTTCTGGACCAGGAGAAACAGAATAACGCCCTGAAAAACGGTATTGATACCGGCATGGTGGCCGAGATGATCTTTTCCGGCTTTGTGGGGTCCTGTGTGGCGTATACCTCGGATAAATCTAAGGAGCATGTGGGTCAGTGCGTGGAGGGGCTCCTCAATTTCCTAAACATGATCAGCCTCTGAAACTTCCGTGATCAAGGTCCGCCGGTCCTCCGGGGGGGAGGCGGAGATTTTTGAGACCATAACAGGGGGACCGGTTGGTCTCCAATCTTAAGGAGGTTCCTGTATGGACTTCAGGCTGTCGGAACGCGAAGATTTGCTGCGGAAAATGACCAGAGAGTTTGCGGAGAAGGAGATTACCCCGAAAATTGAGGCCATGGAGGAAACCGGGGAATTTCCCGTGGATCTTCTGAAACCCATGGCCAGGTTGGGGATCACGGGGGTCATCGCGCCCCCGGAATATGGCGGCGTCGGCTTGGGATACCTGGCCCGCACCATCGTCCTGGAAGAGTTGGGCCGGGTCTCCGCCGCCATCGCCATGGCCATGCAGGTCCACCACATGGCCATTGCCGCGCTCAAAGATTTCGGTACCGAAGAGCAGAAAAAGAAATATATTTCCCCCCTGGCCGAAGGCGATACCATGGGGTGCGTGGCGGTTACCGAACCTTCCGGGGGCTCGGATGTTTTGGGAATGCAGTCCACCGCGGAACTTCAAGGAGATAAATGGATTCTGAACGGCCGCAAGTGTTTCATCACCAATTCCCATACTTCCAACTACTGGATTGTCATTGCCCGGACCGGGGAAGGGCCCAAAGGTCTATCGGCCTTCATCGTCGACAAGATCGCCCCCGGCGCCAAAACAGGGCGGGTGGAGCACAAGATGGGCCTTAAAGGGTCCAATACCGGGGAACTGGTCCTGGACAACTGCGAAGTCCCCAAGGGAAATATCCTGAGCCAGGAAGGCGGCGGCCTGTCCGTGGCCCTGAAGACGGTGAGCGAGAGCGGCAGGACCGGCATGGCCGCGGTGGCCCTGGGAATTCTCCAATCTTGTTATGAGGAGGCCGGGAAATTTGCCAGCGAAAGAGTCCTCTACGGCAAACCCATCGCCGCCTTGCAAGCCATTAGTTTCTATATGGCCGAGATTTACACGGAATTGGATATTTGCCGGCTGCTCTGCTACCGGGCTTCCTGGATGAAGGACCAGAATATGAGGTTCGATGCGGAAAGCGCCATGGCCAAATCCTACACCTGCGACGCCGCGGCCCGCTGCGCCAAAAAGGCCATCGAAATTCACGGGGCCTACGGTATCCTCAAGGAATACAAGGTGCAGCGGCTGCTCCGGGACGCCATGGTGACCATCTCCGCGGGGGGCACCGGCGAAATCGGCAAGGTGGTGCTGGGGCGGGCGGCCCTAGCGCCTTTCCAGAAGAAATGAGGGGATGATACTCAAGCTCCCCTCCCAACCCTCTTTATTGGCTGACCTGGAGAGCCGGGGCTAAAGGCCCCGCCTCCCCAGGCAATAAACCACAGGGGGTTTTGGAGAGGGTTTAAGAAAGGAATGGAGGCTATGGACCGGGTAATCGTCTGCGTCAAACCGGTGCCGGACCCTCAAGCCTGGGACCGGCTCCGCCTGGACCCGGTGACCAAGACGTTGATCAGGGAAGGTATTCCCAGCGTCATCAATCCCTTGGACAGGCACGCCCTGGAAGCGGCCCTGGAAATTAAGGACGCCCACGCCGCGGAAGTGGTTATCCTGGCCATGGCCCCCGCGGCGGCGCAACCGGTTTTGCGGGAAGCCCTGTCCCTGGGCGCAGACCGGGCGGTGCTGCTCTCGGATAGAGCTTTCGCCGGCTCGGACACCCTGGCCACCTCCCGGATTTTGGCTGCGGCTATCCGCCGGCTTCAGCCCTTTGACCTGATTTGCTGCGGGAATTTTACCCTGGACGGCTCCACCGCCCAGGTTCCTTCCCAAATTGCCGAGATCCTGGGGATTCCCAATATCATGCATGTCAGCCAAATGACGCTCGAGGGCGACAAGCGGCTGCTGGTCACCCAAAAGATCGAGCAGGGATACGTACGGCTGGAAGCGGAGCCGCCCCTGCTTCTTTCTTTCACCAAAGAGGCCAATAAACCCAGGCTGGGCAGCTTCCTGGAAATCCTGGCGGCAGAGAAAAGGGAGTTGGCCCTCTGGACCAATGCCGACCTGAACCTGGAAGAGGCGCTGATTGGCCTCAAAGGTTCGCCCACGCAAATGGCGGACCTGCTGGTCCGCCAAAAGAAACGCCAGGGTCTGCGGCTGGAGGGCAGTCCCGCAGAGATGGCCCAACAATTAGCGGATAAGATTCACCGGCTGGGGTTAATCTGAAACAGGCGCCATTAATTTGACACACCACAACGCAACTTCTGACGAATATCCTAATACGGCGGCTAATCACCCTTTCTTTTTTGGACCTCGATATAGTGACAAATTAATCAAAAATTACTTTTTGCCGACATTAAATATGGTGTAGTGAGTGCTGCTACATGATTTTATAATGTAATGGTTGGCTGATAGTTATCAACTGTTTTTTTCCGGACAATTTCCGGCTTTGACTTCACTATATTGGTATGATATCTGCAAGAAGGGACAATAATTCATATAATATTTTGACTAGAGGCAATGATCATAATTAGTAGAACACCGTTGAGGTAATGCGGTTCTCGCGGCAAGCTGCGAACTGATACGGAGGTACCTTATGCCCCAGTGTCCCAAATGCAACGCTGCCGTATGGGCGGGCCAGCAGTATTGCACAACCTGCACCAGCCCCCTCCCCCGCCCGGAGGAAGAGGAGTATTCTTGCCCCCGATGCGGCGACCGCCTGACCACCCAAGAGGAAGTCTGCCAGAAGTGCCAAGATCCCACGCCGGAGATTACCAAAATTCCCTTAACAGTTCCGGAGAAGTCCTGGAAATTTTCTTTGGGAATCCCGGGCATTTTCCTGGGCGCAGGTTTGATCACCGTGGCCCTGGTCTTGGTATTCTTTTTCTATAACAGTTCCGGTCCGCCTCAGCCCGTGGCGACACCGCCATCTCAAGCCGGCTCCGGGCCAACTCCCCCGGCCCCGGTTATCCCGGCGGCAGCGTCCAAGCCATCGCCCTCCACGGTTGCTGAAGTCCAGAAACCTCCTGGGTCTCCAACACCCGCAGTTGTCACGACCCCGGTAGAGACAACATCACCGCCAACAACAACAGCAACAGCAATAAGTACAACAACCGCTACAAAACCGCTACCCAAATACTTCGTGACCATCGAGGAACTGTCCGTCCGGGAAGAGCCTGACACGTCCTCTCCCCGCATCGGCGTCCTCAAGCGCAAAGAGGAGGTGGAAATCCTGGAGACCTCCGGCGGCTGGGGGAAAGTCCGGAACGAGGAGCGCCATATCCTCGGCTGGTCCTATATGCGCTACTTGCAGCCCTTGGGGCCTGCCGCGCCCGTGGGCGCTTCCCGGCATCAACCTGCTGATGCCAT
>JAQTXE010000285.1 GCA_028688935.1 Syntrophales bacterium
GATTCCAGGTATCAGGAAGCTTGCCGGCAACTGCCGGTAGACCCCCAGGTAAGCATATGCAGATAACCTCATTTTTGCCTCAGACCACCCCTGCATACCTGAGCCTGATTCTTATGATAGTAAAAATAACCATAACCCCTGGAGATTAACAATAGGCAAAAACCCCTATATTGGCCTAGGTAAAATTGCCTACCATCTCCTTCATTACTCAATGCTCCCTCAACTCATTAATCATAAGAATCAAGTTGGAGAGATCCCGTCCTGCCGGCACTATTAGAGGCTTATCCCGGCACTTTTACAGGCCCTTCTTAAATCCTCCATGCTCTTATCCAACTCGGCTTTTTGCTGGCCCCAAGATGCATCGGAGGCTTTTTTCAGGGTGGTTAATTGGGTCTCGGCGCCGAGCTTCTGAAGCTGAAGGTTACCTGCCGTCCGGATGAGCAGGCGTTTCATTTGCGGCGATCCAGTGGCGGCCTTTATTCGTAAGTCGGCTATTCCTTGCTGGATGGCTTCCAATTCCTTGGCCGTCTTTTTCTCATAGGCTCGTTTTTCCGCCGGGGTAAAGCTTTTTGCCGTCCCCGCCGGTTCTCCCTTGACTTCCGGGTTCTGGGACTGGGTGGCCGGCGATTTCTCTTTTGTCTGTTGTGCACTTCCGTAACTCGGAGCTAGTGCCAGCAACGCTGCCATGAACAGTATGCCAATCCATTTCATCCGCGATATCCTCCTTAGAGCGTGACAGAAAATTTGACCCCCACCTTGATTGCCGCTCAATCAGCCGATAGACGGATTGCCGCATTTAATCAAGGCTCCGGTCTCAGCGCCCAGTTATGATGGGTCTGTTTATGGTAAACTCGCCAACTGTCAGGGGTTATTAAAGTATACCTGTAGAGTAATCATGTCTTGTTCATATGAAACAATATCTGTCTAGTACAATAAGGTAAACAAGCATAAAAACCACTCGTTGAAATTACCTAAAATAGGATAGGTAAAAATACCTATTCGTCTAGATTGCTGTTACCTAACCTAAGGAAGAGCCGGTTATGGGGAAAGGTCAATGGCCTTAGGAGGCAGCAGTTAGGAGAAGAATTTTTAAGCGGGGTGCCGGCGGCGTTATGCTAATGACCGGGGTCGCAGCTTATGCCGAAACCATCAAGATAACGCGGGTACCGGCTAAAAGAGCCGATGACTTTTCCGCCTCGAGATCAAGCCTCTTTTTTTACTTCGAAATTCCATTTCCAGATTTCGTAGATGGCCGGGTAGACCATCAGTTCCAGGAGGAAGGAGGTGAAGATGCCGCCGATCATGGGCGCGGCGATGCGTTTCATGACGTCGGCCCCGGCGCCGGTGGACCACATGATGGGAATGAGTCCCAGAAGCAGGGTGGCGGCGGTCATGAACTTGGGCCGGATCCGTTTGGCGGCGCCGTCCACGATGGCCTCGTGCAATTGGGGCAGCGTCTTAAGGCGTCCTTCTTTTTTCGCCTGGTCATAGGCCAGGTCGAGATACAGGAGCATGAAGATGCCCGTTTCCGCGTCCACCCCCAAGAGGGCGATGAGACCGACCCAGACCGCAATGCTCAGGTTGTAGCCCAGCAGATACAGAAACCAGACGGCCCCCACCGCGGAGAAGGGCACCGCCAGAATGATGAGCATGGTTTTGGTGATGGACCGGGTATTCATAAACAGCAGCAGGAAGATGAGAAACAGGGTCAGGGGCACCACCAGCAGCAGGCGCTGCTTCACCCGTTGCGCCGCCTCGTACTGGCCGCTCCAGGAGATGGAATAACCCGGCGGCAGGTTCAACTTATCTTTAAGCAGCCGGGCCGCTGCCTCCACATAGCCGTTGGCATCCCTATCGGCGATATCGATATAGACGTAACCCGTCAGCAGGCCGTCCTCATCCCGGATCATAGCCGGGCCGCTCACCGTCTTGATGGTAGCCAGCTCCCCCAGGGGGATTTGCCGCTTGCCGCCGGAAGCCGGCACCAGAATGCGCTTTAAGGCGCTCAAATCGGAGCGGAAATCCCGCTGGTAGCGAACATTGACCGGGTAGCGTTCCCGCCCTTCCACGGTGGTGGTGACGTTTTCCCCGCCAATGGCATTCTGGACCACGTCCTGGACTTCATCGATGCTCAGGCCATAGCGGGCCAACTGGTCCCGATGCCAGTCAAAATCGAGAAAATAGCCGGTGCCGGTGCGCTCGGCAAAGACACTCCGGGTCCCTTCGACGTGGGGAAGCAGGGATTCGATGCGGGCGCCGATTTCTTCGATCTTTTGGACATTGTCTCCGGAGATCTTGATGCCCACGGGGGTCCGCAAACCGGTGCTCAACATCTCGATGCGGCCCTTGATGGGCATGGTCCAGGCGTTGGCCAGCCCCGGCAGGGTCAGGGCCTGATTCATTTCGGCGATGAGCTTTTCCTGGGTTATGCCGGGACGCCACTGGGATTTGGGCTTCAGGGTGATCACCGTTTCCAGCATGGACACCGGGGCCGGGTCCGTGGAGGTCTCGGCCCGGCCGGCCTTCCCCAAGACCCGGTCCACTTCGGGAAACTGCTTGATAATGCGATCCGTGACCTGGAGCACTTTTTGGGCTTCAGCGATGGAAATGCCCGGCATGGTGGAGGGCATGTAGAGGATGGAGCCCTCCTCCAGGGGCGGCATAAATTCCGACCCCAGGTGGGTATACGCCGGGATGGTCAGGAGCATCAGGCCGATGGCCCCGCCGATCACCCACCATTTGCGCTTTAAAGACCAGGTGACCAAGGGTTCGTAAAACCGGATCAAGCGCCGGCTGATGGGGTGGTTCTCCTCGGCATGGATGGTGCCCACCAGCATGGCGTTGGTCAACCGGCATAACCACGGCGGCCGGAAATTGAAATTCTTCATGTGGGTGAAGAGCAGCCGCAAAGCCGGGTCCAGGGTAATGGCCAAGACCGCGGCCACCAGCATGGACAGGTTCTTGGTGTAGGCCAGGGGCTTGAACATCCGGCCTTCCACCGACTCCAGGCTGAGGACGGGGAGGAAGGCCACCGCAATCACCAGCAGGGCAAAGAAACTGGGGCCCGCCACCTCTTTGACCGCACCCACCACGACCTCCTGGTAGTCTTGCAGCCGGCCCGTCTGGTGCCACTTCTCCAGCTTCTTGTGGACCTGCTCCACCACGACGATGGCCGCGTCCACCAAAGCCCCCACCGCAATGATGATGCCGCCCAGCGACATGATATTGGCCGTGACCCCCATCATCCGGAAGGGAATGAAAGAAATGAGCACCGCCACCGGGAAGGTGATCACTGGAATAATGGCGCTGGGGAAGTGCCACAGAAAGATCATGATCACCACCGAGACGGTGATCAACACTTCCACCAGGGTGGACTTCATGTTGCCGATGGCCCGCTGGATCAAGTCGGAGCGGTCGTAGATGGGGACAATTTTGACGCCCTGGGGCAGCCCGGGTTCGATCTCCTTGATCTTGGCCTTGACGCGCTTAATGACGTCCAGGGCGTTTTGGCCTTCCCGCATGACAATGATGCCGGAGACTACTTCCCCGGTGCCGTCCAGGTCGGTGACCCCCCGGCGGTAATCCGGCCCTTTGACGACTCGGCCGATATCCTTGACGCGAATGGGCGTGCCGTCCTCGCTGGCAGCCAGGACGATGTCTTCAAAATCCTTGATGGATTTGGCGTAACCACGGCCCCGCACCATGTACTCGGTGCCGCCGAACTCCAGGAGCCGGCCGCCCACTTCCCGGTTACCGCCTTGCACCGCCTTGGCCACCTTACTGATGGACAGGTTGTAAGACTGCAGCCGGTTGGGGTCCACATTGACCTGGTACTGCTGGACGAACCCGCCCACCGGCGCCACTTCCGCCACCCCGGGGACGCCCTTCAGGTAATAGCGGAGATACCAGTCCTGGTAGGCGCGCAACTCCTCCAGGCTGTGCTTGCCGGCGGTGTCCACCAGGGCATATTGAAAGATCCAGCCCAGGCCGGTGGCGTCGGGGCCTAATTCCGTCCTGACGCCGGAGGGCAAGAGGGGCAAGACCCCGGAGAGATATTCCAGGGCCCGGGAGCGGGCCCAGTAAATATCGGTGCCGTCTTCGAAAATCACGTAAACGTAGGAATAGCCGAAATCCGAAAAGCCGCGCACGGCCTTGACTTTGGGGGCGCCCAGCATGGCCGTGACGATGGGGTAGGTCACCTGGTCTTCGATGATGTCCGGGCTGCGGTCCCAACGGGAGTAGATGATCACCTGGGTATCGGTGAGGTCCGGCACCGCATCCAGGGGCAAATGCCGCATGGACCACCAGCCCATCATGCAGGCCGCCGCCACGATGATGAAGACGATGATCTTGTTGTTCACCGAAAAATCGATGATGCGGTTAATCATGCTGGTGACCCCCGGCACCATGGGGTGCTGGTGTAGACTGCGGCGTTTGAGCCTGGGGCGCAGGCGAGGACGCCTGGGGCGTCTGCACTGCTGGATTTTGCGGCGCTTGGGACTGCGGCGGTGGAGATGGTTTCACCGGTGTCTGTATCGCCGGAGGGGGTGGCATCAACGGTTGATTCTGCTGTAATCTCAGGGCCTTCCCTTTCTCCACCAGGGATTGGCCTTTTCCCGAAGGTATCGCCCGGATTGAATCCCGCCTCAATCGCAGCAACAAATCAGGATTCGTCGGCACCTCGGGATACTTGTAAGTCTTGGCGACCTCTGGACTCCCGGATAAATAATGTTCGGGGTCTCGGTCAAACCTTTCCTTGCAGCCGGCGGTGTCGAAGTAATAGAGCTTGCCCTGGTATTCACTGGTTCTCCCCGCCTGCCGGGCCGGTCCCGTGGCCACCGGCAGGCCGCACACCGGGTCCTTGACCCCGTTGGCCGCCATCGGCGCCGGGGAAGCGCCGCTGCCGCCTGGGGCTTTCTGGCGCAGGTAACGCTCCGGATCTTTGTCGAATTGCCGGTTGCAGCTAAAGCTGGAAAAATAATAAGTTTTCCCTTGATAAACGCTGGTCAGGCCATTGGCCTTAGCCTGGTTTTCGTCCACTTCAATGCCGCACACCGGGTCCATGGTC
>JAQTXE010000286.1 GCA_028688935.1 Syntrophales bacterium
CGATACCTTTGCAGATGTTGTTGGCTGCCTACATGGCCATCATTTCGCCGGAGACGACGATGTAGATCTCTTTGGCCTTGCCTTCCCGGATGGGCATGGCGAAGCCGCCGCAGACCACGTCGCCCAAGACGTCATAGAAGGCGTAATCCAAATGTTCGCTGTCGGCATAAGCCCCCAGTTGCTCCAGCAGGTTGATGGAAGTAATGATGCCCCGGCCGGCGCAGCCCACCCCGGGCTCCGGCCCGCCTGATTCCACGCAGACCACGCCGGAGAAGCCGGTGCGGCGGATATCTTCCAGGTCCACGTCCTCGCCTTCCTCCCGGAGGGTGTCCAGGACGCTTTTTTGGGCCAGGCCGCCTAAGAGCAGGCGGGTAGAATCCGCCTTGGGATCACAACCCACGACCATTACTTTCCGGCCCATTTCGGCGAGCCCCGCCACGGTATTTTGAGTGGTGGTGGATTTGCCGATCCCACCTTTACCGTAAATTGCCACTTTACGCATAGCTAAACTCCAGTACGGATTTTTGAGAAGAGGTATAAGCAATGAGGGTGCCAAACTAACCGGCGATGTGGTAATATATGGTAAGTAATTGATAAGATAAGAATAATTAAATTGTCATGACTGTCCGGCGGATCTGATAGGGCAAATATTTGTACATAATTGTTGGCAAAATTTGCGTTAAAAATACCATAATGTATATTATCAATTTGATAAATTACTATTATGTATTTAATTTCTCTGGCAGGTTCCGAGGGGAAGTCCCAGGCCACTGGGCCTGGAAGGATGGACGGACCAGGAATATTATGAAGGAAATTGAGTTGGTTAAATGAGGGGAGGAACGTCCGCCAAAATGAGCCGCGGCCCGGAAATTTTTAAGGACCCAATTTCTGCCGCAGCTTCCGGTATCCCGGATAATTCAACAGCAACCAGGAAGCAGCCAGGGCATAAGCTCCCAGGACGTCCGTGAACCAATGCAAGCGAAGAGTTAAGCGGCTCATTCCCACCAACCAGGCGGCGGCCAGGGCCCCCAGAAAGAGAGCGCCTTTGGCCCACCATTTAGGAGTGTGACGGGATAAAAGGAAGGCAAGGGCGCCGTAGACCACGGCGGCGAAAAAGGCGCTGCCGCTGGGAAAACTGAAGCCCCTGGCGCCTGGTAAGCCCGGCACCGGGCGGGGCCTCTGAAACCAGGCCTGGAGGGGGTCCACCAGCCAACTTCCCAGAATGACGATGACCAGGAGTATACTTAAGCCCGGCCAGTCTTTTTTCCGGGCCAGGAAGATAGCCGCGCCAACGACCAGAGTCCAGAGAAACCAGGATTTCCCCAGGATCCCGGCCAGGCCGAGGGCGCCGTTTAACCAGGGATGGGCGGCCAGCAATTTGCCGGTATGCCGGAGAATCAAGATATCCAACTGGGACGAAGGCCCGTGCCGCCACCAATCCCAGGCGATGATCTCAAAGATCAGGAGAGAGAAGAGGAACAGTAAAATTAAGGGGGTGAAGCTATTTTTCCGGTCGTTTTGAGCCATGAAGATTTCCCCGGCGGCCTGGTCAAGTTTTGGGTCCGTATCTCCATTCGCTCAATCGCTCCATGAGCACGTAAAAGACGGGCACAAAAGGAATGGCCAGCAGGGTGGAGGCCAGCATGCCGCCAAAGACGACGGTGCCGATGGCCTGGCGGCTGGCGGCCCCGGCCCCGGATGACAGCATCAGGGGCATGACGCCCAGGATAAAGGCAAAAGAGGTCATGACAATGGGGCGGAAACGCCGGCGGGTGGCTTCCACCGCCGCGTCTACAATGGATAGGCCTTCGTGGCGCAGATCCCGGGCAAATTCCACAATGAGGATGGCATTCTTGCTGGCCAGGGCGATCATCAGCACCAGGCCGATCTGGGTATAAAGGTTGTTGTCGAAATCCCGGATGACCAGGGCCAAAAGCACCCCCACCATGGCCATGGGCATGGTGAGAATGACGGCCGCGGGGCTGGTCCAGGACTCATAGAGCGCGGCCAGCACCATAAAGACCAGGGTGATGGACAGAGCATAGATGAAATAGGCCTGGAGGCCCACCGCCTTTTCCTGAAAAGCGGTGGCGGTCCACTCGTAGGTCATGCCTTGGGGCAGGGTGTGCCGGGCGACGTCCTCCATGATTCTCAGGCCCTCGCCGGAACTGGCGCCCCGGGCCGCGGCCCCGTAGATGGGCGCGGCCGGAAAGAGCTGGTAGCGGGTCACCAGTTCCGAGCCCAGGGTCTGTTTCACCTGCATCATGGTCCCCAAAGGCACCATCTCCCCTTGATTGTTGCGGACATAGAGATTTTTGAGATCCTCGGGCCGCAGGCGATAGCGAGCTTCGGCCTGGACGTTGACCTGGAAGACCTGGTTGAATTTGTTAAAGAGGTTGATAAAAGAGGTGCCGGGGTAGGCCTGCAGGGTGCTGAATACAGCATCTATGGGCACGCCCAGGGACTCCGCTTTGGTCCGGTCGATGTCCAGATAGAGTTGGGGGCTGAGGGCGCTGAAGGTAGTGCCCAGGCGCTGCAAACCCGGTTGGGAGTTACCGACCCGCATAATTTCCAGGACCGCTTTCTGCAACTCTTCCAGTCCCAGGCTGCCCCGGTCTTCAATCATGATCTGGAACCCCCCCGCCTGGCCCAGACCCCGGATGGAAGGGGGCACCAGCACGGCAATTTCCGCCTCCCGGTTGTTGCCGAATTGACGCCAGAGGTTGCCGACTATCCGTTCCTGGCTTAAGGCTGCGCCCCTCTTTTGCCAATCCTGATACACCACAAAAGTGGTGAAGACATTGGGCAGATTGGCGGCGTCCAAAATGGAAAATCCGCCGATGGTCACCCAGCCCCGGACTCCCGGAGTCTTTTTCAAGACCTCCGTAACCTGCTCCGCCACCTGCATTAACCTGGGTTGAGAGGCCCCCTGGGGCAGACGGGACACCACCATGCAATAACCCTGGTCCTCAGTGGGTAGAAAACCGAGAGGATGCACCGCAAAGCGCCAACCTGCCAGGAGAATAACGCCAAAAAAGACGACCGCCATCAATCCGGTCCGGTGCACCATCCACCCCACCAGGCGTATATAGGCATCCTCCATCATTTTGTAGACTTTGTTGAAGCCCCGGTAAAATATATTGGGTTGCCGCTCTTTTTTGGCGCGCAGCCACAGGGCGCATTGCGCGGGTTTGAGGGTCAGGGCGTTGATGGCGCTGATGACCGCGGTGGCGGCAATGACCAGGGCGAATTGCCGGAAGATTTGCCCGGTGATGCCCGGCAAAAAGGCCGCAGGTAAAAAGACCGACACCAGGGCCAGGGTGATGCCGAAAACCGGGCCGGTGAGTTCGGACATCGCCTTGATGGCCGCGTCTTTGGGACTAAGGCCTTTCTCGATATAATGGGAGGCGTTTTCGACGATGATGATGGCGTCGTCCACCACAATGCCGATGGCCAGGATCAAAGCGAAGAGCGTCATCAGATTGATGCCGAAGCCCATCATCTCCATGGCCGCAAACGCGCCGATGATGGTCACCGGGATGGTGGTGGCCGGCACCAGCGTGCCCCGCCAGTTTTGCAGAAAGACCAGGATGACGATGAGCACCAGGATGCCGGCGGCGAACAACGTCTTATAGACTTCGTTGATGGCCTCCCGGACAAAGATGGTGGTGTCGTATTGGATGACGTAAGTCAGGCCCTGGGGAAAATTCTGTTTCATTTCCACCATGGCCTGCTTCACTGCGTCCCCCACTTCCAGGGCATTGGCGCCGGGCAAGGTAAAGACCAGTATCTGGGCGCTATGGTGGCCGCTGACGCTGGCGAAATTACTGTACATCTGCTGGCTCAACTCCACCCGGGCCAGGTCCCGGACGCGGACGATTTGCGCGGTTTCGCCGCCCTGCTGGCTCTTGACGATGATGTTCTCAAACTGTTCCACATCGGCCAGGCGGCCCAGGGTGTTCATAGTGAACTGGAAGGCCTGGCCGGGGGGAGTGGGCGCCCCGCCTAACTGGCCGGCGGCAACCTGTATGTTTTGCCCCCGGAGGGCGCTCATGACCTCGGTGGTGGACAGGTTGTAATAATGGAGGCGGTCGGGATCCAGCCAGACCCGCATGCTATAGGAACCGGCTCCCACCACCCGGATCTGGCCGACACCGGGAAGGCGGGCCAGGGGGTTTTGCAGGTTGATGACTGCGTAATTGGCCAGAAAGGTTTCGTCAAAGCGGTCCTCCGGAGAATAGAGGCTGACTACCAGCAGGATGTCGGTGGAGATCTTCTTGACGGTGACCCCCTGCCTCTGGACACTGTCGGGAAGCTGGGCCAGGGCGCTGTTTACGTAGTTCTGCACTAAAGCCAGGGAGGTATTGAGGTCGGTGCCCACGGCAAAGGTGACGGTCAAAGTGTAACTGCCGTCACTGCCGCTGGTGGAAGACATGTACAGGGAATTCTCCACCCCGTTGACCGCTTGTTCGATGGGGACCCCCACGGTTGCGGCTACGATCTCGGCGCTGGCCCCGGGGTAATGGGTGGTTACTTGAATAGTGGGAGGCACCACCGGTGGATATTGGGCCACCGGCAAGATATAGAAACAGACCAGGCCGATAATGATGGTGACGATGGCGATGACGTTGGCAAAGATAGGCCGTTCAATGAAAAACTGGGAAATCATGAGCGGCCTTTCTTTTTCACCGCCATCCGGGGCTTAGGTTTGGTTTTGGCGGGAAGGGGCTTGAGTTCTATCTTCTCCGGCTGCACCGGCCGTCCGGGAATGGCCTT
This sequence comes from Syntrophales bacterium, assembly GCA_028688935.1. Classification (GTDB taxonomy): domain Bacteria; phylum Desulfobacterota; class Desulfobaccia; order Desulfobaccales; family 0-14-0-80-60-11; genus SURF-52. The sequence goes on from JAQTXE010000286.1 coordinate 4,777, forward strand.
GATCACCCCTTCCACCACCACCAACTCCTGTCCTTCGAGACCTTCTGCAATGACCCGGAAGCCGTCCACTTCCGTGCCCAAAGTAACGGCCCGGCGTGCCACCACGTTTTTCTCACCAACCACCAGGACATAAGGGCCTTGCTGGTCAAACCCCAGGGCCGCGACGGGGACCAGCAGTGCGTCCTTTTTCTCCCCCACCGGCACTCGCACCCGGGCATACAGGCCCGGCAGCACTATACCCTTGGGATTGGAGGCGATACCCCTCAAGAGCAGGGTGCCGGCGGTGCGGG
>JAQTXE010000031.1 GCA_028688935.1 Syntrophales bacterium
CATAATTTTATTTTTGGTGGTTGCAAGCTATAGCCAGCGCCGGTTAAGCGGAACGACTGGTTTAGAAGATATTTATGACTCAACGCTCCAAAAAAACTGTTGGTTGGTACCTAGTTGCTTTTATTGACGTTCTAGGACAGCGTCAATTATTAAGGCAGATGCATGGTATTCCAGAAAAGACAGACCAGAAAGAAATGTCAGAATTTATTTCTCTACTCAAAAAAACTGCAGGTACCGTCACAGGAATGCGTGACTTATTCCACAGCTATTTTGAAGGTTCAAGCAAATTCAAATTTAATTTATCGGAATTTACTCCAGAGCAACAAAATCTGCTCGGCCAATTAAAAAGCAATCCCTTAAAATCGCGTATGTTTTCTGATTCTGTAATACTTTTCCTTTCATTAAGTGACAAGATAAATAAAGCTCCTATTGGAGGAGTTTATTCAGCTATTTCATCAGTAGCAACTACCTTCCTATGTATGTTAGCTGCTGGTCACGCGATAAGAGGCGGAATAGATATTGGTGTTGGCATTGAATTATCTGATGACGAGGTTTATGGCGCAGCCCTTTCTAGGGCTTATCATCTTGAGAATAGAGTAGCGCAATATCCAAGGATCGTATTAGGAGACGAACTTATGACCTATATTTATCAGAAGCTGTCAATGTCAGGGGATGATTTCTTTACTAAAGCTAACAAAGTGGTGGCTAATCTCTGTGTTAGACTTATTGCAATAGATAATGATGGTTTACCATTCATAGATTATCTTGGACAAGGTTTTAAACAAGATATCGAAAAAGGTAGTATTACTGATATCATTAAAAAGGCATATGATTTCGTATATAAAGAATCAGCTAGATGTCAGGAGATCAGAGATTCTAAGTTAGCTTTTCGGTACACTTTATTGCGAAACTACTTCGAAGCCCGCATGCATTTATGGCCTATTTTAGGTCAAATTGGTGAAACACCTAGGACTGATAGCCCAGGGATTTGATCTTTATACATATTAACCTTCCTTAGTTGCGATTATGCTCCAAGACTTCATCCACTCCCTGAAAACCGGCGCAGAACACCGGGATATTCTCACCCATTATCATCATCTGCCAGAGAAAAAGGCGGAGTATGGGGAGACCAGCCTGGCCCCCTCCCTGATCGCGGCCTTGAAGAAGCTGGGCATCCCCCGGCTCTACCGGCATCAGGCCGAGGCCCTGGCCCATATCCGGGCACGACGAAATATCCTGGTGGCCACGCCCACGGCCAGCGGCAAGACCTTGATCTATAACCTGCCGGTTATGGAAGCCTTGCTCAAAGACCCGAAAGGCCATGCGCTTTATCTTTTTCCTTTAAAGGCCCTGGAGCAGGACCAGCTTAAGGCCCTGAAGGAACTGGACGCGGCCCTGCCCTCCCCTTTCTTAAGGGCCGGGATTTATGACGGCGACACGCCCCCCGGGGACCGCCAGGCCCTGAAGGCCCGGCCCCCCCACGTGCTCATCAGCAACCCGGACATGCTGCATATGGGGCTCATGCCCTACCACGGCGCCTGGGTGGACTTCTTCAAGGGCCTGAAATTCGTGGTGGTGGACGAAGTGCACACCTACCGGGGCATCATGGGCAGCCACATGGCCCAGGTGCTCCGGCGTCTCAGGCGTATCTGCGCCCACTACGGCGCCTCCCCCCAGTTCCTCTTCTCGTCGGCCACCATCGCCAAGCCCGCGGATTTTATATTGAAACTCACGGGTCTGGAGGTGGAAACCATTGCTGAAAGCGGCGCGCCCCTGTCGGGTAGGCATTTTCTTTTCCTAAATCCCCCCCAGGGCGCGCCCAACGTAGCCGCGCAGATTTTTGCCCAGGCCATCCGGGAGGGTCTGGCCACTATTTGCTTTACCCAGGCCCGGAAGCTCACGGAGCTGATTCATATCTGGTCCCAGCGCCTGGCGCCGGAACTGCGGCGTTATATCAGCTCCTACCGGGCCGGTTTTCTCCCGGAAGAACGCCGGGAAATCGAACAGGCCCTGGCTTCCGGTAAAATGCGGGGGGTGATCTCCACCAGCGCCCTGGAGATGGGCATCGACATCGGCGGCCTGGACGTCTGCATCCTGGTGGGCTACCCCGGCACCATGGTCACCACCTGGCAGCGGGCCGGCCGGGTGGGGCGCCAGGGCCGGGACTCCCTCATCGTCCTGGTGGCCCAGGCCGACGCCCTGGACCAGTACTTTATTAAGTATCCGGATCAATTCTTCGGGCGGCCCCTGGAAACCGCAGTGGTGGACCCGGACAACCCCTACGTGGTTAAGGAGCATCTCCCCTGCGCCGCCCAGGAATTGCCCCTCCGGGAGGACGATGCCTTTTTCGATCTCAAGGCTTATGACGCGGTGGTCCAGGAACTGGCCCAGACGAACCACCTCCTCCAGGGCCACGGCTCCGACGCCTGGTTCGCCCGGGCCCGCTTCCCCCAGAAAGAAGTGAATATCCGGGGGGTGGGGGACAGCTTTCCCATTTTTCTGGAGGGCCGCAAAAAACCTCTGGGCTCCGTGGACGGCCACCGGGCCTTCCGGGAGTGCCACCCCGGCGCGGTCTATCTCCACAAGGCCAAAACCTACACCGTACAGCGCCTGGACCTGGAGCGCCGCAATATCTGGGTGGAGCCCATCGAGCCCAATTATTTCACCCGCATCCAGTCGGATAAGGAGACGGAAATTCTAGAAGTGCGCGAAAAGCGCCGTATCGCCCAATTTACCGCCTGCACCGGGCGGCTGAAGGTCACCGAGCGTCTCCTGAGCTACGAAAAACGGCGGTTGCCGGGCCAGGAGCTCATGGGGATGGTGCCCCTGGACCTGCCGCCTTCCATCTTTGAAACCGTGGGCATGTGGCTGGAGATTCCGGACGAGGTGAAGAACGCGGTCTATGGAGCGGGCCGCCATTTCATGGGGGGCATTCACGCCCTGGAGCACGTGCTTATCAGCATGTTCCCCCTCTTCACCCTGGCGGACCGTTACGATATCGGCGGCATCTCCCACCCGGCGCACCCCCAGGTGGGCGGGGCGGCGATTTTCATTTATGACGGCTACCCCGGAGGCGTGGGCCTGGCGGAGCGGGCCTTCGAGATCCTGGAGGACCTGCTGATCCGCACCCGGGAAGTCATCGACGCCTGCCCCTGCGAAGACGGCTGCCCCTCTTGCGTCCATTCCCCCAAGTGCGGTTCGGGCAATAAACCCCTGGATAAGGAGGCCGCGGTCCTTACCGCGGGCCTGCTCCTGGGAATGGAGAGCCTGGCGGTGGCCGAGGCCCCCCCGGAGCCCTACGTAACTCCCCTACCCTCCCCGGAGCCCGAACCGGGGCCGGAGACCTGGGTTAATGCCCGGAAAGTGGGATTTTTTGACCTGGAGACCTGCTGCTCCGCCGCGGACGTGGGCGGTTGGGGCCAATGCCACCGGATGGGGGTCTCCCTGGCGGTCCTGGGGGAGAGCAAGCCTCCCGGGATGGCGACCTACCGGGAAGCCGACCTGGAGGACCTGGGCCGCCGCCTCCAGGAACTGGACCTGGTGGTGGGCTTCAACATCAAACGCTTCGACTACCGGGTCCTCCAGCCGTATACCAAAGTCGATCTCGCTACCCTGCCCACCCTGGACATCCTGGAGGATATACAAAAAAATCTGGGGCACCGCCTCTCTCTGGGGCACCTGGCGGAAAAGACCCTGGGAGAGGCCAAGACCGGGGACGGGTTGATGGCCCTGGAGCTTTACGCCGCGGGCAAATGGGAAGAATTGGAGTCCTACTGCCGCCAGGACGTGCTGCTCACCCAACGCCTCTTTACCTTCGGGGTGGAGAAGGGCTACCTCCTCTACCAGCACCGCCAGGGCGCGCTGGTACGGGTCCCCGTGGACTGGCGGGAGGAGCGGTTTTTCGACGGGGATTAAAAAAAAGATTACCCACCAAGGCACAAAGACACAAAGAATCACAGACAAATACTTTTCCTTGGTGAAACTTTGTGCCTTGGTGTCTTTGTGGTTAAATCTCTTGCCCTTTGGCCCCGCATAATTTATCATTTGCCAAAAACCACGAAAGGGGGGCACAATGAACCGGAAAAGCCGGTGGCTAGCCCTGGGTTGCTGTCTGGCGTTACTAGTCTGCTGCACCGCCGTTTCCTTTGCTCAGGAAAAAGAACCTACGGTGGGACAGTCCGTGGGCAACGTGAAATTCCCTGCGCCCGCGTCCGATGCTGACGCCAAGTACCTGGGCCTCGACAAGGCCCGGGAGTTTACTTTGAAGGAAATCAAAGCGCCATATGTATTGGTGGAACAGTTCAGCACTACCTGTCCCCATTGTCTGGCGCAGGCGCCCATCATGAACCAGCTTTTCGAGAAGGTGCAGAAGGATGCGGCCCTTAAAAACAAAGTGAAGTTCATGGGACTGGGGCAGGGAAATGATGCCAATGCCGTAAAAATGTGGAAGGCTTTTCAAAAGATCCCCTTTCCCCAGATTGCAGATGCCAAAAGCACCTTTGGAGATGCCCTGAAATTCCATCCCTATCCGGTGAGTGTGCTTCTGGATAAATCCGGCAAAATCCTCTGGGTTCACATCGGCACTTTCGAAAACGCGGATGAAGCCCTGAAGGAGATTAAGGCCAAAGCGAAGTAAAAACCGCAGTACTTCCAATTTTAGCGGCCAGGGATGGGTCCGGAAAGTTACCCGGGTTGTGGGCCCGTCCCTGCCTCTCCTCCGTGTGACTTCCACCGCCTCCTGGTCTGAATTGATGAACGGAATAATCGTTGTCGGAGAACCAAACCCCGAAAGGACGGCTTTCCGGGGAACATCCGGTGGTGGGCGCCGGCCGTGACCACCTTAAAGGACTAGAGAAATGGACCTGCAAACCATTCTGTTGGCCACTGATTTCTCTGAATGCGCTTGCGCCGCGTTTCAGTCCGCGAAAAATTTGGGGTTGCCTTTTCGCGCCAAAATTATCCTGCTGCATGTCATCAATGAACGCCGGATAGCGGTTCTGGCGGAACATCTCAAGGTGGAGCCCGAGACCCTGATCCCGGAACTACGGAAACGGGCCAACGCGCAAATGCAGTCCTTTATTAAACATTGCGACCCGGAAAGCCTGCAAGTCGAAAGCATGGTGACCGTGGGGGCTCCCTTCCAGCAGATCGCGGTGTTAGCCCGTGATTTGGCGGTGGATTTGGTGGTTCTGGGAGGATACGGCAACCGGGGACAGGCCCCCCTGGAAGAGGTCTTTTTCGGCTCCACTGCCGAGAAAGTGGTGCGCCTGCTCCCCTGCCCGGTGCTCTGCGTGCCCCTGGGTAAACCTTAAAAATTAATCCCGGAGACACGGCCGGCACGGAAAATAAGCGAATAGTTATACCGGTTACCGGAAGTTTTTTCCGGCCCCCCTCACCCTGACCTACCCTCGCCGGGGGTGGGGGGAGAATAATGCCAAGTTCGGTTTCTGCTGCAACAAAATTAACTCATAATTTATTGATAATTTGTTATCTTTACTTCCGAAAACCGAAAACTGAAAACCGAAAACGGTATTATTTATGCTCCCTATGGCAGGTGATCATCTGGTTCTGCAAGTCCTGTAACTCATGCTGCCACATTTCCAACTGCCGGTGCTTCCAGGCCAGCTCCAGGTTGGCCACGTGTTCCAAGTATACCTGCATTTCCGCCTGCCATTCCGGTTCGGCGAAATGGTTGAATTCTTGGGACAGGGCGACGAACTCCTGTAATTTCGCCTCTGGGGGAAATTCCCCCTGGCCTGCTATTTTCTGCAATTCCCGGAAGAGACCGTTCAAGCGTTTCTTGACTTCTTTAAAACTCGCCAGCTGTTGCAGTCCCTCGTCTTTACACGGCACCAGGTCCGGGGTGGCGTAAGCCGGAGGCAGCCATTTAATGCTGACCTTGGCAGCCAGGCGTCCCTTTTTCTGTTTGATATGGAAGTAGGCGTCCACTCCGGCAGAAAGCTTGATATCTTCGCCTCCTTCTCCCTGGCGGAGACGCCGGGCCAGGTCTTCCAGGTGTCCGGCCAGTTCCAGACGTAAAGCCTCATTTGGGTCTTTGTCTTGCATCAGCAAAATCCTTACGGAGTTCGTCTGGTTAGATTCCCCTTACACCGGGAAATCCACCTTGATCTTGAAGATCTCAGAGGCCGGCAGGCTCAAGACCTGGATGCCTGTAACCATGGAAATTTCCCCAAGAATCTCCTCCAGGCGGGCCGTCGATTCGGCGATGAGGGTGAACCAGACGTTGAAGCGGTGGCGGCGCAGGTAATTGTGGGTCACCCCGGGGTAGCGGTTCACCGTCGCCGCGAAGCGCTCCACCTCTTCCGGGGGCACGCTGGCGGCGCACAGGGTGCTGGTATAGCCCAGTTTCCGGGAAGTAAAATTGGCGCCGATGCGGCGGATGACGCCCGCGTCCATCATGGCCTGCACCCGTCGCAGCACCTCTTCTTCCGGGGCCCCTACCCTTTCCCCCATCTCCGCATAGGGCCGGGAGACAATAGGAAAATGGGACTGAATTTCGTTCAAAATGGCCTTGTCCAGGTTGTCTAATGGCAGTTTCTGGGTCATGAAAGACCTTTAAACCTCACGCCAAGGCGCTAAGACGCAAAGAAAGACGCAATATATTTTTGCTAAATGTCTTGCGCCTTTGCGCCTTGGCGTCTTTGCGTGAGATTATTCTTTTTTATCCTCATATGGGCAGATGGGGTCTTCCCCCAGGACGTCGCCGATCATGGCATAGGCCCGGGCCCGGCAGCCGCCGCAGACTTTTCTATATTGGCAGGAGTGGCACTTGCCATGGTAGTCGTCCACCCGGCGGAGTTGCTGAAATAATTGCGCATGAGCCCAGATTTCCGGGAACGGCGTCTCCCGGATATTCCCGGCCACCAACTCCAGATAGCCGCAGGGCTGCACTTCTCCCTTATAGGAGACAAAAGCGAAGCCTTGTCCCCCCAAACAGCCTTTGGTCATGGCCTCCATGCCGTGGCTGGCGGGGGTGATCTTCTCTCCGCGCGCGGCTGCGTCTTGGCGCCAGAGGCGGTAATACTGGGGCGCGCAGGTGGGCTTGATGAAAAGTCTGCCCTCCTTCTGGCGCGCCAGCAACCAGCTAAGGGTCTCTTCGTATTCTTCCGGGTGCACCAGTTGGTCCCGGATCTCCTCGCCCCGGCCCGTGGGCACCAGGATGAAGTCATGGTGGGCTGCGGCCCCCAGAGAAATGGCCAGTTCATGGATGGCCGGGAGTTCCCCCCGGTTGCCCCGGGTGACGGTGGTATTGATCTGGAAAGGCAGCCCCGCTTCCTGACACGCGGCAATGCCCGCCAGCGCGCCATCGTACGCGCTGGGCACGGCCCGGAGCGCGTCATGGCTGGCCGCGCTGGCCCCGTCGATGGAGATGCTCACCCGTTGGATGCCCACCTCTTGCAAGCGCGCGGCAATGTCCGGGGTGAGGAGCGTGCCGTTCACCGCCATCACCATGCGGTGGCCTAATTTGTGGCCGTGGGCCGTGAGATCGTAAATATCCTCCCGGAGGAGCGGTTCGCCCCCGGTGAGGATGACCACCATCTGGCCCATGGTGGCCAGGTCGTCCAGGAGCTTGATCCCTTCGGCGGTGGTCAGTTCCCCGGGGTAAGGCCCGGAGCCCGCAGCGGCGCGGCAGTGCAAGCAGGCCAGGTTGCAGCGCCGTGTAGTCTCCCAGGCCAGGAGGCGTAAGGGGGGGATTTTGTCCCCACCATGAGAAGTTTTGCTGGTTTTCATCAGTTAAATAATAACGGACTCGCCGGGCAAAAGCCATAGGCCAGGGGACAATCTGCCGCTTTAGAGATATCTAAAAACTCTAGGACCTCTCTCTTGAACACCGCAGAAGGGAGGATTAAATTAAAAATATAGAGCCCTTAAAGGAGGAAAAAGACGATGGAAACCAGGGAACAGATGGAATGCGCCCTGTGCGGCTTTACGACCGCGGGTAATTTCGTGGGGGATATTTGTCCCCAATGCAACCTGACTTATTGGAGATGCAGCAATTGCCGGTATACCATAACGGCAGCCAGGCCTCCGGAAACTTGTCCCGGTTGTCACCAAAAAGCCGATTTTCTCAATATCACCTGCTATACGGAGGAATGCGGCGGGCCAGGAAAGATTGATCCCAGAATCTAGGCGGTTTACAGGTTAGAAAACGCCCTTATGGGTGGGTATGACTCACCACCCATCCCCAGGTGGTGGTCTTCACCGCGGACAGCGAACAGGGGATGTGGCTGTTGTACGCGGTGAACTATGATAAGGGCGGCCGCATGGAGTTGCCCCAATCCGGGGAGCCTTGGGGGGGCTGCTCGGACATCACCCCCTGCCCCTGCTCCAGGGAATCCCCAACATCACCTTCCTGAGCCTGGGCTGCCGCATCAAAACCGGCCTGGACCCCTGCCACCTGATGCTGGGTATGGCCGCCCAAGACCTGGAGCCCACCCACCCCCACATCCAGGACCTGGCCAAACCCATTGCTATGCTGCAAAAGGCGCGTACGGGGGGGGTGAAGATGGAAAAATTTCGGAGGATGGCCAATTAAATCGCTGGTGGTGCGAGCGCCGCTTGCGCCAGGCCGCGGCTGATCTTATTTTGCAGGGTAGTCACTAACCAGGAGAAGACAAAATGCCCGATTTTCAAAGATCGTACCCGTTCAGCCGCATCATTGCTTTAGGCCTCGCACTCTTGATGTTGCTGCCACTGCTAGGGGATACCCGCAGTTGGGCCCAGGAAAAGGCCTCCGAAAAGATCACGGTCCCCAAGGGCCCCCTGGACGCGCTCACCGCCATCCTCACCCGCCGCAGCATCCGGGACTATACCCCCCGGCGGGTGCCCGAAGAACTGGTCAAGGTGCTTCTGGCCGCGGGCCTGTCCGCGCCTTCGGCCTTCAACGAACGCTCCACCGAGTTCGTGGTGGTCAATGATCCTAAGGTCCTGAAGGAAATTGCCCAGGTCAACCCTAACTCTAAGCAGCTTAAAAAGATGACCGTGGCCATCGTGGTCTGCGGCAACCAGGATAAAGAGAAGCGAAAAGGGGAAGGCTATTGGCAACTGGACAGCGCGGTGGCCTCGGAAAATATCCTCATCGCCGCGCATGCCCTGGGCCTGGGGGCCGTCTGGACCGCGATCTATCCTTATCCAGAGCGGATTCCCAAGGTGCAAAAGATCCTTAATCTCCCCGCCCAGGTCATCCCTTTGAATATCATCCCCATCGGCTACCCCGCCGAAAAGAAGATGCCGCATCAGTTTGACCCGTCCCGGGCCCATTACAACCGCTGGTAGTCCTCACAAAAGTAAGGGTTTTTGGGAGGGGCTTTCCCCTCCCAACCCCTAAGTTATGCTGAGTTGCAGTCAAAAAGGTATTCAGTGCAGGGGAGAACCTGGTGTTCGCCCTTGAGCCGCTGGGCGAACACCAGGTTCGCTACCAAAAATATATATTGATGGCAAATTGGCATTATAAGGATAACCATATGAAATCCCCATCCAGTAACTACCGCGAACGCTCCCTGAAGATCCACGGGATGATCTGCGCCAAGTGCGGCCGGGAATTCAGCCACCGCAACCGGCAGTTGTTAACGGTGCACCACAAGGACGGCAACCCCTTAAATAACCCCCCGGACGGCTCCAATTGGGAGAATCTCTGCGTCTACTGCCACGAAGACGAGCACAGCCGAGGACTTTTAGGGGATTATCTGCGGGAAGATTGAGGGGACCTTATTTCTGCGGACAGTGGCAAGTTATATTGTCCTATTTAATTTCGCCAAAAAAGAATAGCTCTTGACCATGTGTTAAACCTGGATCAAGGGCTATACGAACTCGTTCTAAAAAACCGTGAAAACCTAAAACAATCGGTCCATTCCATCCATCCGCAACGAATACTGTGCCGTCTAAAGAAAAATCTACACCGCAACCTTGTTGTGCTATTAAAGTGATCTTTAAGTTGTGTAAGTTCCCTCTGAAATTTCCCCGCCAACTTCTTAAATTAGGTGCGGGCATTGGTGGTCCAAGCTGATCGCCTAATATTTCCGCCGTATCTGCATCAATTACCGACCATGGCGCCCCTGTATCTAGTAAGGCGATTTCAGTGGCCTCTGAATCGCCTAATCTACAACTGACTGCAATTAAAATATTTTGGGAATCATGTACATAATCAGCAAAAAAAGGAGCATAACCGTTGCTCCATAAATTAAAAACTGTTCCAGAATTCCTGTACAAATGCCCCATATCAATCTTTTTCAATCTTGACAAATACGGAACCCTTAATCCTGCCAGAGATTTTTAATTGTTTGTGCAATTCTAATCGGCTTTCATGACTTCCAATTAACCTGCCTTTGCTGAGGGCCACCCATTTTCCTTTGAAATAACGAGAGTTATTTCGAAGCCAATCGGAATTTTTTCTAATATCTACTCCAGTCGCGATTTTCTCAGGCCTTGCCTTAGGAATGGCTAATACTCTGCGCCAATTATCTAATTTTGGAGAAATTCCAGAAGGGATAGATGATAACAATAGCCGAGCATTAGAAATTTGGCTATGTTCTATAAATTTTTCGATATTCTTTACAATATACTCATCGAATTCCAGAGGAAGAGAAGAATTTTCTCGAATTTCAAAATACAATGTTGGAACGGGCATAGCGTGCGTAAAATATCTTAGTGGCATCTGGGCTTTGGTAGACGTGCCTGCGTCTGCGTCGCTTTTTTGAAGCATCTGGTCTTCTTTGGCCGTCTCTGTGGCGCTTTGGAAGGCCATACAAACAGAACAGCTGAGATTTGTTTCTGCAGTGACGTTTCTCTTTAAGTTCATTTTATATCACCATTCAGAGAAATTTCATTTGCTAAGGAATATAACTCATCAAATATAGGTACCAATTTTTCTTTAGGTAATTCATCGACGCCTTCTGGGGAATTATTAATATCTAGCTCTAATCTGCAGGCATAAGAGTCTTGAAAAAAAGTTGGTTGCATTTTCTCTCCGCCACTTAGCTCCATTTTGAACAATTTATATCTCGCTATTGACCATTTTGATAGACGGTTAATTATAATAGGTGGATAGACCTTAGATTCATAAGGACGATTAATTTGATATAAGAAATCAGATGAATTAATAGGGTCTAATTGAACATAGGGAAGATAAACTGAAATTAACCTATACCCTTCTTCCTTATTTGAGACAGGATAAAGCAATGTTGTTCCAAATGCTAATCTCTTTATTTCATTACATATCGTGAGCCATTTTTTTACAATCTTAAAAAAACCGTATTCCGAGTTGCAAAAACTTCCCAAATTGGGCATACCTTCGGGTTTCTCAAAATCAACGGTAAATCGAAAATCAATTCGGTTTGGCTGAGTTGTTATTATCAATTTACCATTTTCAAAAGGACCTTTTTCTTCTGTAATTCCTTCCTTAGGGCGTGAATTTATCGACTCAGGAGGTTCTGGCATCAATTGATCCCACCACGCTCCCTCTATCATTTGACCATCTTTTGGAAATGCAGTGGCCCTGAGAGTTTCGATTTGCCAATCTAGTTTACCTGCAGAGGATTTTCCAAGTTGATCAGGCATGGCGCCCTCACGAAGCATATCTGTTTTTCAATAGATTTATCGGCAAGTTAGCCATAAAGATTTATAATATATCACGTTTAATTAATCTATTGCAAAAATTTATAAGACAGAAGACAAAGTTTATCAACCCTGACTCTTTTAATTTTTTCATAAACGGCCAGCTAAAAAGGATTGAAGATCACTGCTATATATCTTCAATTCCCTAATTAATTCTATGGCCTTATTCTGAAAAAAAATCGGACCAGGCAAATTTCATCAGTCACCCCACCCACCAGGCCACCGTCACCAGCACCCAGGTTACTTCGTTGGCTATTTCGCTCAAGGCCGCGGCCAGGCGGTTGCGGTCCCAGCCTGCTTCCCGGATGGCAAACATAAGTTGCCCCAGGCGGGTGGTGATGCCGATGTGCCCGGCCAGGAGCATGCCCCCGGCCAGACCTGCCCCGCCCACGGTGAAGATTTTATAGGCCAGGGTGAGCTGGGGCAGGCCGATGAAACACATGCCGAAGCCGGCGTTCACCATGGGGTCGGTGAGACCCAGACCCCGGACGCGGGCGTAAAGCAGGGTGACGAGCACCCCCAAGCCCACCGCCATCGCAGTCACCGTGTCTTTGCTGTCCCAACGCTCCGTTCCCCGCCAGAGCAGCAGCGCCAGGTTGGCGGCAATAACCAGGGTCCAGGCGCTATAGGTGAGGACGGTCTGAAGCGTCACCCGGCTGGGCCGGCTACGGTGGGCCCGGATGGTCAGGTCCAGGTTGATCACCAGGAAGGTGAGCCAACTGGCCAGCCAACTGACGTTCACCCCCTGGGAGGTGTCAAGCAGGCGCAGGAACTGGCTGCCCCCGGAGATCAAGGCCAGGGTGATTTGCAGAACAAAAAAGGCGTCCGCAGTGAGCTTTTTGGCAGCCGGCATGGCTAAGATTTACCACAGAGGCACAGTGGACTCCAAGTTACCCGGAGAAAAAAATTATGCTTTGGCGCCAAGGCGCCAAAGCATAATAATTACCTTGGTGTATTTCTGGGCTCTCTGAGTTTTCGTGGTTAATCTTATTCCGGGGTGTCCAGGATCTCCCGGATTTTTTGGGCCATGGCGTTGACTTTGAAGGGCTTTTGCAGGAACCCCACGTCCTCGTTGAGAATACCATGATGGACGATGGCGTTTTCGGTGTAACCGGACATGTAAAGGACTTTCATATCGGGCCGCAATAAGGTCAGACGTTCGGCCAGTTCCCGGCCGCCCATCTGGGGCAGGATAACGTCAGTCAGCAATAGATGGATGGGGCCTTTCTTTTTTTCGCAAGTCATCAGGGCTTCGCCGCCATTGGCGGCAGTCAGCACTTTATAGCCGTACTTCTTCAAGCCCCTGGCGATGACATTTCGCAGGGTATCATCGTCTTCCACCACCAAAATGGTTTCCGAGCCTTTAAGCTGGGTGGTCACCACGGTCTTCGGCCCGCTGACGGTCACAGCCTCTTCCACCTGGGGTAAATAGATCTTAAAGGTAGTCCCCTGCCCTTCTTCACTATAAACCCAAATATGGCCGCCGCTCTGTTTGACAATACCATAAACGGTGGCCAGCCCCAGGCCAGTCCCCTGACCCAGAGTTTTGGTGGTGAAAAAGGGTTCAAAGATATGGGCTTGGGTGGCCGCATCCATGCCCAGGCCATTATCGCTTACCGCCAACATCACATAGCGGCCGGGGGCCACGTCCAGGTGGGTGCGTCCATAGGTTTCATCCAGCAGGGCGTTGCTCGTTTCAATGGTGAGCTTCCCCCCGTAGGGCATGGCATCCCGGGCATTGACCGCCAGGTTCATGATGATCTGTTCAATCTGGCCTTTATCGGCCCGCACCGCCCCCAATTCCGGGGCAATCCGCGTCACCAGTTCGATGTCTTCCCCGATGAGACGGCGGAGCAACTTTTCCATGCTGCTGACCAGGTTATTGATACTGAGAACACTCGGTTGGAGAATCTGTTTGCGACTAAAGGCCAAAAGTTGATGGGTGAGGGTGGAACCGCGCGTGGCGGTTTTCATAATCTCATCATTATAATGGTAATGGGGATCATTCTTATCCAGATCCATCTTCATGAGTTCCCCATACCCCATGATGGCGGTGAGCAGGTTGTTAAAGTCGTGGGCGATGCCTCCCGCCAATATCCCCACGGCCTCCATTCTCTGGGACTGGGTCAACTGATTTTCCAGACGCTTGCGCTCCGTAATGTCCATGAAGTAGCCGATGGAGGCTTTTTTGCCGTTAAAGGAGGTGGTGGTTACCGATTCCATGGCCCACCTGATCTCTCCCCCTTTGGTCTGGAATTGATATTCATAGGGGGTAGTGGTTTTGCCTTTCAGCATATCCACCGCCGAGACCCTGATCTTGTCTTTATATTCGGGAGTGGCCAGATTTAAACAATCATTGCCCAGCAGTTCCTTCTCGCTATAGCCGGTAATTTTTTGGAATCCGGGGTTAACCAATCTCAATTTGCGTTTCTGCACAATATAGATGCCGATGGGGGCATAAAAAAACAGGTCTCGAAAAGCCTCTTCCAAGCGCCGGCGTTTGGTGATATCGATGCCCAGGCCCACCAGGTAATCCTGGCCGTCCAAGGTTATCCGGTTGCCGGAAAGCAGATAGGGGATTTTGCCGTTATCTTTCGATACCAGATCCGCCTCCACCGTGGTCTTGCCTTCGGCAAAAGCCTGGCTGATAGCGGTTGCCGTTTTTTTCCGGTCTTCACCCGCAAAGAAATCCAGCGGTTGCATGCAGGCAATTTCTTCCGTGGAATAACGGGTGATATTCTCCAGGGCCTCATTCCATCGGATCATTTTCCCCTGGGTGTCGAAAATATAAAAGATGCCTGGCAGGCTTTCAATTACTGCTTCAGAGAGGATCTTCTCCTTCAGCAGGTTTTGGGCCATTAAACTGCGGCTCTTTTCCGACTGTTCCAGTTCCCACAGTTGCAGGCGCAACTCTTTCACTTCCTGCAAGAGTTGCTCCTTGCTCTTATCCTCATCCTTCATTATGGACCTCAAAGGCTGAATTGCCGATGATCTGCGTCTCAGGCTGTCGCCAAGTTAAGGGAGTGTAGTCCTCGAAGGTTCCCAGGAAAGAAAAAATGATGGAAAGTTTTTTGGGGAGGTTCTCTGAAGGGGCAGGCCCCATTCTATCATCTCTCGGTTCAGGCTAGCTTCTGCGTGGAGCGCAATTCTCGTGAACGTGCGGAGAGAACAAGTTGTCAGCTCAAATCGATTCCTTCGGCCTTACTTTATAATTAACTTTTCAGCTAAAAATATTATATCGGCAAAATAATCCAATCACTTGAATTTTTTTACCCCGTAAAAATAATGTCAAGGAAAAAAGGAAGATAACGGAGAAGACGGGGTTATCTTTTTGGCGCACTCTCCGCTTGATTCCGGGTTTATCGTGATTATTACTAAACAGTAACAATTACGAATTCTCCGTCAGCCCGATGCGGTTGACCCTCGGGAAGGAAAATATGTCCAAACTTGAAGAGATGTGGCAATGCCAGATGAGCAACTGCGGCTATATTTACGACCCCGCCAGGGGGGATAAGAAGGGCAAGATTCCCCCGGGAACCAAGTTTGAAGACCTGCCGGAAGATTGGCATTGCCCTTGTTGCGGCGCCAGCAAAGAGATGTTCAAACCCCTGGCCGGACCGGGGTCGGTGGCCGCCCAGCAGGATAAATGCTCGACGAATTAAAGGGAGAAGAAGTTGAGGGCGAATCCCAGCGGCCCCGGCGGTGAGGCCAGGGCCACTGGGATTACCTGGTGCCAGGCCAGGCAAAGGATTGGCTGGACCGGGATAGTTCAGGGTCTTCCCTGGGATTTCTGATACTGATCATAGACCAAACCGCCGAGCAAGCCGGCTCCGCCGCCCACAGCCGCGCCGATGGCCGGAGATCCCGCGGCCGCGCCGATGAGAGCTCCACCGGCCGCGCCCACGGCCCCACCGCTTAACACCCGCTGTTCGGTGGGATTCATGCCGGCACAACCGCTAATCACCAAGACGAGAACCAAGACTGCCGATGCTTTTCTCATTTTCTCCCCCCATTTTTCACCGACACTGCGGCAGAAATGGATGATTCTTAGCTATTAGAGGCGGAAGACAGAAAAACATTAACCAAGTTAAACTGAATTTTAACTTTCTTTCAGAAGATTCTCATGGCTCAGCCCAGAAAAGTCAGTGCCCTGGCCCTGGCCAAGAACGCCTGGCGCCTGGTACGCCATCCGGCCATTGCTTCCCGGCTGCTGGGTCTAGAGGCCTCAAAGCTGTTCTTCGATTTCCTTAATCCCCGGGCCGGTGAGGGCTATGCCCGGCAAATCAGGTCCATCGTGCTCCGGCCCACCGACCTCTGCAATCTGCGTTGCCGGGTCTGCGGCCAGTGGGGCGAACACGGCTATCAATTCGCCCGGGACCCCAAGAGCTTTAAAGAAAAAGAGTTGCCGGTAAGCCGCTACGCCTTTCTCCTGGAGGACTTAAGGCGCCGGGGCCAACGCCCGCTGCTGGTCCTGCTGGGTGGCGAGCCCATGCTCTATGAGGGGATCGGGGACCTGATTGAGGCGGCCGCGGACCTGGGACTGCCGGTGATGATGACCACCAACGGCACCGGGGTGGCCGCATTGGCCCCGCGGCTGGTGCACGCGCCTCTGGTGGGCTTACAGCTCTCCATCGACGGCCATACTCCGGAACTCCATAACCGCCTGCGGCCTGGGGCCGGCAAGGTAAACAACTTTGCCCAGATTGAGGCCGCACTCACCGCGGTGCGCCAGGTCCGGGAGGAAAGCGGCCGGCAACTCCCTTTAATCACCGCCATTACTGTCATCTCCCGGGAGAATGCCGGGCACCTGGTGGACATTTACGAGACCTTCCGGAAGCGGGTGGATTTTTTCGTTTTCTGTTTATCCTGGTGGATCGATGAGGCGGCGTGCCGGGCTTATGAGGCGGACTTCTTCCGGCGCTTCGGATTTACGCCCCACCTGCACCGCGGCTACCTGTCCGGCTCCAAACCCCAGGATTTCCATTTGCTCTACCGGCAGCTTAATGAGATACGCCACCGCTCCCGGGCCTGGAACGCGCCGCCGCTGAGCATTATTCCGCCCTTGAGCAGCGCCGCCGATCTTGAGACCTATTACACCGACCACGGAGCCCTTTTCGGGCAACAGCGCTGCACCGCCATCTTTCAGGAGATGCAGATTATGAGCGACGGCCGGGTGACCCCTTGCCGGAGCTACATCGATTACCCGGTGGGCAACGTCAAAGACGCCACCCTCACGGAACTCTGGAATTCCCCGGCCTACGTCAATTTCCGGCGCAGTTTAATGACCGAGGGGCTGATGCCCGTTTGTTCCAGGTGTTGCGGCCTTCTGGGGTTTTAAGCGCAATCGCCTAATCCCTGGCCCCTGCCCCCTAATCCCTGCTTTTCAGATATCAAGTCTCTGTATGGGCTGGCCGCCCCGTAAGACCATGGCCAGGATGCTGAGCATAGCCTTGCCGATGGCCCGGAAAAAGGCTTTGGGGTTATGGCGGAGGAAAAAGTTCCGTCCATAGAGGGAAGGGTCGAAATAGCTCTTCAGGGACTGCCATTTCAGGGCTTGGTAGAGGGCGGCCCGGTCCAGGGCGCGGGTACGGATGTTACAGTGAAAGCCGTCGTAGGTCCGGAAATCATCGGTATTGACCACTAGGCCGGCCTCCAGCATTTCGGCACGCAGCCGGGTCCGGGGGTAAGGCGTCAGGTATTGGGAATAGATAAGATCGGGGCGCATTTTCTTCATCTCCCGGTAATCCCGGGTAATGGAGGCCCTGGTGTCCTCGGGGTACCCGAAGATTACCCCGGCGATGATACCGATATCATGTTGCCGCAGCAAGGCCGCGGCCCGGCGGTTGAGCTCCGGGCTGGTGGGTTTGTGCATGCCTGCCAGATTGGCCGCGGTCATGGACTCAAAACCCACGAAGACCATCCAGAAGTTGGCCTGCTGCATCTCCGCCACCAGTTCCGGGTGGCGGGCCAGGCCCGCGGCCGATGCCTGGGTGGCATAGCGCAGGTCGTTTAAACCGTGCTCCACAATGGCCCGGCAGAGGCTGCGAAAATGACCGGTGTCGCAGGTTAGGTTGTCATCGCTAAAAAAAACCGCCCGGGCTCCCCGGCGGCGCACCTCCTCTAAATCCGCCAGGATACGCTCCAAAGGGAAGGGCCGGAAAGTGCGGCCGTACATGCCGGTGATGGAACAGAACTTACATTCGTAGGGGCAACCCCGGGAGGTCTCTACCACGTCGATGGACTGGTCGAAAAAGAAGAATTTCTGGTCCTGCCGGGCCTGACGCCGGGGCCGCGGCAGCTTGGCCAGGTCCAACAGGGGGCGGTCAGGGTTATGGCGCCATTTAGACCCCCGGCGGTAGCTGAGCCCGGCAATGCCGGCAAGGTCCGGCTTGGGTTTCTCCAACTCCGCCACCAACTCCCGGAAGGTGGCTTCTCCTTCGCCCCGTATCAGGTAATCCAAAGGCAAATCATCATTCCCGACGGTTATTGCCCGGGCCATGAGGGTGGCGTGGTAACCGCCGGCCGCCAGTTTAAGGCCCGGCTGCCGCTTTCTGATAAATCGGGCGATCCTGAGGAGGGTGTCAAACTGGAAGGTCATGGCCGACAGGCCCACCAATTCCGGCCCGAAGTCGTCCAAGACCTCTGCCAAAACCCGGCGGATGCGGGGCTTATAGAGCACCAAGTCCAGGATCTTGACTTCATGGCCGGCGAGGTTCCCGGCCAGGTTGGCCAGACCCAGGTTGGGTAGCTTGCCGAAGAAATCAATGACATCGGCGGTGTCCGGCATGGCTATTAATAGTAGGCGCATCTATTTTTCCCCAGGGTTTAAAAGTTACTTCTTAGACAATCATGGGCAGGAAGACCCCGGGCCCCCCTGCCCATGTCCGGTGAGTCAACCTGACTCAGATGATCATGGAGCTTCAACCGCAAACCAGGGCGAGAAAAAGCCCAAGAGCCATAAAGGCCAGCCAAAGTTTGGTCCGCATGGCTTCCCCTCCTTTCTTTTTTGGGGAGATTTTCCTGGGAGATTCTGGAGGCCATAGCCCCATCACGCCTTTCTCCCTCTTGAGATTAAGAGTTGGAGAGATAAAACCAAGCCCTTCCTCTCCAGCCCGTACCGCCAATCTTACTTATTATCGGTGGGGTAACCGGCCCGAAACCATTCGTGCCAACCGCCTTTTAAGGCAGATACCCTGCCGAACCCCATATCCTTGAGTTTGCGCGCCACCCGGGTGCTGGTCCATTCGTTGGGTCAGGCGCAATACACCACAATGTCCTGATGGTGTTTGTACTTTTTGGCCCAGACTTCCACTTGGTCCGGGTCTTCCCGGACTGCTCCCTTAATCTTCTTTTGGCTGGCGTTCCAATCCTTGCCGATGCGCACGTCGATGATTATCAGCTCCTTGGCGCCGATCCCCGGTTTGAGCTCTTCTTTGGAAATCAAGGGCACTGCTTGTTTGGCGGCAAACGCCAGGTTTACGCCCCCGGCCAGAATAGCGGCCAGGATGAAGGTTATAACCAGTTGGCTTCGCAGACTTCGTCTACCCCGCATAATCTTCCTCCTTTGCAGTAATGAAAAGATGGTCTCCCTCCCTTCCGGGTTCAAGTAATGCCCTGGTTGATATTCCTGCCTGTCCCATGGGGAATAGCGTTTAACAAGGCTACAGACCCTACTGCCAGAAACATGTAAAGCCCGAGGATCGCCCGGTCCGGATCAGCTATCAGGGCCAGAACTACCGCCGCTATCAAGGCCAGGGCGCAGATGACGGAAAGCGCGGCGGGTTCTCCGTTAATCAAGCCCCCATCTCTCCCCAGCCAGGTTGCTAGATGCTGCCGGGCATAAATCAACAGCCAGAGCAGGAGACTGGCCTTAACAAAACGGGGCAAGTTGGGGCTTCCCCCCAGGCCCAGGGCCAAGGTCAGGGCGATGCCCACCCCTAAAAGGAGCAGGGTAAAGACCCGGCCCCGGAAAATAACCGGCAGCAGGCCCGAAGCAGGCAAATCTGCAGTCATTATAGGCATTGCCAGCAACAGGGCGTTGGCCGCAGCCAGGGTCCCGGCCAATAAAACTGCGCCTATGATTAGCAGTCCTGGTTCCCCGCCCACGGCCCGGGCCACGTAGGCATAAGGCACCGTGGATTCCTGGAGCTTGAGAAGCGGTACATGCCTAAGAGAAATAAGGCACCATAAAGAATAAAGACCAAAGACCGCGATGATCCCGGCTAGCATCGGCGCCGACGGAGTATCTATCTCCTCACCGATTTTTTCCCAAAGAAAACCGGAAAGCTCATAGCCGATAAAAGGAAACAGAAAGACGGGGGTCAGTTCCAGCCCTTTCTGCCAGTTTAAATCCAGAGCCGAAGACTGATCCAAGGGAGCGGGAGAGCCCAGGAGTCCCATTACCACCAAGACCGTCATCCCCGCCAGGGCCACCCCTGCAAAAACCACCTGAGAAAAGGCGGCCACCCGCGTTCCCAGAAGGTTGAGGACCAGGAGCAGGGCCAACAGAGTGAAGGAAAAGCCTAAATTGGGATAGGCCGGCCAAAAGATCTCGTTGAAAACGTAACCGGCGGTAACCAGAAGGGCCGTGCTCCCCCACAGAGTAAAACCACCCCGGGCCGCCAGGGACAGGGATAGAGCCAGGGAAGACCGCGGCCCCCTGGATGAGTGGATATCACCTCCATAGTGGTCCGGAACGGCAAACCCCTGGCCAAAAGTGCGGGCGGTGAAAAAGTGCAGGGCCGCGGCCACTGCCAGGCCGAGAAAAACCCACCTGCCGGCGCCACCGGCTTGCTGTCCCAGGATGACCAGATTTTCCGGGGAAAGCATCAATCCCAGGGCTGCGGTGAAAAGGGTGATAAATGACCAAAGACGCAATAATATCTCCCCTCAGAGGCAGCGGAAGGTTGTTTTCCCACTTGAGCCACCAAGAGATTGGGGGCCGCACATCTCCTGAAAAAACAGGGTCCCACTTAAGATAGGTCTTGACCGCGGGAAATCCAGTCCTCAATTTGTACTAAAGTAAGGCAAGGACATTTTCAGTGAAGCACATCCAGGCAGGTCCCCTGAAAGGGTGGAGGATATGCTGATTTTTAGCAAGTTTCGGAGATGGTCCCTGAGTCTCCTGTGCTTTGCGGTTGTGAGTATCTGGAGCTTCTTTCCCTACTCCGCCCTGGGTGCTGATATTCAAAGCCGCCTGGCCGCAGGGGAGATCATCTACCGGACCCTGGCGACGCCGGGGTCCGGGCTGAAAAAAGGGGAGGCCACCGGGGTGGTGGACGCGCCCCCGGCCCAGGTCTGGCAGGTGGTCACCGACGTCAATAATTACCAGGAATTCCTGCCCCGCATGCTCCGGAGCCGCTTGGTGCAGTTGGAGGAATTGCGAACCGTTTTGGAAGCACAGCCCGGCAGCGCGGCCGCGGTGGAAGCCCTCCTCAGCTCCAGTCCCGGGGAGCTGGCCGCCATCCGGGTTCCCGGGGGGAAGTACCGGGGCTATTTCTACGGCCACCTGGAAGTGCCTTTTCCCCTGAGGGACCGCTGGTACATTGTCAGGGTGCTCTGGGATGAATCTCACGCGGAGCGCCAGGTTTATACCTGTTCCTGGTCGTTGATGGAAGGGAACCTCCGTGAATATTACGGCGACTGGAAGGTGGAGCCCTTTGGCGCGCACCGCACCCTCCTTACTTACCGGGCGGCCACCGATCCCGGAGGTTTCGCTCCCCGCTTTTTAGTGGAAGAATTCAGCACCAAAACCCTGCCTCAAGTCATCGCCGGGGTCCGGAAACGCCTGGCTGCCCGCTGAGCCGCAGATTTGCTCCTGCCCGTTTATTAGGAAGCATTGCTTGCAAGTAAATACTAATCTCACGCCAAGACGCCAAGATTAATTATTGATATGATTCTTGCGTCTTTGCGCCTTGGCGTCTTTGCGTGAGGTAATTGGTGCTTTTCCGCACCGAGTAATAAATTGCAGATAACGCCTGCATGTCTTAAGATAGTCCCCTTAAAAGCCCATGCACAAAGCGGATACCTCCTCCTTCTGGGCCCAGACCCGGGGCCTGGCCTGGCCTTTCTGGGCCGCCAATATCATGGAAATGATCGAACGCCTGGCCTACTACGGCGTGCGGGTGGTCATTCCCATCTATATCGCCCAGGCGGACGAAATCGGCGGGCTGCACTTCACCCAGGGCGATAAGGGCCTTATCTTCATGTGGTGGGCCTTGGTGCAGTCGGCCCTGCCGGTCTTTACCGGAGGCAGCGCCGATCGCTACGGGTATAAGCGACAGATTGTCCTGGCCATTTTCTTAAAAGTGCTGGGCTTCGCGATCATGGCCAGCCAGCGCCAGTTTTGGCCGTTCTTCGCCGGATGCCTGTTCTTGGCCGCGGGCACGGCCATCTTCCAGCCCCCGGTACAGGGGACCTTTGT
>JAQTXE010000287.1 GCA_028688935.1 Syntrophales bacterium
AATCAATATTTCAGAAATGATTCAAGAAAGATAATGATCGGCTCCCAGCAATTAGTTGCCAGGGAAAAAACTGGCCACTGACCACTTATTACTTATTACTGGTCACCTTCTACCGGCTACTCCCCCGCCAAAACTTTCCGGGCCGCGGCGATGTCCGCGTGGATCTGGGCGGCCAGGGCCTCCAGGGAAGGAAAGCGCCGTTCTTCCCGGAGGCGGGCCACGAATTCCACGCCCAGGGTCTCGCCGTAGAGTTCGCCGTTAAAGTCCAGAAGGTGGACTTCCAGGGAAAACTCCCCGTTGTCAAAGGTGGGGCAGGTGCCGATGTTGGCGGCTCCCGGGATGATCTCGTCCCCCCGGTGAACGTAGACCGCATAGATGCCGGTAGCGGGGAGAAGTTCGTTATCCGGGCGGATATTGGCGGTGGGGATGCCCAAAAGTTTGGCGCCCCGGCCTTTGCCGGTCACCACCTGGCCCACCACACCATAATGCCGGCCGAGAAGCTGGTTGGCCGGCACCACTTTTCCCAGGCGCAGCATGGCCCGGATGAGGGAGCTGCTCACCACCGCGCCCTCCACCTCCACGGCCCACACCACCTGCACCGTGAAGCCGTGGCTGCGGCCCATTTCCTTCAAGAGGTCGATATTTCCTTCCCGCCCCCGGCCGAAGCAATAGTCGTGGCCCACCACCACCTCCCGGACCTGCAGGCGCTCCAGAAAATAACGCTGCACGAATGCCCGGGCCGGCAGTGCGGCAAACTCCCGGTTAAAGGGGAGCACCACCACCGCATCCAGGCCGGACGCGGCCAGGAGGTGGAGCTTCTGTTCCGGGGTGGTGAGGAGCGGCAGGGACGCGTCCGGGCGCAGGACCTTAATGGGGTGGGGCTCGAAAGTGACGGCCACGGACTGGGCTTCCAGTTCTTTGGCGCGTTGGCGAACCCGGGCCAGGATGGCCCGGTGCCCCAGATGGACGCCGTCGAAATTGCCGATGGTCACCACGGTCCGGGAGAAAGGAGACGAGCCCGGGGGCAGATCGTGAAAGACCTTCACTCGGGGCCGCCTTTCCCAGTTAGTCCTTGACAATACATAAGGCCCCATTATATATATTTAAGTTGAAAATTGCCAGGCGGGATTACCTGTCCGGCGATTCGCCGAAGTGGCGGAATCGGGAGACGCGCTAGGTTCAGGGTCTAGTGGGGGTATCCCCGTCGGGGTTCAAGTCCCCGCTTCGGCACCAGTGAAATCAAGGGGTTACGGCTTCGAACCGTAACCCTTTTTCTTCTTCAGTAGGATAGAGTGATCTTTTGGTGAATATTGGCTACTGACGCTTTTTCGCGGTAGTGAGAGCCCGGAGCTTGATCTCGAAACGATGCTTAACGCTTTCGGGCAAACCCTTATCTGCCAGGGCCTGCCGGTAGACTCCTTTGGCTGCTTCCGGCCGGCCCGTCTTTTCGTAGAGTTCCCCCAGCAGGAAGTAAATATCGGCGTTGGCCGCGTGTTGGCGCACCTGTTTAGCCAAGACCGTCATGGCCTGGGGGATATTGCCCTGTTGCCTTAAATAGAAAGCCAGGGTAAAGGCGTACCTGGGATTTTCCGGCTGCCAGGCGTGGGCCTTTTGACACCATGGGAGAGCCTCCAGGAGGCGGTCTTGGGCCAGGAGCACCCCTAAATTATAGGCCGCTTCGGGTAACTGGGAATTTGCTTTCAGGGCGGTGCGCAGCGCGGCTTCGGCCTCCGGCAGTCTTCCCTGTTCGGCCAGTAACAGGCCCAGGTTAAAATTGGCCGTGGGGTTTTCCGGGGCCAGCGTAAGAGCCTGCCGCAAGGCTGCCCCGGCGTCGCTACTTCGGCCCAAACGGGCGTAGACCATGGAAATATTGACCAGGGGCAGGATTGATGCGGGCTGCAGGCGGGAGGCGTTACGGAAGGCTTCCAGGGCCTGGGAAAATTCCTGGCGCGCCAAATAAAAATTACCCAGGTTGTAGTAGGAGGTCCAGTCATCGGGCCGGGCCAGGAGGGAGGCCAACAGTTCCCGAGAGGCTTTTGCCAGGCGCTGCTGGTCGGCGGCGCTCAGCAGTTCCCGGGGATACGGGGCCAGGGAGGCGGCGGCCCGGAGGCGCACCAACCGGTAGTTATCATCCAGGCAGGCCAGGAGAACCGCAACAGTCTCCGGGGTCAGGTGCGCGGCCAGGGCTGAGGCCGCGGCCCCCCGCACCAGGGGAGAGCGGTCTTTCAGGGCCTGCCGGATCGCCGGCCATTTCCGGTTATCGGGGCAGAAGGCCAGGAGGCGGAGGAGAGAAGCGGCATAAATCTCGTTACGCTCCCGGCTGTTGAGGTACTGGAGCATGGCCGGGAGTTTGGTCCAATCCCGTTTTCTGGCCGCGTCCACCAGTCCCGCCCGATGCAGCACCAGGGCCTGGTACTCCCTTGGCCGCCACTGCCTGACGTGCCGGTCCGCCCATTTGGCATCTTTATCTTGATGGCACAGGTTGCAGGCGTTGGGGGACTTATAAGCCATGGTGGCCGCCGGGGCCGGCGGCAGCAGGGAATGATCGGTGCGGCGCATGCGGGCAAATCCGGTTGGGGGCATATGGCAGGCGATGCATTGCCGGGGTGTCCCGGGTTTATCCCCGGGATGGTGGATGTGCGCCGCGGCCTGCTCCACCCTTCGCTGATGACAGGGCAAGCAGGCCTGGTTGGCCTTGGCCCCGTCCTTAAAGCGGTAGCGGCCGCTGGAAGTGTGGCAGTGGAGGCAGGAAAGCTTACCGCTTTGGGCGCAGGGGCTCAGGCGCCAGAGGGTCTCGGTGAAGTTCTCCCCCAGGTCCCGGCCGTCCGCATAGAAATCCCGGTCTTCCAGGGTGACCAGATCATAGTGGTCAAAGAAGCGCTCCCCGGGTTGAAAAGAGGTGGTGAGGGGGATCATCTTGGCATGGCACGGCGCGCAGGTGGCGTTGTTCCGGGCCGCGGTGAAGTCCCGGCCCCCCCGGATGATTTTCAGGTCCCGGGGGATGGCGCCTTGGGGGGCTTCCTGGCAGACCCGGACGTGCTCCGCGGCCGGGCCATGGCAGGTCTCACAGTTGATGCCCGGCTCGGCCCAGACGGTATGGTAGGTATCGGTTTTCGGGTCGTAGTTGGCGGCTAACTGGCTGACGTGGCAGGAGTAACAGGCGGTGTTAAAGGTGAGGCTCGGGTCCCGCCAGGACACGGGCTCGCTGCGGGCTCCCTCGGCAAAGTGCCGGATCATGCTGGCCGTGGCGTTAAACCACTCCTTCTTTCTGACGTCATAAGCCACGGGCAGGACCTGGAGGCGGCCTTTGTCCAAAGGGGTGAGGAAATAATAGACGTTCTTCCCCCCCAAGGCCTGGGCCAGGGGATAGGATTTCTCCCCTCCGGCCCCCTGTTCCCGGACAAACCCCTGGCCGTCGCGGAAAATGGCCTGGTAACGGCGTTCCTTGAGGGTGATCACGGTTTTTTGCGGCTCGATCTTGGTTTTGAGAAACTCGGGAGTCACCGGCTGCATGGCCAGCCCATGGTGGGAAGGCGCCCACAGTCGATAAAACTTCTCGTGACACTCCCGGCAACTGCTGGTGCCGGCGTAGCCTGGGAGCTGCTTCTGGGAAGCCGCGGGAGGGCTCGAAGACGCTGCTCCTTTGAGCCACCACCAAGAAATCCCCCCCAGCCCCGTCAGGACTAAAACAGCCAGGCTTATCGCCCAGACCAGATTTTTCCGGAAGCCGGCCATGCCAGGAACCTCGGTAAACTAGATGGAGAGCAATTCCTTATGTATCAAAGGGAACTACTCTTTGCCAATCTTTCTTCATGTCCATCTCTCCCCCCGTGGTCCATGGCAGCGTAACCCTAACAGTACTTCACTATCTTCCATATTTAGCCCAATTATTACTCATAGCATTTAATGGATTAACTTTTATGCTGCATACCGGACATTTTTCCCCTGGAAATAGTTGGCAACGATGTCCGGTTTGAGTTGGCGGTTCCAGAGGTAGCTTCTGACCTTGCCCATCAACTCTGTTTGATCGCCGGGGCGTTGCCGGCCCAGGGCATTGCTTTTGACATCTTGATTGAGCAATTCGTCCGGGTTGATCTCCGGGCTATAGCTGGGAAGAAAAATCAACCGAATGCGCTCCTCATTTTCTTCCACCCAGTTTTGCACCTTATGGGGGCGGTGGACTGGCTGACGGTCGATGATGAGATAGACCCGGCGATCATTCTGTCGAAGCAACCGCCGGAGAAACTCTTAAGAAAACTTTGGCAGTAAAACACTCTTTGAAAACCATGAAGTTTAAGCGCCCCTGGTTGGTGATGGCGGAAATCATGTTGCAGGTGAAGCGCTGACCAGTGGCCAAAATCACGGGCGTCTGACCCTTGAGGCCATAAGAAGTCCCACGGCATGGTCTGAGCGCAGCCCCATTTCATCACCCCAGTATATTTGGGCCTTCTCTTTCTGGGCCTGGCGGCGAATGCTGGGATACTCCTTTTCCAGCCATTGCCGGACCTGCTCCGGGTTTTGTTCTCAGGCTCGCCGCGCTGGTTTTTGCGGGGTAAAGCCCCAGCGTGTGAGATACCGGCCCACGGTCCAGACTGACAACTGTATGCCAAAACGGCGCTTGATGAGAAGGGCCACCGCTTCCCTGGTCCAGAGATAAAAAGGTAATTTGAGTTGTTCCGGATGATGATCAATGACCGTTTTGGCAATTTGTGCAGCCTGCCAGGGCAGCAGCTTTTCCCCGAGGGGACGGCCTTTCTTCTTGGCTTTGAGGGCTTCCTGCCCCTGGTGTCGGTAGGCTCTCACCCAGCGACAGATGGTGTGGCGCGTCACGCCCAACATCTTGGCAACTTCTTTTTGCTTGGCACCCTCCATGACCGCCTTCACCGCCATGCGGCGCAGATGCTCTTGTGCTGAAAGGGATATGGACCGGGCATCGATCTTTTCCATGCAATATTAATAGTATAAGCTCCTGTAAAAGTTGAGCTATCTTCTGCACTGAGCTTGCCTGCCGCAGACCGCAGGCTGGAGACCGAAGAACCTAA
>JAQTXE010000032.1 GCA_028688935.1 Syntrophales bacterium
GGCCGTAAACCGCAGTGGCCCGGTAGATTGGCCGCTGGAGACCCAGGGCGGCAATCATCCCGGCGGGTGTCAGATCGAAGTGTCTTTGGACCAGGGCCAGGATTTCTGGATCAGCAAGCCGCCCGCTGCCAAAGGTTTCCACCCCCAGAGAGACCGGCTCCGGCTCTCCAATGACATAGGCGGCTTGCAGTTCGCAACGCCGGGATAGACCGGCAGCGACTATGGATTTGGCGGCGTGCCGGAGGGTATAGGAGGCGCTCCGGTCCACCTTGGTGGGGTCTTTGCCGGAAAAACTCCCACCGCCATGGCGAGCCAGGCCGCCATAGGTGTCTACCATGGATTTTCTGCCGGTGGCCCCGGTATCGCCATGGGGGCCGCCGATGACAAAACGGCCGGTGGGGTTGATGAAGAACCGGCAGCGCTCATCCAGAAACGAGGGAGGGATAACCGGGCGGATCACTTCCCGGGTCAGGTCCGCCCGGAGAGTGGCCATATCCACTTCGGCGCTATGCTGGGCGGAGACTACGGCCGCCTCCACCCTGGCGGGCCGTCCTGCCACATATTCCACCGTCACCTGGGTTTTGCCATCGGGACGCAGGTAGGGTAAAGTCCCTTCTTGGCGGACCGCGGCAAGCCGGCGGGCCAGTTGGTGGGCCAGCATTATGGGCAAAGGCATGAGTTCCTCAGTTTCGTCACAGGCATAGCCATACATGATGCCCTGGTCCCCGGCCCCCAACGGTTTCCCCCGGGCTTGATCGCTGTCCACCCCCAGGGCAATGTCCGGGGACTGAGCATGCAGTCGCACCTCCACCTGGACGCCAAGATAATCGAACCCTAAATCTTCCTGCACATAACCAATGTCCTTAATGACTCTACGCACCACCGGTTCGACGTCAACCTGGGCCCGAGAAGTGACTTCCCCAGCCAGCAAGACATAATTAGAAGTAACCATAACCTCCACCGCCACCCGAGATCCCGGATCTTTCTCCAGGTAGGAATCAAGCACCGCATCCGCAATCTGGTCGGCAACCTTATCAGGATGACCTTCGGTCACCGATTCGCTGGTATAAAAAGTTTTTTCCGCCATGTGCATTGATCTTCCTCTCGTGCCGGTTATTTTCTATATAAGACCCTCTGCCGGCATCTGCAATATGCCCAACCGGACCTTGGGAGAAAGACAGTCAAGATCTGGGATGGTTTGAAAGGCACGAAATGATTATCTCGGCTAATCAACCGTATTTTGCCCCCTTCCCTGGCTTTTTCTACAAGGCTCTCCTCTCCGACGTCCTGATCATTTTGGATGAAGTTCAGTTTCCGCACGGCACGACATGGATCAGTAGAAACCGCTTTAAGAACGATCAAGGCACCCTGTGGCTGACTATTCCAGTTTGGAAGAAGGGTTTAGGAGAACAGAAGATTAATCAGGTGAGAATCTGCTACAAGGGGCGCTGGCCGCGCAAGCACCAAGAAAGCTTCAAGTGCGCCTACGGAAATGCACCCTATCTCAGAGACCATCTCGGTTTTATTGAAGGGTTGTTTGCCGCGCGCTTCGAAAAACTCATCGACCTGAACCTGGCCATTATCCGCTATCTCATGGATTGCCTCCAGATCAAGACCCAACTGGTTCTCCTATCCGACTTGGGGGTTAAAGGCAGGGCAACGCAACTTCTCATCGAGATTTGCCAGGCCATGGGTGCCTCGGTTTTCCTGGCCCAGAGCCAGGCCAAAAAATATCTCGATGCCGAACTTTTTCAGAACAATGAGATTGAGCTGCGCTGCTCCAGATATGTCGCGCCCATTTATCCGCAACTTTGGGGAGACTTCCTTGCCAACCTTTCCACTCTTGATTTGTTGTTCAATTGCGGACCCAAGGCGGGTGATGTCCTGCTTCACCACCAGCCTGTGGCAAGATCTTAGCTCGGTTTAATAAACTTTCATATAGTGAAAAACAAAGCTGATTGCTTAGTTTCACAACACCAAAGTCCGCTTCCCAAAATTTAATAGTCTTATCCTGCCCGATGACTGGATGAACCTCAATCCAGGTGCCACATAGCCGGCATTGAGCCAGGTATTTGCCGGCGCCAACTTTACTAATTGCCACCTTTTTCTCTGGCGTTTCGTCCATCTTTTTTAAGCCCTTGCAGAAGACATCCAGAGCGTCAAACCTGTTCAGTTGGCCATCTGTGGGGAATGTGACCACTATAGTGGGACAGCCCTCGTTTGGCCAGGCGCGCGGTCACCGCGGGGTAGAGGATGAGCTCCTCCGGCTCGAAATCCCCGAAGGCCGGGTGAATGGCGGATAGGCGCTGGCGCAGCCTCTCCCGGGATTCCACCGGCGAGAAGCTTACCATTACCGCGGCATGGCAGTCCACCCCGGCCGATAGCAGGTGCTCCAGGGCCTTGAGTTGCAGAGCAAAGCCCTCCGGCACTGCCCCGGTTAGGCGCGCGAATTCCTCCGGGGTGCAGCCTTTGAGGCTTACCCGGGCGAAGACCTGCGGGAAAGGCGCCAGTTCCTTAGCCCACTGGGCTTCCGCACCCAGGATGATGCCATTGGTCTCCAGGATGAAGGCCAAGTCCCGGGGCAGGTGGCGTAGAATCTCCAGAAGATGGGGCATCCCCAGGGTGGGCTCGTTGCCGCTGAGGCGCACCTGGTGAAAGCCTTTTTCCCGGGCGATGGCGATGAGGCGCGCTGCCACTTCCGATGGCTCATAAAACTGCCCCAGCTTGTGCACCTGATGCAGTTGCCCCCAGGCCCAGCAAAAGGCGCAGCGCAGGTTGCACCCCAGGCAATCGGCGGTGGCGATGCCACCGTAAAAACGGGCCGACCGGAAGCGGTAATACTTGCGCGCCGTCCCCTTGCATACTATCTTGGCCGTCTGTCTAGCCAATTCCAATGGGTCGTACATTGTCCTTGGTAAATCCGCCCTGTGTGAGCCGCCATTATTCGCCGCCTTTGTCTTCTTACCTGCCCCGAATTATGGCCCGGGCGGCAATCAGGCCGCTGGCTGAGGCCTGGACTAGACCCCGGGTGATGCCCGCGCCGTCCCCGATAATGAACAGGTTGCAGATGGGGGACTCCAGTTCCGGGCTCAGTTTTAGGCGGTGAGAATAAAACTTCACTTCCACTCCGTAGAGCAAGGTGTGAGGGTTGTTGATCCTTGGAGCCATAGTTTCCATGGCCTCTAGCATTTCCAGAATATCTTTCAGGTAACGGTAGGGGAGGACGAAACTTAAATCACCGGGGGTGGCACTTTTGAGCGTAGGCCTGGTCAGACAACGTTCCAGGCGGGCAGCGGTGGTGCGGCGGCCGACCTGGAGGTCGCCCAGGCGCTGCACTAATGCCCCCTTTCCCAACAGATTTGCCAGTCGGGCGATATACTGGCCATAGCTGATGGGATCATCGAAGGGCTCGGTAAAGGTTGAACTCACCAGAATGGCAAAATTGCTGTTTTCCGTTTTTCGAGAGGCATAGCTGTGGCCGTTAACTGTGACTAAGCCGTCCAGCTCTTCTAGAACCACCTCGCCATGCGGGTTCATGCAGAAAGTGCGCACCTTGTCATCAAAAGTGCGGGAATAGTAAATCAATTTGGCTTCGTAGGCCGCCTCAGTAAGAGGGGAAAGAACCGAGGCCGGGACTTCAACACGCACGCCGATATCCACCGGGCTGTGGATAGAGGGGATGGCCAGGCGCCGGGCCTCTTCCCGCATCCAGGCGGCCCCGGCCCGGCCGGGAGCCGCGATCACATATCGCGCCCCCACCTGCTCGCCATTATCCAAGCCCACCCCTCTTACCACGCCGTCCTTTGCCAGGATACTCTGGGCCCGGCAGTTCGTGCGGATCTCCAAACGGCCGGTCAAACGCTCTCTCAAGTGCTTGAGAATTTTTTGGCAATTTTCCGTGCCGATATGGCGCAAATGAGTGGGGATGAAAATCATCCCGCCTTGACGGGCCTTAGTCTTAAGAAGTTCCAGGGTATCGGGGTCGCCCCCATAGAGTTCGGCCGGCGCTCCCAACTGCTGATAGATGCCATCGACCTCCTGGATCAGTGCGATCAGGTCCTCCAGGACCAGAAGTTCGCTTAAAAAACCGCCTACCTCAGGGGAGAGGATGAGCTTGCCGTCGCTAAAGGCTCCTGCCCCGCCCCAGCCGCACAAGATACCACCAGGCTGATCCCGGCGGCGCTCCTCAAGGGCTGGCCCCTGTTCAACCAGCAGGATTCGCCCCACCCCTGAATCCGCAAGTTTTAGGGCGGCAAATAGGCCGGCTGGCCCGGCTCCAATGATTACAACTTCATAGGAAGACATACCGCACCTGATTAGCTGCTATCTTCTTTTAGCCCGAAAAATTATGCAGCCCTACTTCCATACCCCGTCAATCTCGGCCTGGCATTTAGGGCACTTGCCGTCCTGGAGATCGTAACGCAGGATTTGAAGGCCCAGGCGGTCGATAAGCAGAGCGCCGCAAGCATAGCAAAAAGTACTTTCCCCTCCATTACCGGGTATATTGCCGGTATAGACGTACCGCAATCCCGCCTTGAGCCCGATCTCCCGGGCCTTCAGCAGGATGGCCACCGGGGTGCGGGGCCGGTCTAACATCTTGTAGATAGGGTAAAAAGCAGACACATGCCAGGGAACCCCTACTCCCACCCCTTTGACAAACTGGGCGATGTCCGTAAGCTCCTCGGTGGAATCGTTCAGCCCGGGGATGACCAGGGTGGTGATCTCCAGCCAGACCCCCAACTGCTTGAGGCGCACGATGGTGTCCAGCACGGGTTGCAGCCGGGCCTTACAGACCTTTCGATAATGGTCATCCCGGAAACTCTTCAAATCCACATTATCGGCATCAATAAATTCGGCCAGGGCCTGGGCGGATGTCTTTGTCATAAAGCCGTTGGACACAAAGACGTTGCGCAGCCCTTGAGCCCGGGCCAGCCGCGCCGTGTCTTGGGCGAATTCCAGAAAAATGGTAGGTTCGGTGTAGGTATAGGAGATGCTGGCCGACTGACTTTCTAGCGCCGCGGCCACGATATCCTCCGGCGACCGCAGCAGGCCGATAATACCCCCCTCATGGAGTCGGGGATACTGGGAAATTTCATAGTTCTGGCAATGCAGGCACTGGAAGTTGCAGCCCACGGTGGCGATGGAATAGGAACTGGACCCGGGCAGGAAATGATACAACGGCTTTTTCTCAATGGGATCGATACTCTGGGAGATGATTCTGCCGTATACAAGGCTGTAAAGGGTGCCGTCCAGGTTTTCCCGCACGCGGCATATCCCCCGCTTGCCCGGATCGATTTGGCATTCATGAGCGCACAGATGACAATGCACCTTCTGGTTTTCCAGGCTCTCCCAAAATCTGGCTTCTTTCATAGGCTCTGTCCTTGCTGAACCCAGAATAACGGTCTCTAAAAGATAATCATGTTTCCTTCACAAGCCACTCCAATTCTTCCCGACTGAAAACGTTTTGTTTAAGGCAAAATTCGCAAGTAACAGAGGTCGGGGTTGCCATCTAAAAATTCGGCATAATGTTATACGGTAGGAGGTTCGGCACATGGAACAGAAAGAATTTTGGCGGAAAGCCCTGCTGTTTGGATTCGGAGTCTGGGACTTTACCAAACAGAAGGTCGAGGCGCTAGTTGAAGAGATGGTTAAACGGGGAGAAATCAGCCAGCAAGAAAGCCCTGAGGCTGTTGAACAAATCATGGCAGAGGCTAAGGAGGCCAATCAGGCTCTATTCGCCAAGGTCAAAGAACTGACGAGTAAAGCCCTTTCTGAGATAAAGGTGACCCGCGCTAACGACCTGGAGACATTGGAAAAGCGGGTAGCCGCCCTGGAAAAGGAACTTGTAGAGAGGGAAATCGAAGGGCGGCAGGGTTCCACCGTTGACTAAACCAGCTGGCGATCCGCAGTCTCTGATCGGGCAGAGGTCCGGGCCTCTTGTACCCTGGCCGCAGCCAGGAACTCCTTTCTGCTGTTGCAACCGGAAGGGGATAAGCCGATAGCTCTGTCTATTTCAATAAATAGGCAGGATCCACCCCGAGAGCCTATTGTGAAGGCCCAAATGGTGCTTCGGCCAGAACCTCCCAGGGGTCATACAGGGATTCCAGACAACAAGTATTCAGTAGAAGGTGATACGTATGCGCTTCCTTGACATGACGCCCTACCGTCCCTTTCGTCCCATGGGCCAGAGCTGCCAGACCCGCCTTGTCTGTGAAAAAGCAGTGCGTTGGGTCAAGCCGGAGCCCCGGGAGACCCGGGACCGGCGCTATGTGGGGCGGCCTCTGACCCTGGCGGACATCGAGGCGGCTGCGGAACTCTGGCGCCATGCCTACCCGGAACTCTACGGTTCGTCCCACGACTTCATGCTTTACCCGGAAGATTACGAAGCCCGCATGGCCATGGTGCAGACCTGGGAAGAGGACTCTCTAAAGAAACCCTGCTGCATGCTGGTGGTCCAGGAAACGGCCACCGGCCGCTTCGCCGCGGCTTCCCTCATGACCAAATACGACCGGAATCTCCAGATTGAATGGACTTTTGCTGGCACCCACCCCGATTACCGCCAGAAAGGGCTGATGGGCTTGCTGGGCGAGATGATGGCCTGGATGTGCAAAGTTTCAGGCGCCGAATACCTGACCACCTTTCTGGAGACCTGGCATACCATCACCCAGACAGAAACCTTAAAAATGGAAAAAGGCTGGAGGGTAGCCGGCATTTTCCCCGGCAACTTTACCCGCTGGGCCGGAGACCAGCAAGAATACCGGGCTTGCGAAGTCTATATGTATCGCTTCATCAACGATGGCGACAAGTATGCCTCCAAACCGGAGGAGTGGCAGCTCCATCCAGAATTGCGGCGGCTTTGGGAGGCGCTGGAGGCCTTTAATTGCAGGTTGATAGAAAAAGATTGATGGGTCTTTAACCGTTAGGTGGGAATGATTTCCCTTATGTCTGTATTTCAAGTTACAGGTGGCGCCTTACGATAGGGGGCGGCGCTGCCTGAAAGCGCTTTATTCCCCTATAAACAAAGGGTTGCGCTTTTCTTTGAAGTATGCATATCTTCTACTAACACCAAAATCCATGAGGTTCCGGATGGTTAAGTATCATCCTGAATCCGAAGTGAGATAACCATGACTCTGATACTGGCAATTCCGGCAAGCGATGGCCTGGTTATGGCCTCTGACGGCCAGATCACTGCCGGCTTAGTGCGCACCACGGGCAAAAAAATTTACCGGTTAAACGAACATTCCGTCTGGGCCGCGTCCGGGGAACTGGCTCTGATTCAGAGGATTCAGGAGCGTATCGGCACTCTCCCCACTGCCAGGCCCCTGGTGCGCCTGCGGGACGACATCGGACAGATGGTCAAGCAGTGTATTAACGAACTGATCCAGCTGGATTTTCGCTCCTCTTTTTTCGCCCAAGATCCTGATACCTTATTGAAGTTACATCCCGCCGACTTTATCTTTGCGGAATTTTCTCAAGAGCCTCTGATCTTACACATCACCGTGGAAGGGGTGCCGGAATGGGTGCAACAGGCTCCCTTTGCCACCGGCAGCGGCGATCTCTTTGCCTATGCCCTCTTGCGCAAATACCAGGGTAAAAGCCTAAATTTAAAACGGGCTTCGGTCCTGGCCTACAAAGTCATGGAGGAAGCCATTGCGGTGGATGCCTATGGTTTAGGCCCTCCCATCGACCTCTGGCAGATTAGCCAGACGGGTGTGACTAACCTGGCTGAGGCGGAAATATCCACTCTGGCCGAGGCTGCCAGGACTTTGCGGGACGCGGAAATTAAATTACTCATAGATGAAGTAGTCGGCGTATGATCCGGAGGCCAGCAACAGCCAGCATTTGAGAAGGCCTCCTAGATGCATTTATAGGCAGTGCTGAAAAAGCGGTCCGGACTTACCCCCCCCACCCTCTAAATGAGTTGAGCGATCTATATCCTTTGCACAGACTTAATCGCTTGTGTCATCGCCGACCAAAGCTGTTTGCATACACCCCTGGTAAGGCAGGTAACCATCTAAGGAATAAGAATAAAGATTTTTTACCGTTTTTTTTGTTTTAAAAAGTTAACTATCTGTGCATAAATTGATCACATGAACTCATAATTCAGCGGGGGCAAATCAGTTCGAAAGGACTATCCGGCTGCCCATTTTGCCGGATTGACGTAATCTTAGAATGGCCATGCATGGGCTTTTTTTAATCGGCGTCGCCGGCCTGCTGCAACTGATAGCGGCCTTTTTCGCCCTGCGGCTCATCCGGATAACCGGGACCCGCACCGCCTGGGTGCTGATTGCCGGGGCCCTGGTCCTCATGGCCCTGCGCCGGGTCGTCAAGCTCTGGCGGCTGGCTTCCGGGGACTTGGCCGATCCTGCCGACCTCTTTGATGATGGCGCGTCTCTGGCCATCTCCGTGGCCATGCTGGCTGCTGTTTTGTGGATTCCTCCTCTTTTTCTCACTATCCAACAGGCCGCAGAGACCCTCAAACAGTCCAAAGAAAAACTGGAAATATTGGTGGGAGAACGGACGGCGGCTTTGAACGATGCCAATATCCGTCTGTCTGTGGAACTGGACGAGCGGCGGCGAGCGGAAATGAAAATGGCTCAATACGCTGAGGACCTGAAACGTTCCAACGCCGAACTGGAGCAGTTCGCGTACGTGGCCTCCCATGATTTGCAGGAGCCCTTGCGCATGGTGGCCAGCTTTACGCAGCTGCTGGCCAAGCGCTACCAGGGCAGACTCGACCAGGACGCGGACGAATTCATCGGTTTCGCGGTGGATGGCGCCAATCGTATGCAGGTCCTCATCAATGATCTTCTGGCTTTCTCCCGGGTGGGCACCCGGGGTAAGCCCTTTGCACCCACCGACTGTGAGGCGGTCTTAAACCATGCCTTGGCCAATCTCACCACGACCATTCAGGAAACCGGCGCATTAGTGACCCATGCCCCCCTGCCTAGGGTTATGGCCGATGAAGTGCAACTAGGACAGCTTTTTCAAAATCTCCTGGCCAATGCCCTTAAGTTTCGGGGGCAGGACCCGCTAAGGGTGCACATCTCCGCTCAGCGCCAGGGAGACGAATGGATTTTCAGCTTTCAGGATAATGGAATTGGCATTGCCACTGAGCACCAGGATCGGATTTTTACTATTTTCCAGCGCTTACACCGCCGGGAAGAGTTCCCCGGCACAGGCCTGGGGCTGGCTTTGTGTAAAAAGATCGTGGGGCGTCACGGAGGCCGTATCTGGGTGGAATCCGCGGTGGGCCGGGGTTCCACCTTTTATTTCAGTATTCCAAGGGGGTAAGGAAAATGGCCGGGAATAAAAGAGGAAGCTGTCGCCCCATCGAAATCTTGCTGGTGGAAGATAATCCAGGGGACGTACGCCTAACCAAGGAGGCCCTTAAAGAGGGCAAGGTGGTCAACAACCTCCACACCGTGGAAGACGGGGAAGAGGCCATGGCCTTCCTGCGCCGGCAAGGACCATATGCCCAGGTGACACGGCCCGACCTGATTCTCCTGGACCTGAACCTCCCCAAAAAGAGCGGGCGCGAGGTGCTGGCGGAGATTAAAGAAGATAGCGACCTGAGGCGCATTCCGGTGGTGATCCTCACTGTCTCCGAGGCGGAGCAGGACATTATCAAGAGCTACAATCTCCATGCGAACTGCTACATCACCAAGCCGGTAAACCTGGAGCAGTTCATGGAAGTGGTGCAATCCATAGAGAATTTCTGGTTGACGGTGGTGATGTTGCCGCCGAGGTAACTTCATGTTCTCCGAAATCCCTAAGATCCTGCTAGTGGAGGACAATCCCGGGGACATCCGCCTGTTCCAGGAGATGCTGTCCGGAGAAGCACCA
Organism: Syntrophales bacterium; assembly: GCA_028688935.1. GTDB lineage: Bacteria > Desulfobacterota > Desulfobaccia > Desulfobaccales > 0-14-0-80-60-11 > SURF-52. The sequence continues at coordinate 9,847 of JAQTXE010000032.1, forward strand.
GGGACTTTTAATATAGAGTATGTTACCAATCTCGCAGACGCCTTGGAGCATCTCGACAAGGGAGGGATCGACGTGGTCCTATTGGACCTTGGTTTACCGGACAGCCAAGGTCTGGATACCATTTCCCGATCCTATGCGCACAGCCCCCATATGCCCTTCGTAGTCCTGACCGGTCTGGCTGACGAGACCTTAGGTATTGCCGCATTGCGCCAGGGGGCCCAGGACTATCTTAGAAAGGGAGAAGTGGATGGGAGACTTCTTCTCCGTTCCATCCGTTATGCCACCGAGCGTAAACGGGCGGGAGAGGCCATCCAACAGGCTTACGATGAACTGACCCAGGCCAACCGGGAATTGCAACTGGAAATGGAGGAACGGCGCCGGGCGGAAAAAGTTGTAGAAGCCGAACGGCGGAGGCTTTTTTCCGTTCTGGACAGCCTTCCGGTTTTTGTCTATCTGAAGACTCCGGATTATTCCATCAGGTTTGCCAACCGCGTTTTTCGGGAGATTTTCGGCCCACCTGAGGGCAAACATTGTTATGAAGCGGTTGTCTGCCGCGAGGAACCTTGTCCGAATTGTCGCTCCTTCGAGGTCCTGAAGACCAACACTCCCCAGGAGTGGGAATTACCATACGATGGACGGACCTTCCAAATCTATGACTACCCTTTTACCGATGTCGACGGCTCCCCTTTGATACTCACTTTGGGAATGGACATCACCGAGCGGAAACTGGCAGAAAAGAACCTGCGCTTCCTGGCCTCGCAACTCATGACTGCTCAAGAGAGGGAACGCAAAAGGATCTCCCGTGATTTGCATGATGTCTTAGGGGGAGGATTAGTGTCTTTGAAACTCCAGACCAAGGGGATTGAAAAGAGTCTGGCCACGGAAACGAAAGAGATTAAAAGTGACTTCGGTCATATCTTTTCCTATCTGGATGGCCTGATGGAGAAGGTCCGCCGTCTCTCCCGGGACCTGAGCCCTGCCATCTTGGAAGACCTGGGTATCACTACTGCCATCAGGCATTTGTTCAACCAATATGCAAAGCACCATAAAAATTGCCGCTCTTCCCTGGAAATAGATGAGATTGATGATCTCTTCAACGTGGAAGACAAGATCAATATTTACCGAATTTTTCAGGAAGCCCTCACCAACATCCGCAAATACGCCCATGCCAGCCATATCACCGGAACTATAAAGAAAAGCGGAAATAAAGTTTCTTTTTTAATTGAGGACAATGGAAGGGGTTTTGACGTTCATCGAGCATTAACTGCAGACGTTACTGAAAGAGGGCTGGGCTTGGCCTCCATGGAAGAACGGGTGCGGATGCTGGGAAGCGAACTACATCTCTGGAGCGAAGAGGGCAAGGGGACCCGGATTTCCTTTACCGTCCCTATCGCCAACCGGTCCCCAACCCAGGTCTCCGGCGGTTAAAGGGAAAGTGAGCCGGGATGAGCGCCTTATTTTTAGCCGGTTGATTCTTTAGCTGACCGTATCGATGTCTCCATTGAGGTAACACCGATGATTGACCAAACCGCTAAAATCCTCTTGGTGGAGGACAATTCCGGGGATGCCTACCTGATCCGGGGGATGCTGGCCAGAGAAGGAAGCGGCAAGGTCGATTTGGAGTGGGTTACCCGGCTTGCCGACGGCTTGGAGCGTCTGGGCCGGGGAGGGATTGGCATAGTCCTGCTGGACCTGGGCCTGCCGGACAGCCAGGGTCTGGACACCTTTATCCAGGCCGCTTCGCAGTACCCCCAGGTGCCTATCGTGGTCCTGACCGGCCTGGCCGATGAGAGCGTGGGCGTCAGCGCGGTGCGTCAAGGAGCCCAGGACTATCTCGTCAAGGGGGAGGTGGACGGTAAATCACTCCTCAGGGCCATTCGCTACGCCACCGAGCGCAAGCGAGCAGAGGAGGCTCTCAGGCAGGCTTACGATAAATTGGCCCAGGCCAATTGGCAATTGAATTTGGAAGTGGAAGAGCGCCGTCACGCCCAAGAAGCGGCAGAATATGGGCGACAGAACCTTTTTGCCGTCCTGAACACCCTTCCCGCCTTTGTGCATCTGAAGGGATCGGATTTCACCATTCAATTTGCCAATCGCCGTATGAAGGAGATCTTTGGTGAACCGGAGCATAGACCTTGTTATGAGGTTCTTAGAGACAGAAGAGAACCATGTGAACATTGTCCGGTCCTCGAGGTTCTGAAGACCAGAACTCCCCAAAAGTTTGAATGGACCTCTTCCTTGAATAACCGCACCTATGAGGTCTACCATTACCCGTTCCCCAGTGAAGATGATCTGCTGGTCTTGACCCTGGGCATTGATATCACCGAACGTAAAGAGGCGGAGAAAAGTATTCGTCACCTCACCCATGAGTTGATGAGGGCCCAGGAGCAAGAAAAGCAAAAAATCTCCCTGGAATTGCATGACACCGTGGCCCAGGAACTTGCCGCCTTAAAAATCGGTTTAGAAAATCTTCGGGATAACGCGCGGGCAATGCCTGGCGAAAAAGTAAGCTCCCAGGCCACAGATCTTTTGGCAATATTACAACACCCCGTCAACTCAATTCGCTCTCTCTCGTACAACTTGCGTCCACCGGACCTGGAGCATCTTGGCCTGGTGCAGGCGATCCGGATGCATTGTGAGGAAGTTGCTGCCCGTACCGGTCTCCACATAGATGTTAACGCCGCTGGGGTGGAGGCTGCCCGCCTTGATTACGAAGCCGCCATTAACCTCTACCGTATCGTTCAAGAGGGCTTGGCCAATGCTCGGCGACATTCCGGGGCTAAGATCGTGAGTATCAGACTGGTGGCTTCCCATCCCAAGATCATCTTACGATTGGAAGACGACGGCCGGGGTTTCGATGTGGCCGGACAAGCGGCCTTAAACCAGCAGCACAGGCGTATGGGTCTCCTGGGAATGAAAGAAAGGGTCGCCTTCCTGGGAGGGGAAATGCGTATAGAATCCCAGCCAAATAAAGGCACCAAGATAAATATCGAGATCCCCTGGAGCAGAGAAGGCCATGGCGTCAAAGAAAAAGATTCTTATAATTGATGATCACCCCATGTTCCGGGAGGGGCTTAAATCCATTATCGCCCGCAACCCTGAGCTGGAGGTGGTGGGGGAAACCGGCGAGGGGAAGGACGTGCTCGAACTTGCCAAAAATCTCAAGCCCGACATGGTGGTCCTGGATATCTCTCTGCCCGACGTGAGCGGCATCGATCTTACCCGGGAACTCAAAGGAATCCTGCCGGAGATCCAGACCCTGATGGTCAGCATGCATACCAAAATCGATTACATCACTTCCGCGTTCCAAGCAGGGGCAAAGGGGTACGTGGTCAAGGATGCTCCTTCTGAGAAAATCCTCCAAGCCCTGGACCTGGTCTCCCGGGGTGAATATTTTTTGGACTCATCCATCGCCCCCCAAGTGGTGGAACGGCTGGCAGAGGGGAGCGGGGGGGCAGCCAAAGTTGCCGACGCCGCTTATGCCAGCTTAACCTCCAGAGAACAGGAAATTCTGCGTCTTATTGCCGAAGGCCAGTCTGTTAAAAAAATCTCCCAGCAGCTCTGCATCTCCACCAAGACCGTGGAGAACCACCGCACCAACATCATGAGCAAACTCGGCCTTCACTCCACCATGGAACTCGTCCGGTATGCCGCCAAACTGGGACTCATCGATCTAGATCACTGGAAATCTTAATTCCCCGCTATTTTTAATCTTTTCTATGCCTCTTGAAGGAGAATCCCCCAAAAAATTTGGGAGTTTCCCCTAATAAAAATGAGGTCCCCCCTCTATGGACATTTCACCCCAAATTTGAGAAAAGTCTATTCCAAGACTGATCCAGAAAACAATTTGGGCTTTTGTCCTGTACATCATTGTGTTTTGAACGAAAACCTTCTCGACCTCACCGAGTTGGTCAGAAGCATCCAGCGTTCTGAAGGGAACACGGACTGTTTCCGGAGGCACGTGGATGATTGCGACCAATTGAGTTGCACCTGGCGCTCTTTATGCCTGGAACAACAAGATAATGGCCGAGGTTATGACGAGGAAGATCCCATTACAACTTAGAGAGGGAGGCTCATGAATAGCTTGGAAAGGGTGCGCCGATCGGAGAAACTCGAAACCCGTTATCATCGCGTATGGGTCGCGGTAGTCTTGGTTAAGGCCGGAGAAACCAAAGAAACAGCTTGGCGACGTTATCTGGAGGAACATCCGGAATACCATAAAAACGATGTCAGGATATTTCACTTTATCCACTAGGAACTCTCTTAAATTCTGCTCGTCACCGCGTAGAGCTGATAGCCAGGGGAAGCGACAATGGAGATCAAGAAAATCCTGCTGGTAGATGCGAGAGCGCCGATTAGTGCGGCCATTGGCTTCATTCTTCAGGCCCAGGGCTATCTGGTCCTGCTGGCTCCAGATGGGGAGACAGCCGCCGCAGAACTTCACAATCACCAGATCGATTTGGTGCTCGCCTTCTTGAAAGGATATGAAGCAGACAAATTGGATCTCTGCCGACAAGCCAAAAGGAGATTTCCCCCAACCAAGGTGATGGTGGCGGGAGATCCCCAGAAGATGGCGTGGCAAGCGTTCCAAGAAGAAGTGGATGATTACCTCTTTGTGCCTTTCAGCCCCTCGGAACTTTGCCGGCGGGTGAATCATTGTCTCAATCAAAGTAAGGTTCCTAAACCAGGAAGTGAATTCAAAAGTAAGAGAAACGCAATCAACGATATGGTGTGGAATTCCCTGAGATCAAAATTCTGTCACACTAATAATAACCTGTTTTCTTTGATGGCTAAAATTAATTTTCTTATCCAGAAAAACCATGATATTTCTCACTACATTAATCTAATAAATATTAATATCATAGCAGATGATCTCATGAACATGATGAGGGTTGCGGAAGAATTTCTATCCAGCCAGTTATTGTGTATCGACTTGAATCACTCTTGCGAAGATAAAGCTGATGGCCCTATGCAAATCGGGCCGGAGAGAATTGCCGTAGTAGGGAGGCATTGAACGCCCGGCTTATCCGGCAGGATCAGGTCTGGAAGTTCAGACAGAGGAATCAAGCGGTCTTAAACAGTAACCGCTCCTTTGCAACCAGGGACAGTGGAAACCTATGGAGGTGAGAGGTGACGACAATGTTCTCCTTCAAGGCCAACGATCCCAAATCAAAAAGGCAGTTGCGAGGTCCCCCCCAAGGATCTCCGGTTCCTTCCGGTACTAAGGAGCATATTCTCATCGTGGATGATGAGAAATGGATTGTCCACATCGGACAAGAGATGTTGAGAAAGCTGGGCTACCAGGTCACTGGGTGCGCCAACGGCATGGAAGCTTTGGAAGCGGTACGGCAACAGCCGGAAAGATTCGACCTGGTTATCACCGATTTTATCATGCCCGGGATGAACGGCGTCGAATTAGCCCAGGAATTGAGCCGCTTGCACCCGGGTCTGCCTGTTATCCTCTATACGGCCATTGACCAGGCTATCTCCCGGGAGATTGCTAAAAAGGCTGGAATAGTGGATTACTTGATTAAGCCTCTCAGATTTGCAGAATTACATCAGGCCATCCGCCGGGTGTTGGATGCAAGATTACCGGCGGCAAAGGCATCTAACATAAGATAGCCCCCGACCTGGTTGACTTCATACCTGTTAAGTTACCGGCGGGTATGAGAGATATTGCTGATCTGCTTTAGACCCTGCTAAGCAGCCTCACAGACACCAATAAAGTCTCTTTCTCCCTTCATCCTGAATGGATTATCTGGCGTAACCTATACAACAGAGACTCTCGATGCTGCAGGAGGAAGACATAAACTGCTGCTGGATGAGACCTGCCGGCCTCTGCTGGTGTTCATACCAATCTGAAATCAAAGGTAGAGTTTTGAAAATGCCCTATCAGTCCTCAGAAATATATTGCTGACAGTTTTGACCAGGGGCGGGCACGGAAGCCCGCCCCACCAGTACCAATCCTATACTCTATTTTTGACATCAGGATAGTATGACATGCAGCGCCTGGCTCAGCCTTTGACTCCGTAAGAATTTATTGTAAAAGGATTGGCTCAGCAGATTAGCCTTTATCTGGAAGGGTTAATTGTCTGGCTGGCTGGGGCTCCGGAGCAATGGCTTCTATATTTGGGTCGAGGGCGCTACCTGGAACCCTGCCGCAGTTTAACGGGGATTCAGCATTTCTACTGCCTCAGGCGTTGGCAAGAAACCGGTCACGGTGCCTGATCAGGGCCAGCCTTTGAAACAGGAAGACATGCGCCGCTGACAGTAAAACCAATACGCCCGATCCCTTTATCCTCTCGGCTATCACTGGCCTGCCTCAAGGTCCAGTCAGCCGATTCAGCCGATCCCAGATCCAGTCAGATAGGCTTAACAGCTGTGGCAAACTGGAAATCAATGATATCCTCTTCGATCACCCGCCTGGATATGCCCATGTTGCTCTCTATGGAGATGAGTTTGAGGAGGGGCCATGGCGATAGGGCAGGTGGTCAAGCCCCCCAAGAGGCAAATAAACTTACTGCTTTTTACCAGATTTTCCCGAAGATATGTTGGGGATAATGTTGGGGGTAAAAAGGACAAGGGGTTAGGCGTTAACCTAACCCCTTGATATCATTTGGCGGGCGATGGGCGACTCGAACGCCCGACCTTTGGTTCCGGAGACCAACGCTCTATCCACCTGAGCTAATCGCCCGCGCTTAGAAATATTATCAAATCCGGGGGTTGTGTCAAGGAAGATTGGGGCTTTAGAGGCTGCGGCAACCGGGGAGCTTCCCTCCTTCACCAAGCACGCTTCAATCCCACAAACGGATTTCCTGGAAGGGGCCGTGACTTACCGGCGGTTGCGGACCCCGGGCCACCCAGAGCTTGGCCTCGGACGGGGAAAAGACCACGCTGACCACGGTGCCGGCATTGGCAATCCCGGAGTCCGCCAGGATTTTTTGTATTTTCCCCGGCCATAAGGGGGTGCCCCGGGTCAGGTCCTGGAGCCGGGCCAGCCGGGCCTGGCTGTAGGCCTCGGTGAAATGATGGGCCGCAAGGGGAGAGAAGGGGGGCCGGGGCGGAAAGCGGCCTTTTATTGGCGCCATCAGCCCGCTTTGATAATGGTTGGTGGCCAGGATGAGCCCCCCCCGGGGATAGCGGATGACTCCCTGGCGGGCGGCAATCTCCAGGCCCGCGGCCTCTGCCGGGGCGCAGAGCAAAAGATTGTTGCCGATGGTGCCCGGAGCCTTAAGGACCAGGGAGGCCGCAGTGGGGACGTCGGCTCCTTCCTCCAGGGCCTGGCGGAAGCGTAAGGCCGCGGGGACCCCCCGCCAAGTGCGGTCCCGGCTCATGGAGGTCAACTGCGCCAGAGCCACTCCGGCCCGGTTCATGCCGGTGCACACCCCCACGTATCCCGGCCAGGCCAGGGACGCCAGGGGCAGGCCTTGGGCCGGCGCCAGTAGAAACAGGGTCAGGTGTTGCACCATCTCCCGGGTGAACAGGGGGTAGTCCAGATTGCGGCCCAGGAGATAGGAGCCATCCCGGGTATAAGGGCCGCCGGCGGCCAGGGCGGAACAGCGGGGGCTGTTATTGGCCAGATCATCGATGACGTTGAGCAGCAGGATGGTTCCCAGGCCCACTTGCGCGCCCCCTGCCACCCCTCGCATTTCCTCCTGGAAGCGGGGCGGAATAAAGGGCCAGAAGCGCTTGCCCAAAAAGACAGCCAGAGCATAAAGGGGCAGGGCCCCCCCGTAGAGACTGATCCGGGCCAGGTAATGGAGCAAGGACCGGCGCAGGGCCCTGATCTCCGGCCCCAGGGCCTGGCCGTGCCACCGGCCCAGTTCCCGGGGAGAACCGGATAATTCAAGGGTGCGCAAGGGGAGGGGGGCTGTCATGGGAGTGCTCGGCCCTAGACTTTATGCTCTATGTATCAAGGGGGAGACCCCTAGTCAATTTTGGGTGATTTAGGGGCAGACCAAGGGACCATGAATGCCTGTTCTGCCATGTCCCTGAGCATGCAACCAGGGGGGCCTGGTTCTGCAGGTCCCACCGCCGGTCCCTGGCCCCTAGCTTTCCCGGGACCACTTCAACCACAGGGCGGTGGCTATGCCCCAGATAAAGCCGAAAATAAGGATCAGCACCGGGGTCATGTGACCCAGGCCCAACCCCAACAGGCCCCGGTGCATCCCTGGCATTATGACCACCAGGGAGATGAGTGTCTGGGGTAAGCTGTAGATCACTCCCAGACTGATGTAAGACAGCCCCTTCAGGGGCAACAGAAAGAGGAAGGCCCAGAGGCCGCCCCAAACCATATGTTGGTAGACCCAAAAGGGAGTCAACACGGGCGCCATTTGGGAGCCCAACAGGGCATTGAAGCCCACAGCCCCACAGGCCCAGGCGGCCAGACCCTTGATCAGCCCGCCCACCGAGCCGGCCGCAAAGATGAGGCTGAGATTTTTGAAAGTTAGCCGCATCTACTTATTGCCTTTGCGAAAATGTTCCGGCTGGGGCCGGGAGCAGATCAGGGTTGGGAAAAATTAATTTTAGATAATCCCCTGGAGGAAGGCAAAGGGTTTCTGGGGCTCCGGGATGCATGGGACGCAAATGTCTGCCGGGGAAGGAAGCTTCTGCCTATCTTTCCCCACTCAGGTAGAGCCAGAAGACCGCGGCCAGACCCCAGACCGCGTTAAAGAAGAGGACCAACGCCGGGGTCAGATAACCCAGTTGCAGGCCCAGCATGCCCTTGTGGGCTTGATAGGGAAAGACCACCAACATCTGCACCAGGGAAGGGGCCAGGCTGAAAAGCAGACCCCGGGCGGGCAGGGAGAGGTTTTTCCAGGGGAGGAGAAAGATAAAACCCCAAAGGCCGCCCCAGACCAGGCGGTTATAGAGCCAGGGGACGCTTAAGTGGGGGGCGAGTTTCACCCCCAGGGTCTGGGAGATCCCCCAGGCGCCGAAGCCCCAGACTGCGCACATATTTGCCAGGCCGCCCACAGAACCGGCGGCGAAGGTCAGAGAGATATTTTTAAATGAGAGCTTCATAGCTTAATCACCTGGGGGCTGGGTCTGGGGCCCCTGGGGCCTGGATTTGAATTCCGCGGGCAGGATGTGCAGCTCCATTCTTTCAGTGCCCCGGAGGATGGTCAGAATGGATTTGACGCCGATCTTGGCCTCGGTGAGGAGTCTGTGCAGATCATCAATCTCGGCGATGGATTGGCCGTCAAAGGCGACGATGACGTCTCCCTGGCGCAGGCCGGCCTTCTGGGCCGGGCTTTGTGGTTCCAGGGAGATGACCAGAACCCCGCCGGCTGCGGGCAAACGGAGGCGGCGCACCAGGCGGCGGGGCAGGGCCACGTTTTGGCCCCCCAGGCCGATATAACTGCGCCGCACCCGGCCGTCCCTAATCAGCAAGGCGGCCACATATTTGGCGGTGTTGACGGGAATGGCGAAACAGAGGCCCTGGGCGGCCATAATCACCGCGGTATTGACGCCGATGACCTCGCCCCCGGAGGTGACCAGGGGGCCGCCGGAGTTGCCGGGGTTGAGGGCCGCGTCGGTCTGGATGACATTACTGATGAGGCGGCCGGTCCGGGAGCGGATGGAGCGCCCCAAGGCGCTGACCACTCCGGCGGTGACCGTGTATTGGAACCCGTAAGGGTTGCCGATGGCGATCACCAGTTGGCCGACTCTGAGAGTATGGGAATCGCCCAGGGGCGCGGGCTTAAGGTCGGGGCCGTTGATCCTGAGGACCGCCAGATCGGTGTCCGGGTCATCCCCCAGGAGACTGGCGGTGAAGCGGCGGCCGTCCGCCAGGGTGGCCTCGATGTGGCCGGCCTGGTGCACCACGTGGCTGTTGGTGAGGATGAAGCCGTCCGGAGTGAAAATAAAACCGGAGCCGTTGGCCGGCACTTCCTGAACCTGCCCCCGGGCCTTGACCTGCCGGCGCACGTCGATATTGACCACCGCGGGGCTGACCTTATCCACTGCGCTGATGATGGCCCGGGAATAGGCGTCCAGGAGGGGTTGCTCGTCAAGTTGGCCGGTCCCGGCCCTTTGGCCGGGGTTGGGGTCCAGATTGGCAATGGTACGAAACGCTTTGGTGCTTTTGGGTTGTAACATTTAAGCTATGATCCTCAAGGTTCTGGCGACCCTGCAAAAGTTCAAAGTTAAAACTGGGCCGTCAGGCACGATTCCTGGTTTGCAGATGACCCGGTAATGACTGCCGGGGAATCACCTGCTTTAAATTTATCCTAAACTTTTAAATTAAATCTTCAGAGCCTGAAGTCAAGTCGAAGGGGAAAGCAGGGCAGGGGGCCGGGAAATTTTACCAAAATGCCCCGCGGCTCTGACACCAAGCCCTGGAGAAATTATATTAAAGACAGATAGGAGACGGGCATCAGAGATTTAGGGGAGAATCATGAACGCGGTCCGCTACTATATTGCCCTGATCATGCTGGTGACCCTGCCGCCCACGCTGTTGCCGTGGTTCCTCATCCATCCTTATATCCGCTTCTGGAGAAAGTTGGGTCCGGCCCTAACCTACAGTCTGGTTATGGCAGTCATGGGCTTGGGCGGTTTTGGGCTCTTTCTGGTCCGCAGAAGCCTGTTAGCCTGGGACTTCGGCACGAACTACCTCCTGATAGCCCTGGGAGTCTTGTTGCAGGCGGCCGCCATCTGGTTGTGGGTGGTGTTGCACCGGCACCTATCCTTCAAAACTTTGGTGGGGCTGCCCGAACTGGCCCCCCGGAAGTACCCCGCCGCCTTGATCACCGGCGGCATTTACAGCCGCATGCGCCACCCCCGCTATGTCCAAATCATCCTGTATTTCTGGGGCTACGCCTTGATTGCCAATTATCCGGCCGCCTATGCGGTGGCGGGCCTCTGGCTGCCGGGAGTTTACTTCATTGCCCTCCTGGAGGAGAAGGAACTCCGGGAGCGCTATGGCGCAGCCTATGAGGAGTACTGCCGCCGGGTGCCCCGGTTTTTGCCGCGTTTTTCCAGGAAGTAAACATAGTTATGCTTCCGGTTAACCTCTAAGGCAAACGGACGTCCACTAAAAGAAGTTCCGCGTCTGCCTGAGCCTGCACTTTAAACCCCGCCTCATCGCGGATCTTGGCCGCGGCCAGGGCCGGAAGCCGGTGGCCGTCCACCTCTACCGGGCCTCCTTCCAGCACATAGAGGTAGGCGCCCCGGCCAGAATCCAGATGGTAATTGACGGCTTTGCCTTTTTGCAGAAAGCAGGAGAAGACCAGGGCGTCCGACAATATGGGCAAGGCTTGGGCATGGATATTGGACACCAAGGGCAGGAAACGGTTGGTGCGTTCCGCCTGCTCCACAGCTTTCTGCTCCACTTTAGGATTCGAGCCTCGGACCGAAGGGATAAACCACATCTGCAGGAAGCGCAGGGGCGCGTCCGGGAGATTGTTGATCTCGGAGTGAAACATCCCCCGGCCCACGGTGGTGTGCTGCACCCAGCCTTTTTTGAGGATGCCGCCTTTGCCGTGCTCGTCCGCATGGCGGAATTCCCCGGCGGCGCAGTAGGTCACCACTTCGTTATCCCGGTGGGGGTGCAGCGGCCACGTGGCCCCGGGGGAAAGGGTGTCGTCGTTGAAGACCCGTAAAGTCCCGAAGCGTTCGTATTCCGGGTCATAATACTGGTCAAAGGCAAAGTGCCAGCGTCCGTGAAAGGTGCCGTTTTCAATGGTGCCATGGGCCTGATAAATAGTTTCCGGCAGGCGGATGATGATCATGGCTGGCCTCTGTGCGGCGCCCAGGCTTTCCAGCCTGGGCGAATTATGGGGGCGGGCGAGACGCCCGCCCTTGTCAGGTTTTACGGGTGGGAGTAAATTTTTAGGATGACTGCCTTGTTTAACAGGTAAGGTTTATTGCTTGGATGTCAATGGGAAGGGTGGGGCCAGGGGTAAGGGACCAGTTGGATTTTTACTGGCCCCTGGCCCCTGACCCCTAAACCCTGCTTTTGTCTTATCCCAAAATCGCTTTCAGGTCCTCGTCCGGGGTGGTGATGGGTTTGATGTCATAGTTTTTCACCAGGACGTCCAGGACGTTGGGGGTGATGAAGGCCGGCAGGCTGGGGCCCAGGCGGATGTCCTTGATCC
>JAQTXE010000033.1 GCA_028688935.1 Syntrophales bacterium
CCACGCCGCTCCCGCAGAGGGCCACCCCCCGCTCCACCTCGCCGTCAGCCACGGCCCGGGCCAGGGGCACTATATAATCCGGATAGTCGTCTTTCGGCTCATAGTCCGAAGCGCCGAAATCCACCACCTCATGCCCCAGTTCCCGGAGTTCTTCCTTCAGCCGCTCTTTGAGTTCAAAACCGCCGTGATCGGCGGCGATCCCCAGGCGCATGGCATCCTCCTCCTCTCGGCTCCCGCTGGACCTTATGAAAGTTCTTTAACCTTCCGGATGATGGCCCCGGCGGAAATTCCCTCGTAGTCCAGCAGTTCCCCGGGTTTGCCGCTTTTGGGCTTCCGGCGCACAGCCAGAGAGTGCACCGGCGTGCGTGTGGCGGCCAGGGCGCTGGACACCGCCTCCCCCAAGCCCCCTTCCGGGTAATGGTCTTCCACGGTAATCAGGGCCTTGGTCTCCCGGGCCGCGATCTGCAACGCGGCCAGATCCACGGGTTTAATGCTGTAGAGATCGATGACCCGAAGGTTGACCCCTTCTTTTTGCAAGGCTTCATAAGCCTTAAGGGCCTCAAAAACCGTGACGCCTGCGGCGATGACCGTGGCTGCGTCATTACCGCTCTCCTTGAGCACCTTGCTGCCCCCGATCATGAACTCTTCCTGGGGTCCGTAGAGGATGGGCGTGGCCATTCTGGTAGTGCGGAGATAGGCCACACCCCGGTGACCAGCCATGGCCTCCACCAGCTTTTCGGTGGAGACTGCGTCGCAAGGGTACAATACCACGCTGTCCAAGACCGCCCGGAACATGGCCAAATCTTCCAGGCCCATCTGGGAAGGCCCGTCTTCGCCGATGGAGACGCCCGCGTGGGAGCCCACGAACTTGAGATTGGGATCGGAATAGGTGCTCATACGGATTTGGTCATAAGCCCGGCTGAAGAAGGCGGCAAAGGTGGAGACAAAGGGGATTTTTCCCCTGCGGGCCAGGCCCAGCCCCATGCCCACCATGTTTTGTTCGGCGATGTACATCTCGAAAAACCGTCCGGGAAAGGCTTCCTGAAAGATTTCGGCCATGGTGGAGTTGCTCACTTCACCGTCCAGACTGACGATCCGGGGAAACTCCGGACCGATCCGGGCCAGGGCGTTGCCGTAAGCCTTCCGGGTGGCCACGGGTTGATCCGGAGGATAAGAAACGGGCTTCGCCTTTTGGGGAGCGGGTTCCAGGGGTTTCTGGTCATGGGGTTTGGTGATGGTCCCCCGCACCGATTTGTCGATGGGTTCCAGCTCCTTTAAAGCCCGGTTGAATTCCTCCGGTTTCAGGGCCTTGCCGTGCCAGCCGTTCTTGTCCTCCACGAAAGAGACGCCCTTGCCCTTGATGGTCTTGGCGATAATCATCACCGGTTTGCCGCTGACCAGCGCGGCCTGCTGATAAGCGGGCAGGATCTCCTCGAACGAGTGGCCGTCCACCAGGATGGTTTCCCACCCGAAAGACGAGACGCGCTGCTCGTAGGCCTGGCAGTCCCGGCCGTACATGGTCTCCCCCCGCTGCCCCAGGCGGTTGACGTCCAGGATGGCGATGAGATTATCCAGTTCGTAATGGGCGGCCAACTGGATGGCCTCCCACTGGGAGCCCTCCGCCATTTCGCTGTCCCCCAAAAGCACGAATGTCAGATAAGGCAGCCGGTCCAGATACTTGGCGTTTAAAGCCATGCCCAACCCGATGGACAGTCCCTGGCCCAGGGAGCCGGTGGCCGCCTCCGTGTAGGGAAAGCTTACCGTGGGGTGGCCCTCCAAGGGACTGCCGAACTTGCGGTAAGTCTTGATCAATTCCTCCTCCGGGAGCCTGCCGGCCGCAGTCCAAAGCGCATAAAACAGCGGCGAGGCATGGCCCTTGGAAAAGATCAGGCGGTCATTGTTGGGGTGTTCCGGCTGGCCGGGGTCATACCTGAAGAAACCGGCGAAAAAGAGGGCGGTCATCAGCTCCGTGGCCGACAGGGAGGAGGTGGGGTGGCCGGAGCCGGCTTCGGTGGTGCAGGCCAGAATATAATAGCGGATCAAGGTGGCCAGTTTTTTTAATCTGCCTATCTTCTCTTGCTCGGACATGATGTTGCCTCCTTTGGAAAACCGTCTGAGAGCGATGGTGCGGGAGAGGCCCAGGCCCTTATCCCCTCCCCCGGAATCGCTTCACTCCTCGTGAACCGGAAAGGTAATCTGGGACCCATACCAACCGATAATGGTGACCAGCGGGAATAAGAGAATGGTAATTCCCAGGTAAATGATATTTACTCCCCTCAAATTTTCCATGACTGCGGGATGCAGCAGGCGCCAAACAAAGGCGGCCAGGGCCAAGGCGAAGAGGACCGGGGAGAGGATGAGCTTGACGATCACCGGCTTGAAGAGCCGGGTCTGGTAGTTCAGCCACCAGGTGAAAAGCCCGGTGATCACGGCCACGGGAATAAAGAGGACGCCGCCCCCCAAACAGTTGAAGGCCGTTAGTTCGAAGGACTTTCTGCCGGTGAGCAGATAAAGGATAGTGAAGGAAGTGGCGGCGATCATAAAGACAATGGGAAAATGGACCACCATGGGATGGGGGTGGCGCTTCAAGAGGGGCACGCGTTTCAGCAGCCAGGCCAGCCAGGGGGGGATTACCGGGCCTTTTGCCGAGCTCGAGGCCGGGGCCTTCTTAAGCACCCCCACCTGGGGGTAACGCTCAAAGACCTCCTGGCTGTGGGGCGCGTCGGCAAACTCTGCCGTCAAGTCCCTCCCGGCCAGGTGGCCGGCCATATGCAGGCCCCCGTCCCAAAGAGGGCTCTGGCTGACATCGAAGACCTTATCCTGGAAGGCGATATACGCGGGTCTGCCGTCTTTGCCGTCCGCGGCCGCCAGTTCGGTCAAAGTAATTTTTTTCCCGGTCTCACCCATGAGAGCTCAGATTTGGTCCCTTTCAGGTTTTGGTGCCAGAATATCTCTTCCCCCATTACCCGGCGGCCTTTCCTCTTCCAGGGGGAAGGTTAACATGCCCCCGAAAAAGCCGACGGCTATTACCAGGGGAGCCAGGGCCAGGATTAATAAGAGGTAGATGAGATTCAACCCCTGGAGATTATCCAGAATATCCGGATACACCAGGCTCCAGATAAAGGCCGTGAGACTCACCACGGACAGCAGTAAGGAGATGATCTTCTCGATGCGGGCGCTGGGGGGGGCCTCCGGATAATTGATCTTCTCGGTGAGCAGCCCGCTGAAGATGGCCCCGGGCAGGAAGAGCACCCCGCCGGCCAGGCAATACCAAGCCGTGGCCTTAAAGGATGCCACCCGGGTCCAGAGATAGAGGAGGCTGAAAAAGGTGGCGGAGAGCATAAAGGTAATGGGAAAGTGGGCCAGCCAGGGATGCAGTTGGCGCTTCAACCTGGGAAAGCGCACCATGAGGCTGCTTATATAACTCGGGAGCCCTTGAGCCTCGGGACGGCTCCGGTGGTCCTGGCGCACCTTCCTGGATTGCTCTCCCATCGTCATAATCAAGTTCACGGCCTTTCAATTACCCATAAAAATAAGACCCTGCCGGAAGCTGTCAAGCGGCTCCCAGGCTATCCCCCACCGCCATTGCTTCTTATACCGGTTGCCGAAAGTTTTTTCCGCCCCCGCCGGGGGGAGAGGGAATAAGAGGAAAGAACTTTTGGCAAATGCTATAAGATAACCCTGTGCGAGGCGGGCTTCATCCGGGCCTGCAGCTGGGCCGCCGCCCTAAAGCTTCCTTGACAAAGTTGTGCTCATGCTTAATAAATTAACAACCATCAGCAAAGGAACCCGAGTGCGCTCCTGCCGCCATTTTCCGTTTCGCCCTGGCCGGGGGGCTTCCCTAAACCCCACAATGTTATAAAGTAAGAGAAAATGCCAGTATGATCAAGAAGAGGCCCTAACCAGCTATCTTGTCCCCCATAATCTTACCGGGAATTGCCTTATCGGGAAAAATCAGGAGGAAAGGATGAATCAAAGGAAAAAACGGTTTTTAGGGAACCTGATCCTGTTGATCAGTGTGGCTTTAATCTTAACCCCTGCAGCGGGGCTGGCAAAGTCGCAAGAAAGGAGCAAACCTTTGGTTAAACTGGAAACCAGCATGGGCGAAATCGTCCTGGAACTCAACCCCGAGAAGGCCCCGGCGACGACGGCCAATTTTCTCCAATACGTCAAAGACGGGTTTTACAACGGCACTATTTTCCACCGGGTGATCGGCAATTTCATGATCCAGGGCGGCGGCTTTGATGCCAACATGAAGCAGAAAGCTACCCGGGCTCCCATCAAGAACGAAGCCGATAACGGTCTGACCAACGATACTTACACCATCGCCATGGCCCGGACCATGGAGCCCCACTCGGCCAGTTCCCAGTTTTTTATTAATGTGGCGGACAACAAAATGCTCAATCACCGGGACAAGAGCCCCCAGGGCTGGGGCTACGCCGTCTTCGGCAAAGTGATCAAAGGCCAGGACGTGGTCGATAAGATCAAGGCCGTGGCCACCGGTAACCGGGGTATGCACCAGAACGTGCCCCTGGAGCCGGTGACCATCATCAAGGCCACGGTCGTGGAGAAGAAGTGAAAGTGGCCAGTGGTCAGTGATCAGTTTTGAGCCAAAAGTCTTCAGTGAGATACTGGCAACTGGCCACTGACCACTGTTTTCAATTCAGGAGTTGGACGATCTCTGCCTCGTGTTGCCCTATCATCCGCATATTTTCCAGGATAGCCAGGAACAGGGGTGCGGCCTGGGGCAGGCAGAGCCCCTCAATCAGCCGGGTTTCGTGTTCCGTGGCGAAATTGTTGCAGGCCTGCACCAGGTTCCGGGCTTCCGTCTCCGTATACCTTTTGAGAAACTCGTTGTCGGTCTTGATGATATCCAGCACGGAGCGCAGCATCCCGGCTTGGGTGTCAAAGAGATAGTTCGTCTGGGATACCGCCTTATCAGAGAAAAGTACCCCGTCTTTGATTTTTTTGTGGATGGGGTCCGCCAGGGCGTCCAGGTTTTGGGCGATGATCTGTAAGCGATTGTACACACTGGCAAGACGCTTTAAAGCCGCCCCTTCTCCCGGAGATTTCCGGGCCATCTGCACGTCCAGGTGCTTTAAGGCGGCCTCCAAATCCTGGGCCGCAGTCCGGATCAAAGTTCGCATTTCCTCCATGCTGCTCCGGCTGTGACGGTTAAACGCGTCTCGGGCTGCCCCGGTGCCAGCGACCAGATTGCCCACGATAACTGCAAGTTCCCCGGAGTGTTCCTTAAGTGCCGGATGGATGGACATGACGGGCCTCCCTCCAGATGTATTTTAACTAAAGATAGTCATGTATCCCTGGCCTGGCAATCGGGGGATATTTCTTGTCCTTCAACCCTAGAAGCAGATGGTGACTATTTCTTGCTTCCCAGCCAATCGCCCCCTATTTTTCCGGACTCTCCAGGTTAAGTAATATTCATTATCGGCGGCCCACAAGGTCGGCAGCCCCGTTTCTATCCAGGGGGACAATGGCGACCAGGTTACAACTCCTTAAAATATTAGCTATTTCCCCTCTTCGCCAAAAATTATTCCACAAAAATATTTACATCTTCGCCGTAAGGGTGGTAAAAGAGGAAACATTTCCATAAGGCTTTGATGTCTTTATTTTTATAGCATCTCCTGTATTCCCGGAGGATAGAAAATAACCCTACTGACATCACCTTAGTATTAGATGGGTTCCACTTCTATCTCAGGATAATTTGGGGTGAGTAAGAATCCCTTTTCCTTCTTCTGGGCGGATTTACGCGGCCGCCTCCCCTACCGGCGTTACCGGGAGCGGGAAGACCGGGGCCGGCGTCTGCGCGCCCTGTTTTTTTCTCTGCTGACCCTTATCCTGGGCGCGGCCTATATTCTCTGGGCCGGGATAGTCATCTTCAGAGACCCGGGAGTCCAGGATGTGCTCTTTTTAGGCGCAGAGGTTCTCTCTTTTTTTCTCCTGGCGGTCCTGGCCGCTGACACCTGGCACCTGCGCTATCACACCCCCGCCGGCCTGGCTCCGGCTGCGGCTTATCCCGTGGATATCTTCGTCCCTTGCTGTGGCGAACCCCTGGAGGTGATTCGCACCACCTTGCAGGCCGTGGCCGGGATTGCTTATGCCCCGGTCCAGGTTTATGTCCTGGATGACGGCGGCTCTCCCCAAGTAGCAGAGTTGGCTCGTTCCCTGGGATGTCAATATCTCTCCCGGCGGCAAGAGGGGCTGCCCCTGGGGGATTCCAAGAGCGGCAACCTGAATTTCGGCTTAAGCCGCAGTCGGGGGGAGTTGATCCTGGTCCTGGACGCCGACCAGGTGCCCGCCCCGGACATCCTCACCCGGTTAGTGGGTTTTTTCCGGCTGGACCGGCTGGCTTTTGTGCAGACCAAGCAGGCCTTTTTCCTGCCGGAAGGCGACCCCTTTTATAACGGGGATGAGGTCTTTTACGACGCGGTGCAACTGAGTAATGACCAGGCCAATGCCGTGATCTCCTGCGGTTCCGGGGTGCTTTATCGCCGCCGGGCCTTGGAGGAAATGGGCGGCTTCACCACCTGGAATATCGTGGAGGATGTCACCACCTCCTATGAACTGCTGAGCCGGGGTTGGAAGGGCATCTATTTCCCCTACCCCTTAAGCCGGGGTCTGGCCCCCCAGACCCTGGCCGGGGTCTATCGCCAGCGGTTTCAGTGGTGCCTGGACACCATGCGGCTGTTCTTTTGGGATAATCCTTTGAGGAAACCCGGCCTCAACTTCCGGCAGCGCCGCCATTTTTTGTTGATCATGCTCAGTTATTTGGTGAGCGGCCTGGTCTTTCCCGTTTTCTGTGTGATTCCCCTGCTGGTTTACCTCCGGGGCGACTCCAGCCTCTTAGGCCAGGAAACCATGTATTGGGCCCTCCGGGGCGCTTATTTAGCGGCCACCATCCTGATGTTCCGCCACCTGTTTGTCCGGGGCAACGCGCTCAAGCAATTTAAGATGCTCTGTTGCCTGTTTCCGGTTTACGGGGCCGCCACTTTACTGGCCCTTTTTTATCCCCCGGGGCGCAAACCCGCTTACCGGGTCAATAACCGCCGGCCTTTTGCCGAATCCCGGGAATGGTGGTGTTTAACCCCCCACTTGGGGGTGATCCTGCTGCATCTTACCCTGCCCCTCCTCTCCCTCTGGCTGGGCTGGGTCCTGCCCCGGCTCATCGTCTTCAATGCCCTTTTTTCCGCGGCCATTATCTGGCTCCTGGCTGACCTGGTGCTGACGGTGATTGCTAAACCTCAATGGAGTCCGGTCCTGGACCCGAGGCGGTTTTATGGCGCTTAAACGACGCTGGCTGGCCTGGTTTCTGCCCCTGATCTTTTTGGGCCTGATCTTGTGGTCCGCCTGGCACCGGGACCCGGATTTCTGGCGTTCCGGGGCCAGCCTCCATCAAGCCGCCCGGGAATTGTCCTGCCAGGGAGAAACCCTCCAGGCCCTGGAACTGGCCCGGAAGGCCTGGAACCGGGAACCGGGCAATACCCGCTATGGCGTTTTTTTGGGCTGGCTCTACCTGGAGCGCCGCCAACCCCGGGAGGCTCTGGAGGTCTTCCGCCGGGTTTTGAGCCTGGACGGGCGGGCCACCGGGGCCCTCAAGGGCCAGGCCCAGGCTCTGGAACTGCTGGGAGACCGGGCCGGGGCCTTGAGGTTGTTGGAAAAATATCTCCGGGAACAGCCTCGGGATCGGGAGATGCTCCAGTTCGCCGCCCAGTTTGCGGCCCGGTCCGCCGGGGATCAGGCCGCAGCCATCGACTACTATCAGCGCCTCTACCAGGAGACCCGGGAGCCCCAGGTGCGCCGCCAGTTGCTGGACCTGCTCATCGCCGGGGAAAGATTTAAGGAAGCCCTGCCCCTCCAGGAAGAGGAAGCCGGGGAGTTTCCCGAGAACCAGGAGGCCTGGCACCGCCTGGCGCTGCTCCATTATTGGCAGCAGGATTACCAGGCGGCCGCCCAGATTTACCAGCAACTCCTGGCCCGGGGCGCCCAGGACGCGGCCCTGCGCCGGGAGGCGGCCCAGGCCGCCAACGCGGCCGGGCAGGTGGACCAGGCCCTGAGTCAATACCTCTGGCTCTACGGGCGCTACCAGGGCAAGCCGGAATACGCCCTGGCCCTGGCCCGCCTCTGGTCCCGGAAGGGCAATCACGCAGAGACCGCGGCGGTGTTGGCCCCGCTGGTGAAAGATAAACCGGAGCCGGAGTTGCGGCGCTGGTACGCCCTGGAACTCTTGCTGACCCGGGATTTCGCCAAATCCCTGCAGGCCTATGAGGCCGCCTGGCAGGCCGGGGACACCCACCAGGAAACCATCGTCAACCTGGCCCGCCTCTATGCCCAAAAGCGGCATTTTGCCAAAGCCGCGGCCTTCTGGGACGAGGCCTCCCGCCGGCAACTGCTTAAAGGGGACCTGGCCTGGGAAGCAGCCCTGACCTATTCCTATGCCCGGCGTTACGGCCAGGCCCTGGAAACCCTGGGCCCCCTGCACCGCCGGGACCCCCAAAACCCCAAGTTGCTCCTCTTCATGGGGCAGCTTCATCTATATCAAGAGAACTGGGGCCGGGCGGCCCACTATTTCTCGGCCTATCTGAAGGAGAAGCCTGGTGATGACGCGGTGCGGCAGCAGTTGGCCGAGGTTTTATCGTTTAAGCCGGAGACCCGGGAAGAGGCCCTGGGCCAATACGCCGCCATCCTCAAGCGCCGGGACGACCTGGCCCTGCGCCTCAAACGCATCGCCCTCCTGCTGCAAAACCGCCGTTGGCAGGACGCGGCCCGGGAACTCAAAAATTGCCCCCGGGCCGAGGAGCCCCGGCTCCTCCGGGAGCAGGCCCGGCTCTGCCTCTGGCTGGGGGACCTGGACGCGGCTCTGGCCCATTTTCAGGCCCTGCTCTCAAAAGAACCCCGGAATCGGGAGGCCTCCCTGGAGATGGCCCGGGTCCTGATCTATCTGGGCCGGGCCCCGGAGGCCCTGGAGGTGCTCCGGACCTTAAGGGTGGGCCAGGCGGGGGTGCGCCTGGACCAGCCGGGGGACCGGGTCCTGTTGACGGCCCACATTGAAGCGGCTTTGGCCGGGCGCGATTGGCCGGAGGCCCAGCGCTGGGCCTTGCGCCTCTTCTGCTCCCAATTTCCCGAAAAACACCGGCCGGCCCGGGATTGGACCGAGGCCCGGAGCTGGCTTAAGGAAGGCAAGCCTCCGGCGGGATTGGACCTGGAAGAGAGGACCTGGGTGGCCCGGGCCCTCTGCCATCATCCAGACCTGGAGAAGAACGGGGAGATCAGCCGCACCGCCTGCGATCTGGTGATCCTCAATTTGCGGAAGAACCGCTACCATCACCCCTCTCTCCTCATTCTCGCCTATCTTTTGCCCCGCCTGCCCCGCTATGAGGACCTGTCCCGCATGGTGCGGCGCCTCCCCGGCATCCGGGCCGACAGCCCTGAATATGTCGCAGCCCTGGCCTTTTTTGACGGCAATCTGGGCCGCCAGGGAGGGAAACTGGATTATCTCCTTCACGTACTACAAGAATACCGCCGCCACCGTTGGCCGCATAGTCCCGGAGAACTCCTGGCCCTGGCGGAACTGGCCCGGGAACTGGGGGACACCCGGGCCGCAAGCCGTTATCTTGACCGGGCCTTGGCCCTCCGCCCCGGCGATCAGCGCCTCGCCGCCTTGAAGTTGCAGGTCCGGCTGGACCGGAAGGATTGGGGCGGGGCCCTAAAGATTCTGGAAAAACAGGGTAATGACCCGGCCGCGGTCCTGAAAGCCGCCCACCTCTATCTCTATCGGGGCCAATATGAGGGGGTTAAAGCGGCAGTACAGAAAATCCCTGCGGGAAATGCCTCTTATCCCCAGGCCCTGCTGCTGCAAGCCCGGGCCTGCCGTTTGCAGCGGAGTTATCCGGAAGCCCTGAAGACCCTGGAGCGTCTCTCCGGCCGCATTCCTCAAGAGGAACTGCTGATGGAGCGGGCCCAGGTCCTGGAGGGTCTGGGGGACAAGCAGGCCGCGGCAGTTTATGAGGAAATCATCCGCCGGCACCCGGAGTCCCAGGCGGCCAGGGTGGCCCGGGCCCGGCGGGACCGGAGCCGGGGGGATTGGGCCCGGGCGTACCGGAGCTACGCCCAGGCCTTAAAGCAGGCGCCCCAGGACATCGAGCTGTTAAACGAGCTGGAATACATCCGCCAGCAGATGCGCCCCCAGGTGGCCTCCCGGAGTTTTCCCTATGCCCGGGGGGAGCGGCGCCCGGAAGAGGGAAGCCGACCCTGGCAATTCTCCCGCTACGACCGGGAATACCTGGGCCGCTCCCTGGCCTCGCTGATGCAAGTGCCACAAGAGGGGAGAATCCTGGTCCTTCCGGAAGCCATCTACTTCACCGACAGTAATAAGCTGTATGGCGGTATCATACGTTTCGCCGCCGGCTTCTGGATCACCAAGGTCCTACCCGTGCAGTTGGCAGTGGAATACCGGGAATATAATCAGAATATTTATAGTCAAATCGGTTGGCAGGAAAAAAAACCACAAGCAATTGAACAGCACCAGAAAAATACCGTTTCGGCCAACCGCCTGCGTCGCGCCGAGGTGGCCCTTTCTTTGGGTCCGTTAACGGTGGGGGAGCGACTGCGGCTTAGTGGTGAAATCATCGGCAGAGGCTACTGGAGACGGATTGATCAGCGTGTTTATCATAAATGGTACGGGTATCCTAATATAAATCCTGGTTTTCCACAATATTATGGCCAGGACCTTCTTTTGGATTTTTCACATAAAGAAAACCGGAACCGCTTGTTCGGCTCCCTGTCCTTGGGGATGCACCTGAGCCCCCGCACCGAAGCCACCTTGACTTACAGCCGCCGGGACATCTTCGACCAGGACCCCCATCTTTACCCCCGTCTTTACCAGGGGGAAGGAGTGCTGAACCTGGAAGAGGCCCGGATCACCGGAGTGCATCAAGTGGATCTGGCCGCCAGCCATCAATTCCGCCCCGGGTTGGACTGGCGGGGCAGCCTGGGAGGGGCCTTCTTCTCGGATAATAACCGCCGCCTCACCGTTTATCAGGGACTTTTCTGGCAGGCCCTGAAACAACCCCGCATGCAGTTGGAATTTAACCCCCACGTCTATCTGGCCGCCTATCGGCAGCGCCAGCAGGCCTACTTCAGCCCTGGGAGCTATCTGGCGATGGGCCTGGGCCTGAATTTTCACCGCCAATTCTTCCGCCTGCCCACTATCATCCTCCAGGGCACGGCGCAGGGAGTGGGGCAGCACGGGGATTGGGGCCCGGCCCTTCACGGCCTGGCCGCCCTGGAATGGGAACCGGTCCACAACTTCTTCTTCAATCCCTACGTTTTTTATTTCCGGGAATGGGTGGACAACTATCGCCTGCTGTCGGTGGGCCTGTCCTGCCGCTACGCCTTTTGAGGGCGGTTTTCGGTTTCCGGTTTTCGGTGAAAAGAATTAAGGAAAATCAAAATGTTATGCGGTTGATAGGGGTTTTTCTTTGTATCCTGCTGGTGGCGGGCTGCGCCGAAGTGACCGGTCCCCAGCCCACGGCCCAAGAACACGAGGATTTACAGCTCGCCACCGCCCGGCGCCACCCGGCCCAAAGCTGGACCGCGGAGCGCACCGCCCGGGTCTTTCTGCGGCTCCTGGGCCAGGTCCCCCAGGTCCACGGCCGCACTTATCCCTTCCTGGGCTTCAACTGGTGGCTTACCGCCCGGGAGCGCATCGTTATCGACCGGGTCTGGCGACCCTCTCCCGCCCAGGACGTGGGCCTCAAACCGGGAGACGTAATCCTGGCCGCCCACAACTGGCCCCTTGATCCCTGGATTCCGGAAGCGGATAGACACCTGCAATCCATCTCGGGGGTGTTCGGAGGCAGCCTTCCCGGAGAACTATTGGTTTCTTTGCTTCTGGCGGAAAAATACGTGGGCCTGGACCTCCGGGAGCCCTACCTCAGCGGCCCGGTGGAACTTCTGGTGGAACGGGAAAAGGAAAAGCGCACGGTCACCCTTTACCCCCAGCATCTGCCCGCGGAGTACGCCATCCTGGTGGGCAACAGTTCCCGGATTGCCAATGAAATCAACGCCTGGGCTGCACCCGGGAGGATTATTATCTCCCGGCGCTACGTTAATTTTTGCCGCAGCGATGATGAGCTGGCCCTGGTCGTCGGCCATGAACTGGCCCATCAGGTCCTGGGACACCGGGTGCGCCGGGCCGGCCAACGCCAACTGACCCTACCTATTGACGCGGTCGCGGCCTTCACCACTTATACCCTGAATTATTTGCTGCGACTGTGGTACCTCCCCGTCTTTGACAAGAGTGTCCTGGGAGAGTTCCCCCAGGCCACGGTGAGCGCCTTTTCCCGGGGAGATGAGCGGGAGGCCGATGCTTACGGGCTGTGGTACGCCTTTCAGGCAGGCTATGATATTGAGGGTTCCCTGGCAGTCATGGAAAGGTTGGCCGCGGTAGTGGAGAAAGACCCCTTTTATCGCACCGCCTTCCTGGATTCCCATCCCGCGTCCCTGGAAAGAATGGCCCGGATGAAAAAAATCGCCCGCTGCTTCAAGGCCGGACAAGCCGCGCAGGTCTTCCTCCAATCCCCGGACCTGGATCGCCAGCCTGCTCCGTAATGCCGTTTTCCGTTTCCAGTTTTCTGTCAAAAAGAAGGGAGGTGAGGCAGACACCTTTGTCTCCCCCACAATCAATTCTCCACCCGCATACTCTTTTCACGGAAAACGAAAAACCGTATTTATTCCACTGGCAGGACCACGGTGACCCAGGTTTCACCCGGTTTGCTTTCCACCCGGATCTCTCCCTGGTAGGGGGACAGGAGGCGTTGGACCATAAAGAGGCCCAGGCCGGCATGGGGCGGCTGGCGGTCAGCCTTGGAGGTAATAAAAGGTTCAAAGAGCCGGGGCCTGATCTCCGGAGAAACCCCCTCCCCCGTATCCCCCACCCTGAGGACGCGGCAACTGTTCTCCATCGCCGTTTCCACCGTCAGCCTGCGGAGTTCCGCCCCTTCCATAGCCTCCAGGGCATTATCCACCAGGTTGCGGAAACTCTGGCTGAAATCGATGTAGTGGCCGTAAATCGGGGGAAGGCCGCCGGCAAAATTAAAGTTCTTCTCCACCTGGTGTTTGAAAAAGGAATGGGCCCGGTAGAGCTCCAGTTCCTCTTGATATAACTGATTGAGGTCCAGTTGATGCCTCTCCTGGTTCTCCTCGTGCACTCCCTGGGTGACAATGAGGCGGGCTTGATTACGCAGGTTCTGCACTTCCTGGAGAAATTGCTGCAATTTGTCCCGGCGGTATTGGTACAAGGCGCAGAGTTTTTCCGACATTTCCGGGGGGCACTGTTGCAGGTATTCCATCTCTTCCCGGGATTTTTGCTCCAGGAGTTCCAGATGAAACGACAGGACTTGCAGCGGGGTGTTCATGTTGTGAACGATGCCGGTGCAGCGGCGGCCCACGGAAGAGTGGCGGTAATAGCGCACCAACTCTTGCCAGCAAAGCTCCAACATTTGCTCTGAGGTAAAAGATTTATCGGCAGTCACGAGATTTCCTTTTTCCCGCTCGCTTCTTTGGGGGAGGTGGCGCCCGGTGCAGGGCCGAGTGTCTTACCCTCAGGCCACCTGATTCATTTTCCCACGGATTCTACCATCAAATTTTGCATAATGCTTAATAAATTACTAGAGACAAGGGGGGTATTAATCACCTTTATGAGTGGCGGCCCTCTCTTCTCCTGGGTATAACTGCCAAATATTCCGCAATATTTAAGAATCATCCCCTCCATGGAAAACGGAGGAAATAAGTTTAAAGGAATGTCGTTTAACCCGGCACCCGGCTAGCTGCTGACCTCCGGCTCCCCCGAAGCGGGGCCTTAGAGACAGGTAATTTTTAAGCATAGTTTAAGCAATAAGCAGGATGGCCAGGTTTAGGCGGTCTGGGTGGAGAGCATGTCCACGAATTCCCTGGTGAGTTCCGGGTCAAACTGGGTGCCGGCATGGGCCCGGATCTCTTCCAGGGCATTGGCGATGCTGCAGCGGTGGCGATAGGGGCGGTCGGTGGTCAGGGCATCATAAACATCCGCCAGGGTCAGGAGACGGCAGCCGAAGGGGATTTCCTCTCTTGCCAGGCCCTCGGGATATCCCCGGCCATCCCAGCGTTCGTGGTGGTAGAGGATGACATCCTTTTCTTGAGGCCGCAAACCCAGGGGCTCCACAATCTTACCGCCGATCAGGGGATGGGTTTCGATGATCAACCTTTCGTCCGGAGTCAAGGGACCGGGTTTTAAGAGGATGAAATCGCTGATCCCCACTTTGCCGATGTCATGGAGGTAACTGGCGGTCTTCAGGGATTCCAGGTCCTCGGGGGACAGTCCCAGGTGGCGCCCGAAGTGGGTGACGATCTCCGTGACCCGGGCGGAGTGCTGGCCGGTATAAGGATCCCGGGCTTCCAGGCTTCGCACCAAGGCTTTGATGGATTCCAGCAGGGAAATGGTGTTCTTTTCGTTGAGGGCCAGATTATCCGAGACCAGGTTGGGATTTTCCGCCAGCATGGTCACCAGGTTGAGATCATCCTGGTCCAGGGGTCTTTCCGGGCGGTCGCTGAGCAGGAGCACGCCCCCCAGCCCGCCGTTCTGGGCCACGGGCACCGCCAGGATCGGCGGGGACTGCTCCTGGCCCTCGGGGATATAGAGCACGGAACCCCCAATTTGGATCGCTTCCCTGGCGGCATCCCTATAACTACTGGGTGGCTTCTGGTTATCCAGGCTGGCCAGGAGGCGCAGGCGCCCATTGTCGCCGTTCTTGCTGAAAAACGCGGCCTGACGGACTTTGGTGATTTTGACCGCCAGATTGAGGAGCTGCAGACAAAACTCTTCCCCGCTGTTGACCCGGCCCAAACGCTGCAAGATAGAATTGGCCCAGTAAAAGAGACCCGCGGGGTTATCCTGCATCGGTGAAGGCGGCGGCGACAGACTGAGGCCCCGGTGCTGGTTGGGGGAGAGAGAGTCCAGGAGCCGGGAGAAGAGATTGGGTAGATCGTCTACGGTAATCAGTTCCGCAGACTGGGGTTCTGAAGCGGTTATGGGCTCGAGGGTGAGGGTTAAGGTAAAATTTCCCCCCGGGAGCGCCATCTGAAAAGATTCAGCCTTGGGAGCGGGTTGCCGCCGTTCAAAGGCCAGGGGGGATTTAGATTCGTTAGGCACGATTGTTAATCCTTATAATCAGATAAAAAGGCGCTCTTTTAGTTTCTGGTATTCTTCCCTGGTCAACATATTCTCTTTATACAGGTCCCGCAGCCGCTCCAAATCCCCCAGGTGTTGCTGGGCTTGCTCTTCGGGAGAATAGTCCCTGAGGGGGACGGGCCCCGGGGACCAGAGGGTCCGGGCCCTGGCTCCGGAGCGGTTATCGTCTCCGAGAAACCCCGGCACATCCTGCACTTCTTTCAGCTTAGCGGTCAAATCGTCAAGTTTATGGAGCAATACCTGATTCTCCCGGCGCAGGTTGATGAGTCTGGTGGCGTTGGTCACGGCAATCTCGATTTCCTGCAATTTGAATGGCTTACACAGATAATCATAAGCCCCTTCCCGGATGGCGCCAATGGCGCTGTCTAATGAAGCGTAACCGGTCATGATGACCACCAGAGTGGCCGGGTCCCGCTGGCGGGCGGCCCTGAGAACCGTCAGGCCGTCAGCCTCGGGCATCACCAAGTCGGTGATGATCAGGGGATAATCTTGTTTTTCCAGGAGACCCAGGGCTTCACCGCCGTGAGTGGCCAGGTCCACCTGGTGGCCTTTTTCTCTCAAAAACTCAGCCAGCGCCGCAGCCAGGGTCTCATCGTCTTCAGCGATAAGAATGTCAAAGGGAGCCTCAGACCAGGCCATAGTGACATAGCCCCTTCCCGGGGTGTCGCCGGCCGCCCCTCCGGGGCCCTTCCCAAAGCACGGGAAGATACTCTAGGAATCTCCCCTCCCTGGACCTTAAGCAAGTGGCCCCCTTTGGCTTGCCTTCCCGGGACAGTTCTTTAATATATCTAAACATCTCTGCCTCTTAGCGTCTCCAGGATTAGGTAAAGAAAAGGTGGTCTTCCTGCCATTGACTCTGTCTACCTTTGGAAAGATAGGAGGGACTCCGGCGGGTAAGATGGTAGGTCCCTACTTGGGAATCGCTCCTAACTTCTTATCGGCCGATGTTAGGGTCCCATTAAAATTTCAAGGGATGGTGCTCTGGGGTAATCGGGGGAAGAGAATCATCCCCGGGAATACCTCAGGTGAGAACCAACGGCAGGCGGATCAGGCAGGTAGTGCCCCGGCCGACTTCACTGGCAAAGCTGATTTCTCCCTGGTGCTGCTCAATGAGCCCCCGGCAGATGGTCAGGCCCAGGCCGGTCCCCCTTTCTTTGGTGGAAAAAAAGGGAGTGAACAGGAGCTTCAGGTTCTCCGGGCTGATACCCTGTCCCGTGTCCTGCACGGTGACCTCCAAAATTTCTCCCCGGACCTGCAAACCCACGGTCAGCAGCCCTCCCTGGGACATGGCCTCCAGGGAGTTTTTAAAAAGATTGATCAAGACTTGCCGCATCTGGCCTGGGTCAAAAGAAAAAGTATGGAAGTCCCCCGGAGCTTCAAAGTGAAAGGTAATGCCCTTTTCTTTAAAGTTATCGGCCATTATGTCCGCCACTTCCCGGATCAAGGCCGGCAGGTCTCCGGGGACTTTCTGCGTGGGGGGGATGCGGGTAAAGCTCCCTAAATCCCCCAGGAACTTCTCCAGGCGGTCCACTTCCGTGTGGATGAGCGTCAGACGGCCTCTGATCTCCGGATCCAGTTCCTGGTGTCTCTCCAGTTGCCGGGCGAAACCGCCGATAACCAGCAGGGGGTTTTTAATCTCGTGAGTGACATGGGCCACCATCTTACCCAAAGTGGCCAGGCGTTCATTCCTCAGGAGTTCTTCTTCCAGGCGTTTCCTCTCCCTTAAGTCCCGAAAATAACCGACGATGCCCCTCACCTCGCCGCCATGGGTGAGAGGCCGGGCCGCGAGCCAGATGGGCACCTGGGTGCCGTCTTTTTGGATGACCACGGTCTCGTAATTTTCCAGAACGCCCGCCTCGCCGTAAGACGGATCGTAGATCAATTCTTTAATAGTGTGGGCCTGATTGGGAGGATAAAGCTGGGACACTTTAATCTTGCCGATGACCTCTTCCGGGGTATAGCCCAGGATTTTGCTGGCTCCCTGATTGAAAATTAGCACGTTGCCTTCCAGATCATTGGCGATGATCCCGTCCATGGAAGCCTGGAGCAGATGCCGCTCCAATTCGAAACTTTTCCGGAATTCCTGCTCCAGGTGGTAATTTTGGGTAACGTCCCGAAAAACCCCGACTTTATAAGGGCCTTCAGGTCCATCCTCCAGGGGATAGAACGTAGCCTCGTAAATGCAGGTCTGGCCCTGGATGACCCGCTTTAGCAAGGTGCGCTCCGGATATAACAGGTCTGATACTCCCGAACAGAAGCTCCCGGTCGCCTGGGTACCGGTAAAGGGGCTCACCGGATCAAAGCAATACTGGCTCAACAACTCTCCCGGCCCAAAGCCGAAATGCTCCAAGAAAGCGGCATTGGCGTAGACAATGCGCTGCTCCTGGTCTAAGACCAGGAGGAAGATGTCTCTCAGGCTATCCAGGATTGGGGCCGGTAACCCCGGCAACGTGTCGTTCATAAGATTCCCTGACTCAAGGCGGTGATAAACTAGCCCCGGCTAGTGGCAAAAATATAAGTATTAATACGCTTAACGCCAGGAAGTTGCAAAAGTTATTGCGGTGCGCCCGGTTTCCGGCGGAGGACTGGCAATTGGGGAAAGGCCGGCGGCCTTAATCACGTCTTAGAAAAAATCGGTGAGATAAGGGTTGGTGGCCTTCTCTTGGCCCAAGGTAGAGGCGGGTGTCTCTCCGTAATCATGGCCCGGCCAGATGCGGGTGGCATCCGGCAGGGGCATGATCTTCTCCTGGAGGGATTGGATTAATTGGTCCAGGGAGCCCCCCGGCAGGTCGGTGCGTCCGGCTGCGTCCACGAACAGGGTGTCCCCGGTGAACAGGTGGCCGGGAAAGTAGAGGCAGATGGCGCCGGGGGTATGCCCCGGGGTATGCAAAACCTCGGCCTCCTGGCGGCCCAGGGGCAACCGCGTCCCGTCCTCCACCAGCAGGTCCACCCGGGTCAGGGGTGGGAAACCTTCGGCTAAGGCCGCGTCTTGCATCTCCGGGCGGCTGAAGAACTCCCAGTCCAGGCGGTGCATGACTACCTTAGCGCCGGTTTGGGCCGCCCAGAGATCGTTGCCGGCGCTATGATCAGCGTGGCCGTGGGTGTTGACGATCCACTGGAGGCGCCAGCCGTGGTCCCGGAGTTGGGCTTCCAAGGACGGAACCGGACCCCCGGGATCAATGAGCAGGGCCTCCCCGGTCTCCGGGCAGGCCACCAGGTAGGTAAGCACCCCCAGGGGACCCACCTGTGCGGCAGTGATGCTCAGAGGCAATAATCCGCCCCCCGGATGGGTGGGCAGAGACAGGCGATCATTTCGCCAGCCACCGGAAAAGCATCTGCTGGTTGCGCAGGGAATAGATGCCGGCTCTTAGGGAGTTAACCTGGGCCCGTTCGAATTCCCCCTTGGCCTCCCGGGCATATTTCACCGCAATCTCTTTCTGAGCGGCCTGTTCGCTCTTCTTCAGCTTGGCGGCGGCGGATTTCTCCAGACGTTCGGCCTGGGCCAGCTCACCCGCGGCCAGCTTTTTGTTCACCGCCTCCTGCTGTTCTTCCCCGGAGGTCAAGGTCCGCTCTTTTTGCTGGGGGCCACATTCTTTCAAGAGAATGGTGAACAGGGAATTGGACTCTTTCAGCAGGGCCTTGGCCTCGGCGGTATATTTGGCGGCCAGTTTCTTCTCGGCTTTATCCAGCAGGTTCACGGCCCTTTTATAGAGAATGGCATGATCCGGACCGCACTTGGCGGGAGGAGCGGCGCTTTTCTGAGGCTGGGTAGGTGCCTTGGTCTGGGACCAGGTCGGCCCGGCTAGGGTCAGGACCGCAGATATGACGTACAGTAGCATAAGGGGGCGGATCAAGCGCGTTAAAGTCATAGTTTATCCTCCATTAGTGGAGTCTAAAGGTTTCGGTGATGGCCCGGTGGAACCGGGGCCGGTAGATCCAGTCAAAGGCGGTTTCTTTGCCGGGGAAGAGCTGCAAAGCCTGGCGGCGCACATTTTCCACCACTTTCTCCGCTTCCTCCAGGGTGAAGCGGCCGGCCCGGATCTCCATCAGGGCCAGATCCACCATAAACCTGAGAAATCTGAGATGGCGATTTTCTTCCCGAATAGCCCGAAGGCATTCTGGGGCGGTATTCCTGTCAGGCACCGGTCTTCTCCAGCAAGTGTCGGCAGGTACCTATTCTAACTTGGCTTCCTTGCGCTGTAAAGGGAAAAGGGAACTCTCCTGGTGGCGGGGGGCGGGCGCGGGAGCGGCGGCTGTGGCGGGCTTGTCGGCCGGCAGTTCCCTGGTGATGTCCTGGGCGATGCCTTCCTTGGCCTTCAGGATTTTGGGCACCAGTTTCCAATTAATGCGTCCCACCAAGTGGTTTTTCTCGGCCAGGTCCATGACCACGTCCATGTAATCCATTTCTTTCCGGTAGACGTTGGGATGGGCTTCAAGAAAGATGCGCCCTTGGGGAGTGAGGGCCATCTTCACGGGCCGGTAAATAATCTTCACCGGTGTACCCAGCGCCACCTGGGGGAAGAGTTTGGCGATCTCATTGGGCAGCATGCGGATGCAGCCGTGGGAGGCATAGTAACCCACGCTGGAAGGGCGGTTGGTGGCGTGGATGCCCACCCCCTCGGCGGAGGTAAGCATAAAAAATTTTCCCAGGGGATTCTTGGGCCCCGGCGGCACCTGCTCCAACACCTCCAGGCCCCCTTCCCACATCTCCTCCTGGATGGACTCCGGCACATTCCAAGTGGGGTTCTTGCGTTTGTCGATAATCTTGTAGATGCCGGTGGGGGTCGGCCAACTGGGTTTGCCCACGGCCAGGGTATAGCGCCGTTGATAAATCCCATCCTTAAAGTAGTAAAGAACCAGCTCCGGCAGGTTGATGATCAGACCGTCAGTCAATTCGTCAGGCACAATATGGGTGGTATTTATCTTGAGGACCATCCCTTTTTTCAAGCGATAGGGCGGTTTCAAGCGATTGTGCCGGCCCAAGGCGGTCCATTTAATGCCCCGCTCCTGGGCCAGGCGGACCAGGCTGACCCGGCGGCCTTCCACCGCATACTCCTCCTGGCACCCGGCCACCTGATGGTAAAGAGGGATCTCTCCGGCCACCGCCGCCGTCGCAGCCAGGCAGCCCAGGAAACAGAGACAGAAAACAAACCCCAGTCGCGGCATCTTAATACTCCACCTCCACGGCATAGGGAAAATGGTCGGACGGATAACGTCCTTTTTGGTTATCGGTAATTATCAAGGCTTCCTTGACCCTAAAAGGCGGGGTTAACAAGATCCAATCGATGCGGCTGCCCCGGGGGAGGCCCGCGAAGTTGTGCTGGGTGGTGGCTCCCATTCTGGACAAGTGCACGGCCCGCCAGGTATCTTGCAGGGGGCTGTCTTCCTCCAAGAACTTCCGGTAAACCGGGGAGTCCGGGGGCTCATTAAAATCTCCCACCAAGATCATGGGTTGTTCCCGGGAGAAAAAAAACTCCCGGATCATCCGGGCTCCCTCCAGGCGAGCCTGGGCGGAAATGTGGTCCAGGTGGGTGTTGATGAAATAAAACCACAACTCCCGCTCCTTCTCCCGGAACAAGCCGTAAGTGACCAGGCGGGGGAAGGCACTGCCCCAACTTAAGCTGCGATGCACCGCGGGGGTCTCCGACAGCCAGAATTCTCCCGATTCCCCGGCCTGCAACAGGTCTTCCCGATAAAAGATAGTGGGGTATTGGCAGGTGGGGTCGGTCTGGCGATGGCTGATCAACGGCCGGTAGCGGGGCAGATGTCCGGCCAGATATTCCAGTTGGGGCACGGTGCCTTCCTGGGTGCCCAATAGGTGGGGTCCGCGGTTCAAAATGATCTCCGCCACCAACTCCTTGCGGTATTCCCAGGCATTGGGACCGTCTTCCGGATTGGCGAAGCGGAGATTGAAAGTCATCAGGCGCATACTCAGGCTCAGGCGAATCTCCAGGGCAGAGGTTGGGGGAAGAACAGCTCCTCGCTCTGCCTAAGAAAATAAGCGTCAGTCATGGAGGCGATAAAATCCCGGACAATCTCCGGTGGCTGCTGGTTCTCCAGATAAACGACGTCCATAGTGGACAAATAATCCCTCCAGATGGGAGAATCGAGATGACGCTCCCGGACATCCTCCACAAAGCGGTCAAACATGAAGGCAAAAAGGGTCTCGATCTTGGAGGTCTCCGACTTAATCAAGGGATTATTATAGATGCGTTCGTAATTGAAGGCCTTCAGGGCCTTCAAGGCCTGGCCCACTTCCGGGCTGTAACCCACGTAATTTTTTTCAAAACTGTGGCTGATCAAATCGGCCACCAAACTATAGACAATGGCCCCGTTGGTGCGGCCCAGACGCTGGGTCACCACGGCTGGCAGTTCCTCCCGCCGCACCAGATTGAGAGTGATGGCGTCTTCCAGGTCCCGGCCGATATAACTGATGGTATCCGCCAGCCGCACCACGCAGCCTTCCAAGGTCATGGGCTTGAGAGGCAGCTGGGGATCGGCCAGCTTGCGGCGCATCTCCTCCTCGAGATGAGCGAAGGTCTTTTCCCCCTCCGGGGCCAGCCGGGCCAGATGCGACTCCCCATCGTGACAGAGAATGCCGTCCAGGACCTGTAGGGACAAATTAAGCCCCCGTCCCCCTTTTTCCACCTTTTCCAGGAACCATACCCCCTGGAGGCTGTGGAGAAAAGGAC
>JAQTXE010000034.1 GCA_028688935.1 Syntrophales bacterium
CCCCCCCGGCCGGCCCGGCCCGCCACCTGGGACAGGAGTTGGAAGGTGCGCTCCCCCGCGTGGTATACCGCAAAGAAGAGGTGGCGATCAGCGGCGATCACTCCCACCAGGGTAACGCCGGGGAAATGGTGCCCCTTGGAGATCATCTGGGTGCCCACCAGGATATCGGCCCGGCCTTGGGCAAAATCCTCCAACATTTTCAGGGCGCGGCCGCTGTGGGGCGCGGTATCCCGGTCCAGGCGCGCCACCCGGGCCTGGGGGAAGATTTTTTGCAGTTCCGCCTCCACCCTTTCCGTGCCCACACCATAGCGTTTGAGCGCGGTGGACTGGCATCGGGGGCAGCGCTCCGGCACCGGTTCTTCATAGCCGCAGTAGTGGCAGGTGAGGGCGTCTTTGGCCTGGTGATAAGTCAGGGCCACACTGCATTGGTGGCATTGAATCACCTCCCCGCAGAAGAGGCAGAAAAGCACGGTGGCGTAGCCCCGGCGGTTTAAGAAGAGCAGGGCCTGTTCCCCCCGGGCCAGGGTTTCTTCCAGGGCCGCGGCCAGGGGCCGGGAGATCACCGGCAAACCCCGGCTTAACCGGTGTTCCTTAAGGGAAATCAGGTGAATGTCCGGGAGGGCCTGGGGGGTGACCCGGCGGCTGAGATTGAGATAGCGGTATTTCCCTGCTTTCGCCCGGTAAAAAGTGGTCACCGCCGGAGTGGCCGAGACCAGGACCACGCTTGCCGCCGCCAGCTTACCCCGGTAGAGGGCCACGTCCCGGGCCTGATAAAGGAGTCCGCCCTCCTGCTTGTAGGCGGGGTCATGCTCTTCATCCACCACCAGCAAGCCTAAACGGGGCAGGGGAGCGAAGACCGCGGAGCGGGCCCCCACGGCGATGTCCAACTGGCCCATGGTGATGCGCCGCCATTGGTCCAGGCGGGCGGCCGGAGAAAGTCCGCTGTGGAGCAGGGCCACCCGGGAGCCGAAGCGCTTTCTAAAGGCCAGGGCCACTGGGTGGGTGAGGGCAATCTCCGGCAGCAGCACCAGGACTTGCCGCCCCTGGTCCAGGGTGGCCTGGGCCGCACTGAGATATACTTCGGTCTTGCCGCTGGCGGTGACCCCGTGGAGCAGAAAGGGAGAAAATTCCCGGCCGTGGATGCCTTCCACAATCGCGGCCCGGGCCTCCTCCTGGTCGGCGCTGAGTTGGAAGGAGGCCTCCTCTATGGCCGGGACCTGCCCCTCCAGAGGGTCCCGCCAGGCCTCCCGGTCCTCCAGGGCAACCAGACCCTTGTGGGCCAGGCGTTTGAGGATGGGGGCGCAGCGGGGAAAAACCCGGTTGAGTTCTTTTAAGGAAGTGGGGCCGTTTTCTTGAAGATAGGCCAGGAGGCCCTGGGCCTTGGCGCTCAAGCGCCCGGGCGGTTCCGCTCCTGCCGGCTGCCCTTGCCAGGCGGCCCAGCGCTCGGTGCGGAGGCCGGAGGCAGTAGCGCTGCCGGGAATCAGGTGATCCAGGGCCTCTCCCAAGGGGTACTGGTAATAATCCGCCAGCCAGCGGAAGAGCGGCACCATTTCCGGCCCGAATCGGGGCAGGGGGTCCAACACCTCTTGGATGGGACGGAGGGCCACCTCCGGGACCTCCCGGGCCGGTCCCAGGAGGTAGCCCGTCACCAGCCTCCGCTTGGCCGGGACCCGCACCAGGCAGCCCACCCGGGCTTTATCTTTTAGTGCGTCAGGCAATCGGTAAGTGAGGGTACGGAAGATGGGCAGGGCCACGGCCACTTCCCAGAGGTCTTCGGATTCTCCCGGTTGCCTGGTGGTGGATTCTGAAAAATTCAAAGGTCAGGGTTCCAGTTCAAAGTAAATGTAGGGTGGGCACTGCCCACCGATTCCTTAGATTATGAAATTATGTCTTCAACTGGGGAATACTCCCGGAATAATCCGACTGTAATCCGAAGATTTCGGCGTAGGCGGCCGCCACCGCGCAGGCGCTCACCGGGAAGGAGACCAGCAGGCCGATTCCCAAAGCCAAGGCGCCCCCCAGGTTGATGAGGATGAGCAGTAAAAAAAAGACAAAAAAACCGAACCATTGCTTCTGTACCGTCTGCCGGCTGAGTTCCATGGCCGGCCAGAAGTCCAGGCGCCGGTCCAGGACGATAAAGGAGGGAAAAAGATAACAGACCATAAGGAAAATCCCGGGCAGGATCAGGAAGACCAGGCCCAAAACAATCAGCAGGCCGCT
Source organism: Syntrophales bacterium (assembly GCA_028688935.1). Lineage (GTDB taxonomy): Bacteria > Desulfobacterota > Desulfobaccia > Desulfobaccales > 0-14-0-80-60-11 > SURF-52. The sequence continues at coordinate 2,221 of JAQTXE010000034.1, forward strand.
GATGACCGACACCAGGAGAAGGGGTAGAAAAAAGTTGAACCCGGCAAAAAAGTCCCGGAATTCCGGGGTCTGTCGCTGCAGCAGCTTGGCGCTGACCACATAGAAGCCCACCCCCAAGGGTCCGCCGATGGCCAGGCTGATAGGACCCCCCAACCAGGGCAGATAGTTCAAAAATGCCTGGATGAAGACAAACAACAGGGTAAAGCCCACAAAACCCCCGGGGTAAAGTTTGAATAATTCCCAGCCATTCCGCAGATATTTGCCGGGCTGTACCAGCGCCCCGGCAGGTACCGGACCCGCGCCAGACAAGAGTTGTTGGCAAATGGGACAGAATTCCGCGTTTTCCTCCACTAACCCGCGGCAGTGGGGACAATTAACCATGGATGCCTCCTTAAGTACCGTTTTCCGTTTTCCGTTTTCCGTTTTCTGTTGTAAAAGAAGTCAATGCCGCCAGCGCGGCAATAATTCCCCAGGGAGGAAGACCAGGTGGAGTTCATTTTAAAGGAGCGGCAGGAGGACATCGGCATCATCACCCTGAACCGCGACCGGAAGCGCAATGCCCTGGGTAAAAGCCTCATCAATGAGCTCATCCGGGCTTTGAACGATTTGCTTCAGCACCGGGCGCGGGTGGTGATCCTCCGGGCCAACCCCGGGGCCAAGGTCTGGTCCGCGGGCTTTGACGTCACCGAATTGCCTCAGTCCGGCCGGGATCCCTTGTCCTATTATGACCCCCTGGAGACGGCCATCCGGGCCATTCAACGCTGTCCCGCGCCGGTCATCGCCATGATGGAAGGCTCGGTCTGGGGGGGCGCCTGCGAGCTGGCCCTGGTCTGCGACCTCCTCATCGGCACCCCCAACACTTCCTTTGCCATCACCCCGGCCAAAATCGGCATTCCTTATAATCCCTCCGGCATTTTGCATGTCCTCACCGTCTTGGGCATGGCCGTAGCCAAGGAGATGTTTTTCACCGCCCAACCTTTAAGCGCCGAGCGGGCCTTGGCCCTGGGAGTTCTCAACCATCTGGTGCCCCCGGAAGAGTTGGAGCCGTTCACCTTAAAATTGGCCCGCCAGATCGCCGCCAATTCCCCCACCAGTATCGGGGTCATCAAAGAGCAACTGCGCCTTCTGGGGAACGCCATGCCCTTAAGTCCGGAGACCTTCGAGCGCATCCAGGGCCTGCGCCGTCTGGTTTATGATAGTCAGGATTACTTGGAAGGTCAAAAGGCTTTTTTGGAGAAAAGAAAGCCGGTCTTTAAAGGGGAGTGAGCCAACTAAATGGGGAAACCCCTGAAGGCAGGCCGGGACACCTGCCCTAACGGCTCCCCCACCGGTAAAAAACAGAGAAGAGTTAAGCCATCCTTTTCTTCAGGCCTTTAGCGCGTCGCCTCTTGGGCCGCGGCTATCCGGCCGGATTTGAGTAACCGCATCACCTCGGCCTTTTTGGCCCTAAAATTCGGATTACCCCGGAGCCTCACCAAGTTCCGGGACACGCTCCGGGCCGCTTCCGCCTGGTTAGCGCCGGTAATCAAGACCAGGTAGTCCTGACCTTCCTTAATCAAGGGCACCACCGCCACGTTGGCCCGGGAGTCCACAAAGGCCGCCTGGGCCTGGCCGTCCACCCCAAAGGGCGCCCGGGAAAAGTTGGGGGCCGGCGGGTCGGCGTTTTGGGCCTTAACGATCCCGGCCCCTTCCTCCCGGGATTCATCCACCGCGTAAACCATGACTCCGGACGCGGGCAGCACCCGGTCCACCTTCAGGGGCTGGCGGTTCTCCACCAGCAAGTAACGCCCGCCGGACAGAGGAATCTTCACTCCCAGGAGAGGCCCTCCCTCTGCCAAGGGGGCGAGCCGGGCCAGCGCGGTTTCTCCGGGGCGCACCAAATTCACCTGACGGGGCTGGATATAACCCATGCGTATCATGGTGAACAGGGAGAATCCCGGGGGCGGCTGATTTTTGGTGAGAAAATGCTGGCTCATGACGTCCCAGGGACCCAGGTAGAGGGCGGCGTCGTGAATCTGGAAATTATTCCGTTGCCGGCTTTGGGCCTCGAAGTCATAGAGGTCCGGCACCAGGCGTCTCCCCTGGTAGACCCCGCCGAGGGCGTGGGCCAGGTCGTGGACCATGAACCCCACATTGAAGTTTTCGGCCATAACCACCACGCCTTTCTGAAACACCGTGCCCCGCCGGGTGGTGATGGGCGCGTAGCGGGCCCGGCCTTGCCTCACCTTGCTGATCATCCCCGGGTTGGCGCAATAGCAGATCATGCCGTAGCCCTGCCCCGGGCGGGTGAAACAGCGGTGCACCACCGCCACCACGTCAAAATCCTTCAATGCCGCGCCGTTTTCTTCGGCCAGGGACAGGGCGTCCCGCACCAGGGCATAGACCCGCCGGGAATCCACCCTAAAGTTGTAAGGGCTTACCTTGTAGGCCGCCAGGGGCTGGGGCAGGGTGTAGGGGCCGGTTACGGTGCCGTTAAACCTGGTCTGGCCGTGGGAGGCCGCCTGATACCAGCGGGCCACCCGGGGGACAGCCCTCTCTTTCACCCCGGCCAGGGGCAGGCGGGGCTGCACGTCGGGAAAGTCCACCAGGATCACCAAATAGCGTTTGGACCCCCGGGCGCTATCCGAAACCAACCCCAGCTTGGGGTCCCGGTGGGCATCCGCGGCCTGGGCGGTCAGGGGCGCCAGCATGAAGGCCAAGGTTAAAGCCGCCAATAGTAACCCGCGCCATCTCTCCATGACTAATCGCACCATGGTTGCCTCCCTAAATCAGGGTTAAAAATTATCCGGGAAACAAGGGACAAACAGGTAACGTACACAAAGTGTTTTGGGTTTTTTTGCTTTGTAAGATATTTGAACGAAAGAAATCAAGATTTTTCCCTTGCCAAAAAGAGAAAAAGTTTTTACAAGTGAGGTTGACATCTATAACCCATTGTACTATAGTTTAAAGTGTTATAGGAGCAGCGTGCGGATTTTTAAAACCAAGTGGTTTGGGCGCTTCGCAAGGGATGAGCGGATCAGCAATGACAGCTTGCGCCAAGCTATTGAGCGGGCAGAGCGTGGGAGCGTGGATGCCGACTTAGGCGGCGGCGTTATCAAGCAACGGGTGGCCAGGGCCGGGCAGGGACGTTCACGAGGCTACCGTGTGCTCATTGCCTATCGTGACGGTGATCGTGCGGTGTTCCTCTACGGCTTCGCAAAAAACGAGCGTGAGAACATAGGAGACGATGAACTGGTGACGTTAAAAGAGATCGCGACGGCGTGGCTTGAGGCGGATGTCGAACGCCTTGAGCACGCGATTAGTGAGGGGATTTTGCAGGAGGTAACATGATGGCTAAGAACAAAAAGACTTCCAGGCTGACACAAGCACTGCTTGAAACAGCCAAGGACATGCAGCAAGCGGGCATTCTTACTGATGCAGCTTATGGGAAAATCACCATGCGTCATCTTGGCGTGAAGGGCAAAGCAGAAATCGAGCCCCTAACAGGAGAAGATATCCGGGCCATACGCGAACGGGAGCACATGAGCCAAGCGGTGTTTGCGCATTACCTAAACGTGACGGTTGGGTATGTGTCCCAGTTGGAACGGGGGGCGAAGCGCCCGACGGGAGCGGCCCTCGTGCTGCTGAATGTGATCCGGCGTAAAGGGATTGAAGTAATCATTTAACATACTAAATTAACTGTAATTTTCCCTTCACTGCCTCCACAGCCTCTCATTTAGGCACATCAGGATAATTTGCTATTTTGTCCAGTTCTTGGTGGAAAGTCGGCATGCTCCTTTAGGTATAGTGTGGGGGGGCTTTTGGGGATATGGACAATTTGCGTGATTTTGTCCAGTTTTCTTTCTACCTCGTTCCATTAGACTGGCATATTATCTCGAGTACAAATCGAAGTATTTGAATATTTTTTTAGAATTTCGTCTTGACAAGGGCGGAATAATAGCCTATTAAACTATTTCATAGGGCTTTAATACTATTAGATAGGAGTTTAGGAGATGCAAACCATCGAAATCGATTTTGATGTTTTCAAGGAAATCACTATCCGCCGCAAACATGCAGAAATTAGCCCGAATGATGTCCTCCGTGAGGTTTTTGGTCTGGAGCCGACACAAAAGCCTTTACCGCAAAAAGCTCATTCCAGAAAACCGTGGATTGCGAAGGGCGTGGTATTCCCTCATGGAACAGAATTTAGGAGCTTTTATAAAGGCCAGATGTATTACGCGAAGGTTGATGATGGCTTTTTGGTTCTTAATGGAGAAAATTTTTCTTCTCCATCCCCGGCAGCCATGTCAATAACTAAAAATTCTGTAAACGGATGGAAATTTTGGGAATGCAAATTGCCCGGAAAACAGAATTGGCAAATTATAATTTCTCTCAGGAAAGATATGCAGGCACGAACACTGGCACGACCTCTGACTGCTGAGGAGTTAGCGGAATTTAACAACTTATAAAAAAGGCGGTGGCGAAAATGAACGATTCTTTTATTCTGCCCATTTTCACGAAAGTTCTTCAAGATATGCAGGCACCTGAAGAGACGATCGAGAATTACAAAAAAGTCTTCTTGGACTCGACCGGAAAATGGTTACCCTGTCCTGTGTGTTTCCTCTTGCATAACCAACGCTCTCATTTAATAGCGTTGCCAGGTGATGACAATGGTTCTTCAATCAAATGCTCAGTATGTAACGAGGAATTTTATGTTCCTTGCCGTTGATCCTAAACCCCGCAGTGGATTTTATAACTGGACAAAATAGCACGAGTTGTCCATTGTCCTCTCTGCGCCTTGGCGTCTTTGCGTGAGAATATCGTCTACTTCCGCCGCCCCTGGAACTGCCGCACCTGGTACATGAAGGCCGCGAGACGCGTGCGGGTGTGGGTCTGTTCCTGGCCGTCGTAGGCCAGGTTGAGGAAGGGGATGTGGTCGTGCTCTTCCTGGAAGCGTCTAAACAGGGAGTTGACCACGGTCCCCGGCATGCAGGTGAAGGGCATGATATTCACCAGTCCGGAGGCGCCTTTGCGGATGAAGTCCCGGGACTTGCCGATGCTCAGGACGGCCTCCCCTTCAAAGGAGGGGTCCAGGTAGTTCCGGGCCAGGTCCAGGGTCTCGGGGATGGTGGGCTCCGCCAAATTCCGCACACTGCCGTGGAAGATTTCTTCCAGCAGATGTTCGTCTTTTCTCTGGAAATATTCTTTGAACAGGATCTGCAGCAAATGGCGGTAGCGCTTGAAGCTCCGGGCCCGGCGTTTCGAAGTGTAATTGACATAGAGCATCCACTCGCCGATGGGGGGCATCCACACTTCCCCACCCAGGGCTTCGATCTCCCGCACCGCGTCTTCATTGGCGAAATGGTTGGCCCGGGTATAGATTTCGCCGATGATGCCCACCAGGGGTTTTTCACCCGTGCCGTTTAGGGCCACGTCGTCCAGGGCCCGCCGGGCTTCCCGCATGGCCGCCGGCAGGTCCCCCCGGTCCCGCAAGACGTGGTGGACCTGGCGGAGATAGTGCCGGTAAACTTCGTCCGCATCCCCGGCCCGGCGCTCATAAGGCCGGGTCTCCCGGAGCTTTTTCTCCAACAGATCGATGGCCACTATTCCCCGCCAGGCGATGCGGGTGTAATCGCCACCCACCATGCCCAGCTCCTGGTACATGGTTTCGCTCTGATCCGGAGAATAGACGGGCACCTGGGGGTAACCCAGCTCATCCAGGACCAGGCGGTGGTAGCGGTGGTACTGGCCGAAGCGGCAGGGCCCGTCGCCGGAAGGCATGAAGAAGGCGCTTTTCTCGGGGTCGAAGTCCGGGCGCTGCACCAGTTTGGCCAAATCCCCGGTGGTGAGGATCAGGGGATAGCACTCTTTCCCGGAGGTGAGGCGGCGGCCCAACTCCAGGGTTTCTTCGTCCGATTCCGGCAGCATCTCGGCCTCACCGCCGCAGGCCTCGAACGCCGCCACCAGGGCCAGGGCCTGGTCGGTCATGTAGGGCAGGAAGACCTTGCGCCGCTGGGTTTCCACCACCCGGTGGCGGAAGGGGGAGACCCTCTCCGGCTGGGGTTGGGGGGTGACGTTCTTCAGGCTGTCCAAAAAGGCTTCCAGACGGGTAATGGCCCCCACGTCCGCGGAGTGTTCGTCGATTTCGATCTCGAGATACGGTTTGCCCCGCATCTTGTCCCGGAAAAAGTGCTGGATAAAGGAGTCCGGGCCGCAGCCGAAGTTGGTGATGTAAATCCCGTACAGGCGGGGGTCCCGGCGGATGAGTTGGGCCGCGCCCAGGATCTTCTGGCCGAAGCGCCAGTACATGGGCCTGATTTCGTCCAAATCCTCCACCTGATCCAGGGGCAGGAAATCCATGGGTACGGCCTGGACCCCCAACTGTTTCAGCTTGCGGTGGAGGTTGAGGTTCATGCCCGGGTCCAGGGCGTTGTATGGCCGGCCGATGAGGACCATGAGCCGGCCGTCTGCCGGCAAGTCCTCCATAATCTCCCGGCCCCGTTTTTCCAGGGCCTGGTAATAAGCCTGCTGCGCGGCTTGGGCCCGGTCCAGGGCCCGGTTCAGCCTGAAGGTGGACATCCCCAGCTGCGCCACCAGGTCCTTTAGGCCCCGGCGTAGTTCCTGGCGCCCCCGGCCAAAGTAGAGGACCGGGCTCAGGAGTTCGGCGCCGTATTTGCTGAGGTCGATGGTGGAAGGGGCCACGTAGGCCAGGGTCTGGGCCATGGGGCAGACCACCCCCTGCTTGATCTCCGGATGGGGATTGGCCATGTCGATGATGCTGGGGAGGAAGATACGTTTTACGCATTGCTGGATCAGGTCCAGGATATGGCCGTGGGCCACTTTCACCGGGTAGCAGGGCTCCGCGGCCAGGCACTCGACACCCTGGCGGATCACCTGCTTGTTGGTCTTCTGGGAATAGACCACGCTGAAACCCAGGTCCTCGAAGAAGGCCCGGAAAAAGGGCATGAGTTCCTGGAAAAACATGGTCCGGGGGATGCCGATGGCCCCCCGTGTGCCGGGCCCGGGCTCCTCGGAGCCGTACAACAAATCTTCCCTTTCTTTGACGAGGTCCGGTAGGTCAAATTTGACCTGCTCCGAGGCGACTTCGTATTTTTCGCAGCGGCTGCCGTAGAACAGGGGCTTTTCCCCGGCGATCTTTACCTGCCGGATTTCGCAGCGGTTAGGGCAGCTCTGGCATTCAAAGGAAGTGATGGCATACTCCCGGTCGGCCAGGTCAAAGCCTTTGAAACGGGAGGTCTCCCAGTCGCGCTCCCGCATGGCCAAAAGCGCCGCGCCGATGGCCCCGGTGACGTCGTGGTGGGGCGGCACGGTAATCTTTTGGCCCGTCACCTTCTCGAACGCGGCCACAATGCCCTTATTGGCCGCGGTGGCCCCCTGGTAGAAGACGTTTTTGCCGATCTTCCGGTCTTCTACCACCTTGTTCAGGTAGTTCTGGACAATGGAGTAGGACAGCCCCGCCACCAGTTCTTCCTTGAGCGCGCCCCGCTGCTGGTGGTGCACCAGGTCGGATTCCATGAACACGGTGCAGCGCTCCCCTAACGGCACCGGCTTTTTACTGGCCAGGGCCAGCTTGCCGAATTCTTCCTTAATGGAAATACCCAGCTTCTCCGCCTGCTCCTCCAGAAAGGAGCCGGTGCCCGCGGCGCAGACCTTGTTCATCATGAAGTCGACGATGGCCCCGTGCTCCAGGCTGATGAACTTGGAGTCCTGGCCGCCGATCTCGAAGATGGTGTCCACCGCGGGGTCGATGGCCGCGGCCGCGGTGGCCTGGGCCGTGATTTCGTTTCTGACCACGTCCGCGCCGATGAAGTCTCCGGTGAGGTAACGGCCCGAGCCGGTGGTGGCCGCGCCCATGATCTTCACCCGGCCTGCGAGCTTGCCCCCCACCCTCTTTAGGCCCTCGGTGATGGCCTCCAGGGGCCGCCCCGCGGTGAGGAGGTATTCCCGGGCCAACACCCGCATATCTTTATCGATGACCACTACGTTGGTGCTGATGGAGCCCACGTCGATCCCCAGATAGGCCTCCTCATTGGCGCCCATGGGGGGCAGGGGGGCCACCGCGTAGGCCTCCGGCCCCAGGTCCGCCGGGGGGCTTAAGGGGGGCAGGGAACGGCCGGCTGCCACTTCCCGGGCCAGGTGGTCTTTTAAGGGCTGGAGATTCAGGGATAAATTCTCGGGGGGCTGCCCCCGGGAGGCCAGGCCCGCGCCCACGGCCCCCAAGGCGCAGAAATGGGGGGGGATGATGAGCCCGGACTCATCCAGGCCGAAGACCTGGCGGAAGGCCTGGCGCACCCCCAGGTTGTGGGCCACGCCCCCCTGGAAGGCCACCGGCGGGGTGATGGTCTTGCCCTTGGCGATATTGCTCTTGAGGTTCCGGGCCATGGCCTGGCACAACCCCGCAATGATCTCGAAATCCGGGGTGGCGCCCTGCTGCAAGTGGATCATGTCCGTCTTGGCAAAAACGCTGCAACGCCCGGCAATGCGGGGGGGAGTGGTGGATTTGAGCGACAGCTCGCTGAACTGCTCGATGGTGTAGCCCATGCGGTGGGCCTGCTGGTCCAGGAAAGAGCCGGTGCCCGCGGCGCACATGGTGTTCATGGCAAAGTCCTGAATGATCTGGTGGCCCTCTTCGTCCGCCACCAGCAGCAATTTGGCGTCTTCGCCCCCCATGTCGATGATGCTGCGGGCTTCCCTGTGGAAATGATAGGTGCCCCGGGCCTGGGCGATGACCTCGTTGACGAAGAGGCCGCCTAAGAGCTCCGCCAGGACCTTCCCCCCGATACCGGTGAATGCGGCCAGCCGGCATTTATCCAAAGGAAACTCCGGCTCCAGGGACTCCAACAGCGATAGCGCCACCCGGTAGGGCTCCCCCTGATGGCGGCGGTTTTCTTCCCGGAGCACTTCCCCTTCCGGGCTGAGCACCGCCAGGTTGACGCTCACCGAACCCACATCCATTCCCACATCGAATAGGCCTTGCATAAGTTGAATCCCCCGAATGAGCGGATCGATAGTCTTAAATTTTTTCAGGTAGCACAGGCTTTCCAGCCTGTGCTTTTGTTGCTCAGTATGCAGCCTTCATAGTTCATTAGCCATTATGTCGAGGCACCAAATTGCTCTGCTAGTTTTTGAAGACTAAAACAACGAACATCAACAGCCCCTTCGAAGCCCCGTACTGCCTCAATGAGACGACCATGCTCTTTCTCCAAATCGATTGAACCACCAGCATATACTACAGCAAGGATTACTTTTACATTTCGCCAGCCATAGCGGCCAATACGAGCGAAAATCCTTTCAAGAACTTGCCAAATATGGTTCGTTCGATATTGACGCTGGCTGTATTTGACCTCGATAATATGAGCAGTGCCACCTTTTGCAAAGAAACCATCAAATCCTATATCTTGGCCTACCTGAACCTGACGGACAATAGGAATGCCATATTCAGCTTGTATTGCCCTCAGGGCCAAATCTTCAGCTTGGAAGTAGCGAGTCCGCAAATCATCAAGTTTCTCAAGTGAAAGCGGGGACTCAATAGCTTCCTTGGACTCGGCGCTTTCAATTACTTCACTTATCTCTTCATCTATTTTTTTCTTTTGCTGCTCTGGGTCTTGCGATAGGAGTGGAGATATCTCAAAAAACCCAGCCTTTATTCCACTGCCAGCCTCAATCCTCTTTTGAATGGCATCTAATAGTGAATTTATTTGCCTATGATAACGCCAGAAGATAGCACCAATCAACCCAACCCATAAGATGGTCTGAATAATGGAGGCTATGTCCTTCATATATTTCCTCTGGCTAATTATTATTTATATCATTAGCATGAAGAGTAAAATCCCTGCTCCTGATAAAGGCTATAGTCAACCAAACCGGACTTGCAGAGGCGCTTCAGCCTCGTTTTTACTAAATCTAAAGGTAGCCCCAAAACCTGGGCCACGTCCGCCGCGGTCATGGGCCGCCGGGCCAGCATCTCTATAAAACGGGCGTCGCTCACCCCGGCCTCCGCCTTGGTGCTCCGGGAGCAGGCGGCGATGACCTCCGCGGTAGGCCCCAAAATCGCGGCCGCAGCCTCCATTTCCTCTTCATCTAAAGGCTGCGCCACTTCGTCCACCACCGGCCGCACCGCGGTGTTGAGCTGCACCTTGTCCGGGGACAACTTTCCAATGACCCGGCGCAGGGCCGCAAGCTCTTCTTCAGTGTCGTTCAAACCTTTCAAGAGCATAATTTCCAGCCAGATCTGTCCCCGGTATTCCCGGCGCAGGGCGAAAAGGCCCTCGATCATCTGGGCCAGCGACATCTCCGGCAGGGGCCGGTTGATGAGACGCCAGGTCTTTTCTATAACGGAGTCCAGGGACGGAAGAATCACGTCCGCGGCCTTCAAATCCCGGCGCACTTCCGGGAGATGCAGCAACGCGCCGTTGGTCAGCACCGCCACCGGTGTTTCCGTCATCTCCTTAATCGCCTTGATAATGCGCCCCAGCCCCAGGTTCAGGGTGGGTTCCCCGGAACCGGCCAGGGTAATGTAATCCAACTGGGCTTGGGGATGGGTCAGATAGGCCCGCAACTCCTCAATAATGGCCTCGGTTTGATATTCCATCCGGTTCAGGGTCTGGTGCGTGGTAGGGCCCACCTCGCAGTAGAGGCAATCATAAGGGCAGGACTTCCGGGGAATCAGATCGACCCCCAGGGAGCGTCCCAAACGCCGGGAGGGAACCGGTCCGAACAGATAGATCATATAAAAGTAAGCAGTATTCTGTAGAGCAGTTAAGGCAGGGTGCGCCCTGCGCCCCCTACCAAACCGCTATTAAAAACACCCCAACTGGCACTGGGTGATTTTGATGCGTATCTCGTTGAGCAACTCTCCCATCTCTTTCCGGGAGATCCCCAATTCCTTGGCCAGGTTCATGGCCGTAGCGCAAGGGATTCTTCCCTCCGGGGCCGCGGCCTGGATTTTGGCCTTAAGTTCTTCCTGGTTCATGTGCTTTCTCTTAAATCTTAATCTTAAAATATAGCCAGCCGGGGTGCAGAAATCAAGGAGTCCCATCCCCGGTCAGGACCCGCCAGCAGGAGGCCACCAAAGTCTCGCTCAGTTGCGAGAGGTCCTGGGTGATGCGGTTGTAGGCCTTAAAAGTCGCCACTTCCAGGACCACCCCCAGGACCATGGCCGCGGCCAGTTCCACTTCCATTTCCGGCACCTCGCCTTGGGCCATGCCCTGGGCAATGACCTTTTGCAACACGGTCACCGCGGTTTGCATCTCCGGGGTCACTTTTTTGAGCTGGGCGTGCTGGGCCAGGAGCAGGTAGCTGAAGAGCACCGGGTCCCGGTCAAAGAAGGCGCAGAACTGGCGGATCATGGCGGCCAGCTTTTCTTGCAGGGTGTCGTACTCCTCTTGCAGCCGGTCCAGTTCCCGGGCAAAGGCCAGATAATTGGTGGAAAATAGTTCCCAGGCCAATTGGTCTTTGCTCTCAAAGTGGCGGTAAAGGGTGCCCTCGGCCACCCCCGCGGCTCCGGCGATATCCCGGATGGTGGTTTCGGTGATGCCCTGCTCCACGAAAAGGTGAAGCGCAGTGCGGGCAATCAATTCTTTGGTATGGTTACCGTCGCGAGCCATGGTCAATTATCAATGTGAGCGTTCACTCATTTATTAAGAAATTAATGAGCCGCTGTCAAGTATTTTTCCGGCAAATCGGCGTCAATCGGCGTTCATCAACGGTTAAAATTGTGGTAGTTTAACCGCACCACCGAGATAAGGAGGAAGAGCCTTGAAGGTACTGGCCATTTCCGGATCGCCCCGCCCCAAGGGGAACACCTGCCACCTGCTGCAAGAGGCCCTCAAGGTCCTGGAACAGCAGGGTCTGGAAACGGAATATCTTTCCCTGCATGACAAGAACGTCAAGCCCTGCATCGCCTGTATGAAATGCGCCAAGGATAAAAACCGCTGCTCCCAGGAAGACGACGACTTCCACACCATCTTTGAGGCCATGACCCAGGCGGATGGTATTATCGTAGGATCGCCGGTCTATTTCGGCTCCGCCACCCCCAACCTCATGGCCCTGCTGGACCGGGCCGGTTTTGTGGCCCGCATGGGGGATAATCACTTTCACCGCAAAGTGGGCTCTCCCATCGTCGTGGCCCGGCGGGCCGGGGTCAACTTCACTTACGCCCAGCTCCAGTTATGGTTCGTCATCTGTGGCATGATCGTCCCCGGCTCCACCTACTGGCCCATCGCCTACGGCCTCAACCCCGGCGAAGTGGCCCAGGATGCCGAAGGCCTGAAAACCATCGCCAACCTGGCGGACAACCTGGCCTGGCTGCTGAAAAAGCTGGGGTAGGGAAGATTTGGATAGGCGGCCTAAACAAGGGGCGAACTTTGTGTTCGCCCCGGATGGTAGTGGGGGAACACCAGGTTCCCCCCTTGAAAAAATCCAGTTTTGAAGAAGAATTGGCATTAAGCACTGAGAGTGGAGTAGAAAAAATCCTCCACCGCCACCCGCCCGGCTTGGTCAAAGGAAATACCTTCCATTTCCAGCAAAGCCCGCTTCATCTTCAGACCGCCCTGGTAGCCCCCCAGGGTGCGGTCGGAGCGCACGGCGCGATGGCAGGGGATGATGATAGGAAAGGGGTTGGTGGCCAAGGCCGTGCCCACGGCCCGGGCCGCGCCGGGCCTGCCGATAACCCCGGCGATGAGCTGATAGGCGCTCACCTTCCCCCGGGGTATGCCGTGTTCGGCCCGGAGCACCTGCTGCTGGAAGTCCGAACAGCGCTCTAAAAGGATGCTGTCCAGTGAGAAGCGCACCGCCGCGCCATTGAGGAAAGCCTCTATTTGCTCCGCCACCCGGTCAATTTCCGGGCAGCCCGCCGCTTGGGAATTCCCTAAATCACTTTTGATAGCCACTTCCATCGGCACTTCCGGCCGGTAAATAATGGTCTTCACAATTCGGGGCCGGCCCCGATGCACCGCCCAGAGCACCGCCACCGAGGCCAGCGGAGTTTGCCGCAGACAGTAAAATGTCGGGGCAGGTAAAAGCGTTTTCATCTGCTTGATTTCGGGCCCGGATGCGGGTGTGAGGAGAGAGTGGGGACCGCGGTTTCTCCTATCACTTTTTCATACCAATTTTTCATCAAACATTGTTTTTATCGTAGGGGCGAACCTTGTGTTCGCCCCGATGCTTGCTGGGCGAACACAAGGTTCGCCCCTACGAAAACCATAACTTTAATAATGGAGTGTTATCAGAGGGGTTTATTGGCCTGACTTATTCTTAAGGTGATTTTTCCTCGATAGCAATGAAAACCTGGGTAGCCCGGACCTCCCAGCCCATTGCGGCCACGCCCACCCCCAGGCGGGTGAAACCGGGGGTGAGGATGTTGCGGCGATGCCCCGGACTGGCCATCCAGGTATTGAGCATCATCCGGGCCAGGGCTTGGGGGTTAGCCGGGGCATAGCCGGAGCCGGTCCAGATGTTTTCCCCGGACCGGGAAATGCGGGAGGCATAGGCCGGAGGCAGACGGTCCAGAGGGGAGCGGCTCTCCGGACTGCGGTGGCTGAAAAAGCGCCGCCGCAGCATGTCCAGGCTATGTTGCCGGGATACTGCCGTCAGGGCCGGGTCGAGCGTCAGGGGCGGCAGGCCGTGCTGACGCCGGGTGGCATTGGTGAGCCGCTCCACCTCTCTTTCCACTTCCGGCAGGGGATGGATGCCGGAAAGGCCCAGCCCGGAGGAAAAGGTCCCGGGAGGCGCCGGCGGCCGGCTCCAGCCCCGGTGCAGGGGCAATAGGGCCGCCATAAAGACGGCTGCCCCCAAGAACCAGATTATGTTGGCTCTCATGACACTATTCCGGGTTCTTACGATTTTAGCCCTTGGCGGCCTGGAGGCGTTCGCTGACGCTGGGGAAGTATTCCCCCTGGGTATGGGGCAGGAACAGAGCGGCGATGTACTGGTCCATGTAGCCGGGGGTTTCGGAGAGTTCAAAGTTGGTCATCATCTCCGCCACCCGCCGTTCTTCATCCAGCATCTCCCGGGAGAAGGCCAGCAAGGTGGCCCCCAAAAGGGAGGCGTTACCCACGAATTGGTAGCGGTCCCGGGGCAGGTCCGGCAGCAGGCCGATGGCGATGGCGTTGTCGATGTTGACGAAATTCCCGAACGCGCCGGCCAGGATGACCTGCTCCAGGTCCTGGAGGTGCAGGCCCACGCTTTCCAGCAAGGTGACATAACCCGCAAACATGGCGCCCTTGGCCCGCATCAGGTTGTCGATATCCGCTTCGCTCAGGACCAGGTCCTGGCCCCCCTGGGTATCTTCGGCGAAGGCCACCACGTATTCCCGGCCGCTGTCCCCCAGGCGCACCCGGGGGGTGTTCAGATCGTCCCGGAACTTGCCGTTAGGGTGCACCAGACCGGAGTCCATTAAGGCCGCCAGGAGGTTGATCAGACCGGAGCCGCAGATGCCCTTGGGTTTGGCCATGCCGATGGTCAGCAGCATGGGCTCGAAGGTTTCCGGGTTGATGGAGACTTCCTCGATGGCCCCCTGGGTGGCCCGCATGCCGAAACGGATGCCCCCGCCTTCGAAGGCCGGGCCCGCGGAACAGGCGGCGCAGGCCATCCACTGCTGGTTGCCGATGACGATCTCCCCGTTGGTGCCGATGTCGATGAACAGGGTCAGTCTGGGCTCTTTGTAGAGGCCGGAGGCCAGGACCCCGGAGACGATATCCCCCCCCACGTAGCTGGACACGGAGCTGACACTGTAAACGAAGACGTGCTCCGGCATCTCCAGGCCCAAATCCCGGGCCCGGAGCAAGGGGATGCTGCCCGCAGTGGGGACGTAGGGCGCCAGGCGGATGTATTTGGGGTCGATGCCGTAAAAGAGGTGGGTCATGGTGGTGTTGGCGGCCACGGTCATGTGGGAGACTTCCTCCACCCCCAGCTTATGCTGCTTCAGGAGCCGGTGCATGACCTGGTTGATGGTGCCCACCACGGACTTTTGCAGTTTTTGCAGACCCTGCTCTTTCTGGCTATAGACGATACGGGTGATGACGTCGTCCCCGTAACTCATCTGGGAGTTGTAATCCGCGGCGTGCCCGATAATTTCCCCTTTGCTCAGGTCCAGGAGTTGGACCCAGACGGTGGTGGTGCCGATATCCACGGCTACCGCATAGTGGCGCCCGGTGGTGTCGCCGGGCTCCACGTTCACCAGGTGGGGGGAACGGAAGCGGCGCCGGGAGAAATCCAGGGTGGCGGTGACCTGGAAGTCTTGCTCCCGCATCACCCGGGCCAGTTTGCGCAGGAGGAAAAAGTCCAGGGTCAGGTTGGGGACGCCATGCTGGCGGGCCAGGCCCTCTTCCAGGCGAGCCAAGTCATTGACGTTATCCGTCAGGCTGGGTGGCGATAATTTGACGCATCTCTTCTTAAAGGCCGGGTTATAAAGGCCTTCCTCCTGCAAGGAGGCCAAATCGATGGGGCTGGGGCGGAGGCCGATGCCGGTGCGGCGGCGGGTCAGGGTGCGGCGGTCCAGCAGGGACTCGGGCGGGATGCGCACCACCACGTCGCTGACCACCTTGGTCTGACAGGCCTGGCGGTAGCCCAGGTCCCATTCCTCGTTGGTCAAAAGGCCGCCCGGCAGGCTGTCCACCTCGCCTTCTTCCACGAGGATTTTACACTTGCCGCAGACCCCTTCACCCCCGCAGGAGGCATTGATATGCACCCCGGCCGCCAGCGCGGCCCGCAGCAGGTTTTCTCCCTCCGGCACCTCGATGGTAAGGCCATAGGGATTAAAGGTGATTTTTTTGGCCACAATCTTAGTCTTTGGAATTATGCTGGAATTTGCCGGCGCTGCCAACCAGCTGCGATAATGTGCATTCTAACACAAGAGCTAGGCAAAAAAAATGTTAAAGTCTAGGGAATTAGCGGAATTAGTAGCCAGGAGCCGGTGGCCGGTTTTTTCGGGCTACTGACTACCGAATACTTAAATTGGAGACGTAATGGCCGGTAGCCGGATGGGTGATTTGCTCAAGGAGCTGTATCAGAAGTTGTGGGAGGCCTTCGGCCCCCAGGGCTGGTGGCCGGGGGAGACGCCCTTCGAAGTCATGATGGGGGCCATTCTCACCCAGAACACCAACTGGCGGAATGTGGCCCAGGCCCTTAAAGCCCTGAAAGACGCAGACCTTCTTAATCCCCGGGACTTGCGGGAGATGCCGGAGGCAGAGCTGGCCCGCTGGATCCGGCCCGCGGGCTACTTTAATGTCAAGGCCCGCCGGGTGAAAAACTTCCTGGACTTTTTTGCCCGGCAATTTCAGGACTCCCTGGCAGAAATGGCCGGGGCCGACCTGGAATCCCTGCGGGCCGCCCTCCTGACGGTCAAAGGCATCGGCCCGGAGACCGCGGACAGCATCCTCCTCTATGCCCTCCACCGGCCCACTTTCGTGGTGGACGCCTACACCCACCGGATTTTGAGCCGGCATCATCTGGCCCCCGAGGCCTGTTCCTATGAGGAATTGCAGTCCCTGTTTATGGAAAATTTGCCCCCGGAGGTGTCCCTCTACCAGGAATTTCATGCCTTGTTGGTGCGGCTGGGAAAAGAATACTGCCGCCCCCGGCCCCGGTGCCCCGCCTGTCCCCTGCATGAATGGCGCTCGGCCGGGTAATGAATTTCGCCACCCTGTCTGGTACGGGTATTGCATATAATTTTGGCCAGGAAGGGATTATGGCATACATCGGAAAAGAAGAATACGTTGCTTTGTGGCTACCTGAGTCTCTGCCGGCGGACGCGCTGACCGGCAACAGCATCCAGCTTTTGGGGGGGGAGGAAGAGCCGGAGCCCATGGCTTCCGAGCCTTCCCGGGGATTCATCATTGAGGATTGGTTCGGCCCATTCCTGTTGGGTCCCCCGACCCGCTTCCTCCGGGGGCGCTGTTAGGCTCGCAGCCGGATAAAGCCGGAACAGGAACCGCCTATTACGGGCTGGGACCCATGATTTGGGGCTGCTGGTCGGCAGGCCCCGGCCTCCCTCGATGGGCCGATGAATAAGGGCAAGGCTTGGTGGGGGAAGGAGCCGTCGGGGGGGAGCAGAGAGCTCCCCTCTATTTTTTTGGAAAAACCTAAAGGCTGGGTTTGGAACCCGTGTCTAATACCAATTCGCAATCAAAGGGCATCAAAATGTGAAAGATTGCCGTTTGAGGTCTAATTGGTATAAAAGCCACCATTAGAAAATCCATAATTTTTAGACCACCTACAACTCCTCTAACCCTCCCCCGCCCGTCCATTTTTCAGATTTTTCCTCATCACCGGCCACCCCCCCGGGCGGATATTTTTTCCCCTCCCCTCCCGAATGATGATAAGATCAAAGCGCCTGAACAAGGGCAAATTTCACAACGGATTGCTGACAAATGGAGATAGTTGCCCTAGAGCGCCACGGAGCCCCGGAATTAATCGCCAGGCTGAAGGAGGTGCCCCTCCTCAAGCAGCCCGGCGTCTTCGTCTATCAGCAGGCTTTGATCACCCTGGAACAGATCCACACGGACTGCCTCAATCCGGCCCAGAATTATCTGTGGCTCCAGGAATTGCGGAAAACCCAGGAACTGCGTTGGTCGTTGGCGGCCAAAGGGGTGGACCTCTTTAAGCTGGACGGCTATGTCACCTATACGGTGCGGCAGGAGGACGGCGCCGAGGAAGACTATGCCCTCTATCCACCCATTGTGGAAGAATCAGTGGAGGCCGACGGCACCCTGGCCCTGGTCATCAATGACGGCATGCACCGCCTCTATCTGGCCCGGCTCGAGTGGGTAGTGCCCCAGGTGGTCTATATCCGGGGGGTTCCCAAGGAATATCCTTACTATGCCTATCCCCGGCGGGAAGGTTGGGCGGGCCTGGATCTCCTGGCGGAGAACCCGGACCCCAAGGTTTATCTCAAGAAATGCCACCGGCAGCGGGATAATAAGAGACTCTTCCGGGATTTTCAGGCGGTCTTCCGGAACGTGGGCCGTTCCCGGAGCAGCCTCCTTACTTCTTCCCGGTAGGGCGGCAGGTACTGCCGGTGATATCGGCGCAAGGAGTTACAGCGTTGGCCTGCTGCTGCGCCATGGCCTCCAGGTTGGTTTGCATGGCCGTGGTCATGCGGGTGGCCAGAGTTTCCACCAGGTAGTAGATACTGGGACTGTCTTTGGGCTTGGTCTCGGTGACCCACAGGTCATAAATGGGTGCGGGCTCGGCTTTGATGTTATCCGAGAGATACCAGATAATGCGCCCGGAACTGGTCTCCACAATCTTCAGATCCACCTGCACCCCGGAAATGGCGGTGCAGCCGCTGTCCAGAAAATAGGGCACTTCCCCCAGGATGAAGAGGTCCGCGCCTTGTTCCTTGGCCAGGTGTTGGGCCTGAGCCAGGTTATTGGCGTATTCGTTGACCCGGACTACCGTCTGGAAAGGTTTTTTTTCCAGAATCTGGCGATGGAAGACTTCAGTGATGGGAAAGCCCACGTCCACTACCTGGGCCGGGACCCGGAAAGGCAGAATCGCCAGGCGGTAGCTGCGGTAGTCGGTGTAGCTGGGTCTAACAAAGGCTTCCGGGGGACCGGCCTGAATCTTGGGGTCCGTCAGGTAGGGCGCATGCTGATAGGCCCCGCAGCCTGCCAACCCTGCCAGGAGACCCGCCAGTATAGCCAGTATTAAAAAGCCCTTTTGCCGCCGTCCCTTTTGACTTTGACTTCTGTTCATGGCTCCATCCGCCTGGAATTGAGTACTGCCGGGCGGCGCCACCGGGAGCCGCCGCTGCTTTCCCGTATGATGCGGACCGTCTTGATCAGCAGACCGGTCCGGGAGGCAAAAATTGCCTTTTGTTAACCTTCCGGGATATGATTATGCAAAAATTGCACCGGGAACTCGTTCTCTGGCTAATTCAACCGGCGAAGAGGAGAATTTATGAATCTTTTTCTTTTAGGAGTATTTATTGCCCTGGCCTTGGTGGTCCTGGGGAAAAATGTGCCCCAAATAGCAGGCATACGTTATATCCTGGCGGCAGTAATCCTGGCGGTCTTTTTGATACCCTCCATGGTCAGAATGGTGCCCGCGGGCCACGTGGGGGTTTTAGTCCTGTTCGGCAAAGTCCATGGTACTATTCCCGAGGGGGTGCACCTGGTGAACCCCTTGACCACCATGGAGCTGATGAGTGTCCGTACCAAAGAGGTGTTTGAACATGCGGAAGCCCCCTCCAAGGAGGGTCTGAATGTGTCCCTGGAAGTCTCCTGTCTTTATCACCTGATGCCCGATCAGGCCGACCGGCTCTATCGCCAGATCGGCACCAATTACGAGGAAGTGGTGGTGAAGCCCCAATTCCGGGCCGCCATCCGGGGGGTGACGGTGCGGCACGAGGCCAAGGACCTCTATACCTCCAGCCGGGAGCTGATCGCCACAGAAATCACCGAGGACCTGGTGGAGGACATGCGGAAGCGGGGTATCATAGTGGAGAAAATTCTGCTGCGGCAGATTCAGCTCCCCAAATCCGTGGTGGAGGCCATCAACGCCAAGCTGGCCGCCGACCAGGATGCCCAACGCATGCGCTTCGTGTTGCAGAAGGAAAAGCAGGAAGCGGAACGTAAGCGCATCGAAGCCCAGGGTATTCAGGACTTCCAGAAAATCATCTC
>JAQTXE010000288.1 GCA_028688935.1 Syntrophales bacterium
AAGGCAAATCCTGGCTGTAAGCAGCGCCCGCCCTTTTCCCTCATAAAAATCTTTAGATTCTTAAAAGGATTGCCGATTGCAACCTAATAGAGATCAATGTTAATCTTCCTCCCGGGAATCGCTAAGCGCCTAAAGGACAAATCGTGACCCGATACTGGAAATTCCCCGGCAAGTATAAAACGGTATTTGCAGTTATTTTGATAGGGCTCATTTCTTTGATGTTGGATTTGGGCCTGGAGCTCCTCACCTATCACCAGGGTTCACTCTGGGATTCCTTGAGGATTTTGATTCCCAAGTACAAGCTCTATTCCCGCATGGCGCTCCTCCTCACCATCATTGCCCTGGGCGGGTTTATTTATACTTACTTTGAGCAGCTGAACCGCAAAAATGATGAGGAAGTAGAGCTCTTACAGGCCAGCCTCTTCAATAGCATCCAGGACGGCCTGAGTATCCTGGACAAGGATTTCCGCATCTTAAGCGTCAACCCCACCATGGAAAAGTGGCATGCCCATGCCCTGCCCCTGGTGGGGAAGCAATGCTATCAGGCCTTCCGGGGCAGGAGTGAGCCTTGCGACCCGTGCTGCGCCCGCCGCACCCTGGAGACCGGGAAGGCAGCCATGGAGAATATCCCCAAGATTGGACCTCACGGCGAAGCGGTGGGTTGGTTGGACTGCCACTCCTTTCCTCTCCTGGATAAGGGTAGCGGCAAGATCAAAGGCGTGATCGAATATAGCCGGGACATCACGGCCAGGAAAGAGGCGGAAGAGTCCCTGCAAAAAGAGAGGGATTTCATTACCGCCCTGTTCGACACTATCGCCGCCCTGGTAGTGGTTTTCGATCCCCAGGGCCGTATTATCCGCCTCAATCAGGCATTTGAAAGCACTACGGGATATGCCTGCGCAGAGATAAAGGGCAAATATTTCTGGGATTATTTTACGACCCCGGAGGAGAAGGAAAAGGCCAGGAATCGCTTTCATCAGCTGAGAAATGGGAATCTGCCCAATACCGCTCAGAAAACTTTGGTGACCAAAGGCGGAGAACGCCGGCTTGTCGCTTGGTCCTACACCACCTTGAAGGATAAAGACGGCGCCGTGGAATATCTTATCAGCACGGGCATCGATATCACGGCCCGGAAAAAAGCCGAGGACCTGCTGCGGGAAAGCGAACAACGTTACAAAATGCTCTTTGAAAGCGCGCCCGACGCCATTTTGATTATGGAAGCAGAGGGGGAGAAGGCCGGCCGGATCGTGGCCGCCAATCCGGTGGCCGCGGCTCTGCATGGCTATACGGTGGCGGAGATGCTGGAACTGCATATAAGCGACTTGGATCCCGGTGTTGAAGCTGCTGTACTAGAGGGCAGAGTACAGCGAATCATGGCTGGGGATTGGATTAAGGAGGAAGTCACACACATCCGGAAAGACGGCACCAGCTTTCCGGTGGAAATACACATCGGCCTCATAGAGCTGGCAGGACACAAATATGTCCTGGCCTTCGACCGGGATATCAGTGAACGTAAAAGGAGCGAGGAGGCCCTCCGGGAGGCCCACCAGACCCTGCAAGCCCTGATTCAAGCTGCGCCTCTGGCCATTTTAGTTGTGGACCCGGAAGGGAAGATCCGGATGTGGAACCCGGCGGCGGAGCGCATGTACGGCTGGACAGAGGAGGAAGTCCTGGGCCGTTCTCTGCCCATAGTTCTCGAAGAGAAAGTGGAGGAGTCCAAGGAGCTGATCCAAAGAATTTTGGCCGGGGAATCCCTCCATGGCCTGGAGCTGCGGCGCCGGAAAAAAGACGGCTCACTCATCGATATCACCATCTTCACCGCCCCCCTCTATGACGCGCAGGGGCAGATCAACGGCATCATGGCCCTGAATATGGATATCACCGAAGGCAAACGGCTCAAAGAGCAGTTGCTCCAATCCCAAAAAATGGAAGTGGTGGGCCGTCTGGCCGGCGGCGTGGCCCATGACTTCAATAATCTCCTCACCGCCATCACCGGTTACAGCGAATTGGTGCTCAACTTCATGGATGAGGATAATCCTCTGCGCCAGGACGTGGCCGAAATCCGGAAGGCCGGAGACCGGGCCGCGTCCCTGACCCGTCAGCTCCTGGCTTTCAGCCGCAAACAGGTCTTGCAGCCCAAAGTGTTGGACCTGAACCGGGTGGCGGAGAGCCTGGGCAATATGCTGCAACGCCTGCTCCCTTCGGATATCGACCTGGTCGTCTCGCCGGGGGCAAATTTGGGGCGGGTGATGGCTGATCCGGGACAGATCGAACAGGTGATTTTGAACCTGGCGATCAATGCCCGGGACGCCATGCCCCAGGGGGGCAGGCTGACCATCGCCACCGCCAACGTGGACCTGGAGAAATCTCGCGCCCGCCGCCTCATGGATGTGACACCGGGGCCTTACGTCTTGCTGCAGATCAGCGACACCGGCTGCGGCATGGACCCGGAGACCAGGTCCCACGTCTTTGAACCCTTCTTCACTACCAAGGAATTGGGGAAAGGCACCGGCTTGGGTCTGTCCACGGTCTATGGGATCATCAAGCAGAGCGGCGGCCACGTTTCGGTACATAGCAAGCCGGAGCAAGGTGCGACTTTTAAGATCTACCTGCCCCGGATCAGTGACGTCATAGAGCCGGTCTACCAGCCCTTTCATCAATCCACCGCCAAATACCGGGGCCAGGAAACCATTCTGCTGGTGGAAGATGAAGACGGAGTGCGCCAACTGGTGAGCACCGTTCTCCAACGCCATGGATTTACGGTGTTGGAAGCCAGGCATGGCAGGGAGGCCCTGGATCTCAGCCTCAGGCACCCGGGGCCGATTAACCTCGTCTTGACCGATGTGGTGATGCCCGGGATGGGCGGCCAGGAATTGGCTCAACGTCTCCTAACTAGGCATCCGGATTTGAAGGTCCTGTATATGACGGGCTATGCGGAAGAAATCCACCAGGACCAGAACGTGCCCGGCCAGGAGATATTTTTTCTGGAAAAGCCTTTTGAAGCCTACGGATTACTGCGGCGGGTGCGGCATTTACTGGACACGCCTGCTTGACCGGGGAGGCCGGTGATCCGTATTCGCACCTCCCGGCCCTGCCCAACCGATACCCTCGCCTCCATTGCCTTTCCCCGGTTGATATTTTACAATTAGTTGGATAAAAATGGTTTTTGGCTATTTCCCCGTTCCTTTTCAGGCTGATTGGTTCGGGGAAAATCCCCCGGGAGGATCTGCAGTCTTGACTGAGATGTCTTTCCTGGATCATCTCCAGGAACTGCGTAAGCGCCTGATCATCATTCTCATTGCCATGTTCATCGGCATGGCCATAGCCTGGCCTCTGACGCCGACAGTGCAGCGCTACATGCAAAGGCCTCTTAGGGAGCCGTCCATCACCCAGAAATGGCAGTATGAAGTAACCGCCTGGGCCGTCAAAAAATTCCCCACTCTCACCAAGACCCTGGGCCTTCAGGCCGCCCCCCCCGAAATTAAGCCTCACAAGCTCAACTACATGGCGCCCCTGGAACCCTTTTTCGTGCAGATGAAGATCTCCCTGATCACCGGCCTGGCCCTGGCCTTTCCCGTGATCCTCTATCAAATTTGGCTCTTTTTCGCGCCCGCGCTCTATGCCCATGAAAAAAAATACGTCTATTACTTTGTGCCTTTCGGGACCATCGCCTTTATCCTGGGAGATCTTTTTTTCCTGAACATGGTCTGGCCGCTGATCATCTCTTTTTCTTTGGCCTATGAGAGCGATTTCCTCTTCTCCATGCTCAATCTCACCCAGTTCATCAATTTCTGCCTCCGCTTGTTGCTGCTGTTCGGATTGATTTTTGAACTGCCTCTGATCCTCCTGATCCTGGCCCGGGCCGGAGTGGTGCGCCTGGATTTTTTAAGGCGCAACCGCCGGGTGGCCGTTTTTCTCAGCGCGGTGATCGCCGCCTTCCACGCCGATGTGGTCACCATGTTCGCGGTGGCCATCCCCATGTACTGCATGTACGAACTCTCCATCCTGGCCGTCCGCCTCTTCGGGGGCAGGCGCGCCGCGGAGCCGGAGACCGCAGTGGTGCCCGCGGGCGCGGACGGACCCCCCGGGGACCTGTAACCCGGTTTATCTTTCTTGCTTTTCTGCTAAATATTGAGGGTGATCAACAGGTTAGGCGATGATTTCTGGCGCCGGCCAGCAGTACGGGCGTGACATTTATAGGATTTGCCAAAAATTATTTCCTCTCATCTCCTCTCCCCCCTGCGGGGGTCTTATCATTACCCACAAGTTTATATCTTGTGGATATTACGAGATTATTTCCTCTCCCCTCGGGGGAGAGGGTAGGGGGAGGGGGGGCGTAAAGTAAATGTCCATCCTGATGATAAGAGGCGAAGGGGGCAAAAGACGCCACCCCCACCCCGGCCCTCCCCCCTCGCAGGGGGAGGGGGAAAAGCCGTCAAGACTTTATGTGGATCATGATTAGATATTCCTCTGTCAGCAACATGAAACTGCTTTAATGTCCGATTTACTCCATACCTCCATTTGTGGGTAATGATAAGTGCGGGGGGGGAGATGGTCAGAGTGAAGGGGGCGGAAAAAAATTTTGGCAACCGGTATAGGTTCTTAACAACCCGCTAACTTCCCCGCCGCGCTTAAGGCGTTTTTCAGGGCCAAGACTTTTTCCGCCACCGTTTCGGGGTCCGGCCCCAAAACCAGCAGCAGGGGTTCCCGGTTCCCGTCGCCCCGGTCGTAGATTAGGTCCGAAGGCGGCTCCCCGGGTTCAAGGGTTGTGGCTACCTTGAAGGACAGCAAGGCCGCGATCCCTTCCAGGCCCTCAACCTCCCTGATATTCATGGCCGCCCGTAAGTGGGGATGGGCATCGAGAACCTTAAGAATCACCCCGGCCAGCCGGCGGGAGGCCCCAAAGGCCGGAGCCGCGGGAATAAGCAGGCCCTGGGGGCTTTTCACCAGCCGTCCGGGAAAAGCGGCCACGTCCT
>JAQTXE010000289.1 GCA_028688935.1 Syntrophales bacterium
TAAACCTCGCTGCTTGGTCGTAGGGGCGAACCTTGTGTTCGCCCGGTAGCTCCAGGGCGAACACAAGGTTCGCCCCTACATTTTAATACCTTGTTGACAGCAACTCAGTATGAGTATTTCCTAACCTTATGCTTTGACTCTTAAAGGCAAAGCTTCCGGATGATATCTCCCTGCCGCTAGCCATCAGCAACCGATCTTAACATTTTAGCGTATGTTAAAAATAATTGAACATATGTTAAAGATTGAAATTGCGGTTATTATATCCAATAAAATATAAATAGCTAATATACCATGTAATTTAAATAAGCGCCCGTCGTTTTCTTACATGGCACTGATCTTGCTCCTTCATCAAAACGAATTATATTATTAACATTTAAGCAGCAAAAACCCAAGGAGGAAAAAGATGGGAACCGATCTTGATAATGTGAAAGCCGCGGCCGTGGTGGATTGCCGGGGCAGCGCCTGCCCGGGGCCGCTCATGGAAGCCAAGAAGGCCATTGCCACCGTCAAGGTGGGGGAAGTCCTGGAAGTGCTGTCCAGCGATCCGGGCACCAAGGAAGATATCCCCCTGTGGGCCAAGAAAGTGGGCCACGAATTTATCGGCTCTCTGCCCGCGGCTGGTTACGACCGCATCTTCGTGACCCGGAAAAAGTAAACGGAGGGCCTCATGGAGGCCGGAATAAACCACGGTAAGATCCTGATTCTGGCGGAAGACGCCTGCGCCTATCCCGGGGCCGACGCCACGGGGCAGGGGCACATGAGCTATGCGCCTAATACCTATATCCTCCGGGTGAAGGCCGCGGTGCTCTTCCCCGAGCAATTCTATCTCGATTGCTTCGACAAGGGCATCGCCGGAATCATCATCATGTCCTGCGGGGTGGAAACCCCCTATCACGGGGCCTATGAAGCCCTGGCCCAACGCATCGACCGGGTCTACGCCCTGATGAAGGAAAAGGGTCTGGACATCCGCCGCCTGCGGCTCACCGCCATCTGCACCGTCTGCACCCGGGCCTTTTTAAAGGAAGTGCAGCAGATGCAGGACCTGGTCACCCAGTTGGGGCCGCCGGGCAGTGAGCAGGCGGCTGCGGCGGGCGCGGCTTAGGCGGCCTGGCCCAGGAGGAACCCATGAAACTCTTGTTTATCATCTCCAAGGGTCTGGAGAAAGCCGGGAGCGCCATCCGGGCCATGCAATTCGCGGCCCTGGCCGCACAGCAGGGAAATCCGGTGGAAGTCTTCTTGATCGATGAGGCGGTTCACTGGGCCCAAGGCATGCGCGCCGCGCACGGCGAAGGTTTGACCGACTATACCGCTTTACTGAGCACCCCGGAAAGCCCTGTCCGCGTCTGCCAGCCTTGCGCGGAAAAGCGTCTCATCAGCCAGGATAAGCTGATTGCCGGTGCGGTCATTGCCCCGGTGCCCATGCTGGTGGAGAAGATGGCCAGCCCCGAATACAAGGTTTTTACCTTCTAAAGGCTTGCCCCTGGATCTTAAGGAGCAACAGGTATGGCTTCCGACAAAAATCTCCGCTTCGACGCCCTGGTTCTGGGGGGCGGCATCGCCGGCCTGGAGGCGGCCCTCAATCTGGCGGAGCAAAATTTCACCGTGGCGGTGGTGGAAAAAGACGCCTCCATCGGCGGCAAGATGATCCGGCTCTCCAAGGTCTTTCCCACCCTGGATTGCTCCAGTTGCATCACCACCCCCAAGATGGCGGCTGCAGCCCATCATCCCAAGATCACCATCCTCACCTACTGCGAGCTGCAGACGCTGACCCGGCAAAACGGGGATCTGGTGGCCGGGATCATCCAAAAACCCCGCTACGTCAGCGAGGAAAAATGCATCGGCTGCCGCCAGTGCGAATACGAGTGTCCGGTGCTGGTCCCCGATGCCGAGCAGGGAGGATTTGCCGCGCGCAAAGCCGCGTATATTCCTTTCTCCAACGCCATTCCCCAGACGGCCCTGATCGATCCGGGAAATTGCATCCTCTGCGGCCGCTGCGCCAAGATCTGCCCCACCCAGGCCATCGAATATTTTGAGCAGCCGGAAGAGTTCACCCTCACCGCAGGCACGGCGGTAATCGCCACCGGGGTGGAGATGATCCCGGTGGAGGACAAGGTCCAGTACGGCCAGGGCCAGATTCCCAACGTGATCACCGCCCTGCAGATGGAAAGGCTGCTGGCGCCCCACGGCCCCTATAACCGGGTCTTAAGGCCCTATGACGGCAAGGAGCCGGATAACATCGCCTTTATCCAGTGCGCCGGTTCCCGGGACCAGAGTCTGGGGTTGGCCTATTGCTCCCGGGTCTGCTGCATGTATGCCGTCAAGGAGGCCATGCTGCTGTCCGGGGCCCTGCCCCTCGCGGATATCACCATTTACTACATGGATATCCGGGCCTTCGGCAAGGGCTACGAGCAGTTTTTCCAAACCGCCCAGGCCATGGGGGTGAATTTTGTCAAGGCTAAGGTGGCCTACCTGGACCCCGGCCAGGACGGGATGGTTAAAGTCCGGTTTGAGTCCCAGGAAGCCACAGGCGGGGTGCAGGTGGCGGAGCATGATTTGGTGGTGCTCTCTTTGGGTCTGGTGCCGGGTTGGGACCCGGAGGGCCGCTGCGTTCTTTCCACTGCCGGAGATAAATTCATCAAGACCGTCAAGCCCAAGACCTCTCCCACTTTGACCGATCTGGAAGGGGTCTTTGTGGCCGGGGCCGCGGCCGGACCCAAGGATATCGTGGACAGCATCGTGGAAGCCGGCGCCGCGGCCATGGAGGCATCGCACTATTTGGCGGCCAGTAAGCAGTGAGCATTAAAGCAGGGGTAAGGGGCCAGGGAAAGATAGCTTTTGCAGGGAAAAATATTTTTGAACGGAAAACGGAAAACGGGAAACAAGCTGATGGCCGAGAAGAAAAAACCCGATTCTGCAAACGGCGGTAAAGTCGGCGTCTACGTCTGCCATTGCGGCGGCAACATCTCCGACGCGGTGGACGTGGAAAAGGTGTGCGAGCAGGCCCGTCAGGTGCCGGGGGTGGTGGTGGCCCGGGCCAATATGTTCATGTGTTCCGATCCCGGCCAGGAAATGATCATCGAGGACCTGAAAAGCGGCCTGGTGGATAAGGTGGTGGTGGCCTCCTGCTCCCCCAGCCTGCATGAAACCACCTTCCGCAACGTCATGACCCGGGCCGGGGCCAATCCTTATGTCTATGAGCAGGCCAACCTCAGGGAACAGGTGAGTTGGGTGCACCACGGCCCCGAAGCCACGGCCAAGGCCAGCCGCCTGGTGGCCGCGGCCGCGGCCAAGGCGGGCAAGCTGAAACCCCTGGACCCCATCCGGGTGGA
Organism: Syntrophales bacterium; assembly: GCA_028688935.1. Lineage (GTDB taxonomy): Bacteria > Desulfobacterota > Desulfobaccia > Desulfobaccales > 0-14-0-80-60-11 > SURF-52. The sequence continues at coordinate 3,330 of JAQTXE010000289.1, forward strand.
GGTGCAGGGCCGGGCGGTGGTCATCGGCGGCGGCGTGGCGGGGCTCAAAAGCGCCCTGGAATTGGCGGAGCGGGGCCTGAGCGTCATTCTTTTGGAAAAAAGCCCTTTCCTGGGGGGACAGGTGGCGCAATTGTCCCGCCTGGCCCCGGTGGGAGAGACCGCAGGGGCTATCATCGGCGAGCTCGCGGACGCAGTACTAAAGCACCCGGCCATTACGGTTCACACCTGCGTCCAGGTGGAGGCTTTCGAGGGTTATATCGGCAACTTCAAACTCCGGGTGGTGCGCCGGGCTCCCGCAGGCGAGGCCTACGCGGACCAGTTGGCCAGGCTGAGCCGATCCGGCTTGGGGCTGGGAGAATTCGTGCCTTTTGTGGGCGTCATGCCCGCCTTGATTCCGGAGAGCCCGGAAGAGGTGGACCTGGAAGCCGGGGTCATCGTCCTGGCCACCGGCATGCGACCTTACCAGCCTCGCCAGGGGGAATACGGCTACAAAAAATTTCCCCAGGTGGTCACCCTGCCGGAGTTCAACCGCCTCCTGGCGGCCGCGGCGGTTGAAGGTGACACCCTGGTGCTGGAGGGCCGCCCCATTCGCCGGGCGGCCCTGATCCACTGCGTAGGCAGCCGCCAGATTCCGGGCGTCCATGAAGAGAATCCCGGCGGCTATCTGAACGAGTACTGTTCCCGCACCTGCTGTGGGGCCACCCTTTATGCCGCCAATTTCATCCGGGAGAATTATCCCCAGACCCGGGTCTTCGATTTTTACCGGGATATCCGCGCCTACGGCCGGGGCCAGGAGGAGCTTTACACCCAGGCGGCGGCCAACCAGACGGTCTTTTTCCGCTTCGAGGCCGGGGAGGAGCCCCAGGTTATGCAAAATCCCGACCCGAAGGGGCCGCCTTTGCTAGTCCAGGTTAAAGACGTCCTCACTTTCGGGGAGGAACTGGCGGTGCCCGTGGACCTGGTGGTGCTGGCCGTGGGCCAGGAGCCCAACAACATCGGCGGCCTGGTGGAGAAGATGAAGATCCCGGTGGGCGCGGACCGTTTTCTCCAGGAAGTCCACCCCAAACTGCGGCCCGTGGAAGTTTCTGTCGCCGGCATCTTCCTGGCGGGCACCTGCCAGGCCCCCTTTGACGTGGGAGAATCTTGCGCAGCCGCGGGCGCTGCAGCAGTGAAAGCCGCGGCCATCCTCACCCAGGGTTACGTGGAGTTGGACCCCTTTGTCGCCGAAGTGGACCTGAGCAAATGCAAAGGCACCGGCAAATGCGTGGAGGCCTGTCTGGCGGACGGGGCCCTGGAGATGGTGGAGATGGAGGTGGACGGCCAGAAAGTTCAGCGGGCCCGGGTCAACCCGGTTCTTTGTATAGGTTGCGGGGCCTGCGTGGCGGTCTGCCCGGAAAACGCCATCAATGTCCAGGGCTGGACCCTGAAGCAGTTCGAGTCCATGGTGGACATGATCGTCTCCGACGAATACCTGGAAGGGGCGTGAGGTTACTGGGACAACCTGCGAAGCTGATTTTTTACCCCCCCTTTTCTAAAGGGGGGCAGGGGGGATTTTCTCAGCAGCGACAAATCCCCCTAAATCCCCCTTTAAAAAAGGGGGACT
>JAQTXE010000035.1 GCA_028688935.1 Syntrophales bacterium
GATAGTCGCGGTTTTGGGCCTGTTGGCGGGATTTGCGCCCTGCCATGCCCTTTCCGCGGTCCATATTGATCAGTCGGGACACCGGGTAAACCTCCCGGCTTCTTCCCGGCGGTTGGTAACCATGGCCGCCAGTCTCACCGAGATGGTCTTCGCCCTGGGATTGGGCGACCGGGTGGCGGGGGTGGAGCAGTTCAGCGATTATCCCCCCGCGGTCCGGGAATTGCCCAAAATCGGTTCCTATAAACTCCCGGACCTGGAAAGGATCGTGGCCTTGCGCCCCGACCTCTGCCTGGCCGTCAAGGACGGCAATCCCCCCCATATATTGGCACGGTTGCGGGGGTTAGGTATCCCGGTCTATGTGGTCGACCCCCGGGACTTAAAGGGGGTGATTGCCACCATAAGGGAAATCGGCGGCCTGTTAGGCGCGGCTGACAGGGCTGACGCCCTGGCCGCGTCACTTACCCGCCGCTATCAACGCGTCCGGGACCTGGCCGCCCGGGCGGCCCGCCGGCCCCGGGTCTTTTTCCAGATCGGCGTCTCGCCCATCGTCTCCGCCGGGTCCCACACCTTTCTCGATGAATTGATCACTACCGCCGGCGGGCTGAACCTGGCCGCGGGCAAAGTGCCCTATCCCCGCTTTTCCCAGGAACAGGTTCTGGCCTTGCAACCGGAAATTATCATTATCACCTCCATGTCCCGGGGCGCGGCCTTTGCGCAGGTCAAGGCCGGCTGGGAGCGCTGGGAGACTTTGCCGGCCGCCCGTAACCACCGCATCCATCTGGTGGATTCCGACATTGTGGATCGCCCCTCGCCCCGCCTCCTGGACGGCCTGGAGATGCTCTTGCGCCTGATCCATCCCGAACTGGCCGGAGAGCTGCCATGAGCCGGTTCAAGCTTTCCTTGAGGCAGCGTTTGCTGGGGGTGGTGATACTGGGTGGCTTGCTCCTGGCGCTAAGTCTGGCCCTGGGGATGTGTCTGGGCTCCACCCCGGCGGGCTGGCGCCGGCACCTGGCCGCGCTCCTCGGTGGGAGCGGCCCGGAGGACATCCTGACTACCATCATCTGGCGCCTGCGTCTGCCCCGGGCGCTCCTGGCAGGACTGGTGGGGTCCACCTTGTCCCTGGGAGGGTTAGTGTTCCAGGCCCTGCTCCGCAACCCCCTGGCCGATCCTTACATCCTGGGGGTCTCCGGGGGTTCCGCGGTGGGGGCCATCCTGGGGCTGCTGGCGGGGTTGGCTCCCTTCCCCGGGGTGGCGCTCCTGGCTTTTTTAGGGAGCATGAGCACCTTGCTCCTGGTTTTGCTCATCACCGCCGGGGCATCCGGGGCCCGGAAAGGTTCCCTGCTGCTCTCCGGGGTGATGGTGAACGCCTTTTGCTCCGCGGTCATCATGTTCCTGTTGTCCATTACCCGGGATGCCCGGCTGCACAACATGCTCTACTGGCTCATGGGGGACCTGTCCATGTCCGCCCCGGACCAGACAAGTATAACAGCGTATGTGCTCCTGCCCTGCTTCCTGGCGGTCCTCTGTCTGGCCCGGCCTCTGAATCTGCTGCTGCTGGGAGAGGAAACGGCCAGGTACCTGGGCCTCAACGTGGCCGCGGCCTCCCGGGTCTTGCTCATCATCACTTCCTTAATGGTCAGTCTGGCGGTCTGTCAATCCGGGCTGGTGGGCTTTGTGGGCCTGGTGGTGCCCCATCTTTTCCGGCTCCTGCTGGGGCCGGACCACCGGGTCCTCATCCCCGCCTGTCTCCTGGGCGGCGGCAGTTTTTTGGTGTTGTGCGACCTGCTCTCCCGGGTGCTGCCCGCCCAGGGAGAGATGCCCGTGGGGGTGGTTACCGCCCTGGTGGGCGCACCCCTGTTTATCTTTTTGTTAATGAGGTCCAGATGATGCCCCCCGCAGTCCTGATCAGCAATCTCCAGGTGGCGTTCGGCCCCCGGCCGGTGCTCCAGGATTTGTCCCTGGAGGTGGCCGAGGGTACGTTTTTCATTATTATCGGCCCCAACAGCGCGGGGAAAACCACCCTCCTGAAAACCATGGCCGGGGCCGTCAGACCCCGCCAGGGACAGGTGGAGATCTGGGGCGCGGCCGCGGACCGCTATCCTTCCAGAGAGCTGGCCCGGTTGGTGGCGGTGGTGCCCCAACGCGCCCCCACCGATATTCCCTTTCCCGTCCAGGAAACGGTCCTCATGGGACGCTCCCCCCACGTCGGCTGGCTGGGCCTGGAAAAACAACATGATTTCGACCTGGCCGCGGAGTCCATGTATATCACCGGCGTGGCCCACCTGGCCCGGCGGCCCTTGCCGCAACTGAGCGGCGGGGAATTGCAGCGGGTGATCATCGCCCGGGCCCTCTGCCAGCAGCCGCGCCTGCTTTTGCTGGATGAACCTACCGCGGCTCTGGACCCCGCGCATCAGGTGAACATCATGGACCTGATGCAACGCTTGCAGGAAGAGCGGGGGCTGACGGTGATCATGGTCTCCCACGACCTGAACCTGGCCGCTTTGTATGCCGACCAGTTGCTGCTGCTGAAAGAGGGCAAGCGGATCAGCTCGGGGACGCCTAAGGAAGTGCTTACCTATGAGCAGTTGGAGCGGGCCTACGGCTGTGCCTTGTTGGTGGATGAAAACCCCCTGGGAAAAGGCCCCCGGGTCAATCTGGTGCCCCGGAGATTTCTCTTGAAGCAACCCGGGGCCTGAACTTAAAAGTAAGTTATGGATTTTCCAACGAAGTTTTTACTTTTTAATATTTTTCTTGACATGCCCAAGGTTAGCCGATTAGGATTGCTCCGGAATCAAGTGGGACTGGAACCCGCTGCTGCAAAATCGTAACTGATTAAATAAACAGGCTAAAAAAGTCCAAGCCATGAAGGCTACCACCAAGAAGGTGGCTTTCGTGGCTTTTTTTTGCGCCCATGGTCTAATGTGAGGGGAAATGCGTATCTGCGTGGTTGACGGGCAGGGAGGGGGTATGGGGGCGGCCTTGATCCGGCGTTTCAAAGAAGTCTACCAGGAGGAGCATGAAGTCATCGCCCTGGGGACCAACCCCCTGGCCACCGCCCAGATGATGAAAGCCCGGGCCAACCGGGGAGCCAGCGGCGAGAATGCCATTGTCCGGACGGTACCCACTGCGGATGTCATCCTGGGGTCCATCTCCATTGTTTTGGCCAACGCCATGATGGGAGAAGTGACCCCCCGCATGGCGGAAGCCGTGGCCTCGGCCCCGGGTCGTAAGCTTCTTCTGCCCTTGACCCGGGCCAAAGTGGAGATTATCGGGGTCACCTCAGAACCATTGCCTCACTTGGTGGAACAGGTGATTACCAAACGCCTGAAGGAGTTGTTTAACTATGTGTGAAGCCGCTGCCTATGTTTTGAAGGATGGCCAGGAAGAACTGCTGCTGGCGGAAGTAGACGTCATCGAGCCCGAGGGCGACGGCCTGCGTCTGGTCAGTATCTTCGGCGAACAAAAGGTTATTAAAGCCAGTATTCTCCGCCTCAACCTGGTGAATCACAAGGTGATCCTGGTGGAAAAATGACGCTCGCCCCTGGATAAAGCGACCAACCCAGGAGGAACCGAGGGGCCTAAAGAGGCCGCGCCCTTGGTCTCCAGGTAATTATCCCCTTTCCCGCGCTTTCCCTGGGACAATTCGCCGGGGGCAGGGGGTCAGGCAGGCAGTTTTTGGCCGCCGCGCCTTAGTCTTATCCCTTGCCACCAGAAGAGAAGGCCGGATAATCCGAAAATTGCGGTTAATCCGGCCAGAATTATCAGGCTCTTGGTATCAGCAACGCTGGCGGCGCCCGGGGCCGGCCGCATTTGTTGCGGGGCCTTAAGGTCCGTCACCGGCACTTTTACCTCCAACTTATGTCCCATGCCGTCATCCGCCGTTACCCGCCACTCTCCCAAAGTATCTGGGTAAAAGCAGAAACGCCCGTTCTTGTCGGTATAGCCCACCTGGAAGGGTTGATTGGCCCCAGGAGGGAGAACGTTAATTTTGGCGTAACTCATGGCTTCACCGCTGCTATAGCGGCAGGCCACCGCCATCCCCCCGGGCTGCACCGTCCCCTCCACCCCATGGGCCAGAACCCGGGAGGGAGACAGCAGTAACATCAACAATACTCCGGCGATGACCAGTCGAGGTGTAGTTTTCATTTTGGACCTTCCCCTCCCTTCTTTTCGGTTTCAATACTGAAAGACCCGGCTCCGGCTAGACGTATCTCGTCCACCACATTCACCACCAGTCCCAGCATCGCTTCCCGGTCGGCCTTGATGCGCACCGCGGGCTTCTTCATCTTCTTCAACTTTTCTTGCAGGGAATACATCAAGCCGGTGAGCATTATCCGGTCTTGATCCAGAAAGAGGGCGCCGTCTTTGGCGATGGTGACTATCACCTCTTTTTGCACCTCCGGCTGGGAAATCTTGGAGTCCGGCAGGGCGATCTTGATGGTGGGCGCGGAGACAAATTGAGAGCTAAGCATGAAAAAAAGCAACAATAGAAAGACCACGTCCACCAGGGGGGTGAGGTTGATGTGCTCGTGATTTTTCCGGCGCCGGGCAAATTCAATCATGGCCGCGCCTCGTGCAGTTCCAAGGTGATTTCCTTCATCCGCAGGGCCACTTCGTCCAGGCTCCGATCCAGGTAGTGGGCGGCAATATGGGCCGGAATGCCCACGAAAAGCCCGGCCGCGGTGGTGATGAGGGCCTCCCAGATGCCCGCCGCCAGTAGAGCCGGATCAACGTTGGCGCCCATGGCGGCGATGACCTGGAAGGCCTTGATCATGCCGGTGACCGTACCCGTTAACCCTAACAAGGGGGCAATAGCGGCAATCAGGTTCAAAGACCCCATGCCGGTTTCCAGGTTTTTCAGCTCCCGGGAGCCCACCAAGGAGACCTGCCGGTCATCCAGACCCTGCCGCACCGCGTCCAGGAGCGGCGCCAGGAACCTGCTGCCTCGGCTTTGAATATCTTCAGCGGGTCGGGCCAGATCCCGCCGTACCCGGCAGAATTGCCAGGCTTTAGTGATGGTAATGGCCAAAGCCGCCACGGAACACAGGAGAATGGGCCACATGATGGGCCCGCCCTTGAGGAAATACTCCAACATTGCTAGACCTCGCTCTTATTTTGACGTTCTCATCCAAACATGGTTTTGCGCGTAGTATCCCTGGTGAGGGCTCGCTCTCGAAAGGCTGGAAATAAGCTTAAGGGGTCATTTAAGACCTCCGCCTCCCTTGCTTGCCGTTTCAATATGGGCAGTCCGGGGCCCGACAAACGATTCTCGTGCACCAGGTTGACGATCACACACATGAGGGCTTCCAGGTCGGCCTCGATCTGCCCCTGCGGATATGTGCCAGCGGCTGGCTCATATGTCTCCACAAGTGAAATACATGCCTGGGCGACCACGGAACGCAAAAACAGGGGCCGAATGATGGTGCCCCCCTTAAGGCAGTAGTTCGGCATTGCTCCACCTCACTTCCGGGGGCGGCCACCGCCGCGGTCGCCGCCCTAGCAAAAACCGGGGCGTTTCTCATTACTTCCTCTCAGAGGCCGGATTGGCCTTTTCCGCCTTGATGCCTGCTTTCTGCAGCGATCGTTTCTGACCACAGACGGCATAGTAATCGCAGGTGTAGCTGATACGATTCCAGAACGGCATATATTTCCTCTGGATGTCGTTTAAACGGTCCAGCTTCACGTTTTGGATGTCCTGGAGTCCTGCCCGCGCCATATAGGCCCTGGCCTTTTCCAGGGGGACACCCTTCGCATGGGGCAATGAGGCCTGCAGGGCCGGCGAATAATGGCTCTTGGAAGAATCTTTTCCTTCGCTTATGAACCTCAGCCACGAGCCCAACTTTCTCCTCACGCGGGTTTCCAGACTGCCATCGTCCCACAGGGCGTCGATCACTATGACCTTGCCGTTTTCTTTGACTATCCTTCTCCAACTGTCTATGGCTTTCTGGGGTGAAGGCAGGGTCCACAGCACGTGCCGGCAAATTACGACATCGAAAAAGTCGTCTGGAAAAGGCGGTTTTTCGGCGTCGCCCCATTGGAACTTGAGGCGCAGGCCGCCACTGGTCTCGGCCTTCTTTTTGGCTTTCTCTTCAGCTTTGGCCAACATCTTTTGGGAAATATCGAGACCGTAAACCTCGTGTCCCATTTCGGCCAGGATGAAGCTCATTTCACCCGTGCCGCATCCCACATCCAGGATCTTCAATCCTTTGTCGGGAATAAGCCTGGCAAAAAGATCGCGCCAGGCCTCTGCTTCTTCCCGGCTTTGCACGCCATGTCCGTGATGGCTGTCATATTTGGCGGATGAATTGTCCCAGCGTTTCGAGATTTCGTCCTTGATCTTATTTTGACCTTCAATGACCTGTTCTTTTTGCGGATTTTCAGCATAGAGAAGCCCTGGATAGAGCAACCCCCACAACACCAAAAACATGACTATACTGGTGAACTTCATTACGCTTCCCCTAGTTTGTTCTGGCGATTTCCGCCTTTTCCTTTTTATGAAAAAAGAGACAGCAGTTAAGGCCTGGGAACGAGACCTCTCCTTAATCCGCATACCCGCCGGGGCAGGGGTATCTTCGCCTAAATCACCCCTGCCCTAAGCTGTTCCCTGCCGTCCTTAGGCCGGACTATCCCCCTCTAGTCCGACATCCATTCATTTTGCTCCATCTTTTGCCGTTACCTGGGAGCCACACCTTATTTCACCTCAAAGGTGAGATTGGCCGATTCGAAGAGCACATCCGCATCAGGGTCTTTGGGCGTATCGGTCTTGCGGGTGGCGCCCACGATGTTAAGGCCCTTCTTGGTGATGACAATCTCCGCCCGGCCCTGGGGGTCGGTTTTCACCGCGTCTTTCTTCACCCCCTCGGCCGCCACCGTAGCCCCGGTCAGAGGTTTCCCTTCATAAACCACCAAGAAGGGCAGTTTATCCCCCACCTTCAGGGCTAAAGGATTCTTCAAGGGCACCAACTCCATTTTGCTGCCCACCGGTTTGCTGAAGCGGTCGCTCCATTGCCAGATACCCTTGCAGTATTTCTGCGATTTCAGGGACTTGATGACATTCTTGGCCTCCCGTTTGGAGACGTTTTTATAGCCTTCGGGAGTTTGAACCCAAGGTCCGGAATCAAAGAACAACGTGACCAGGGCTGGAGCTTTAGCCGGAGCCAGGATGGCCTTGCCTTCCTGGACTTTGACGGCAATGGGAATTACTATGCCGGCGGTATTGAAGGCCTTGACGTTTTTAACCTTGGCCGGGTTGTAAGGTTCCGTTTTATCCCCGTGGCCATAGGTTACCACCAGGACGCCGCCGTCTTTAGCTATCCAGGCATCATGGGCATACAGGGTTGCCGCAGAAACCAGGGTTAAGACCAACGCCAGCACCATACATTTCTTCATGACACTTCTCCTTTTTAATGTTCTCCTCTTAGAGCTAAGAACAGTTTTTGTGCGTTACATTCCCAACCAGGGAATGCCCTTTATTTGAACCGGTATTTCAATCCGCCCAGCACCTCCCACTTGGGCCAAGAGGCGTAAGACAACGTGTTGCCGCTATTCGTATAGATATCCGAGGAATAGCGGCGGGGGGTAAAGGTGACGTCCAGCGAGGCGGTCCATTTCTTGAAGCGGTAGGCCACCTTCGTATAATATTGGTCAAATTGTGAGCCAATGAGATTACCGGCAGCATCGGCAGGGGTCGGGCCAACGAGGCGATAGTAGAAATACAAGCCTAACTCCTGATTGCCTTGATCCCAGGGCTTTTGAAACTGCAGGCCCATAACCGCCATGTCTGCCGGGACCTGAGGAATATAATAGGCAAAGGGTGTCTGGGGATTTTTCAGGCGCGCCCGCACATGGGAAAAACTCCCGAAAAGCGTCAGTTCTTTAGTCAGGAAAAGCTTCAATTCCACCTCAAAGCCGGTACGTTTGGAAACGCCCAGATTAAAGAAAGTCAAGGTGGTAGGATCCAAAAACTGTTCCCCCTGATACAAGGTGTTATAGTAGTCAAAGGCGATATAGAGCCGCTTGAACAGAAGGGCATTGATGCCCACATCCCAGGTATCCAGCTTGGACAGACCCAGGGCAAAATTTGCCTTTTGGGTTGCCGTTGATGGAGATAATTCGTTTTCAGTGGGGGAACGGAAGCCTCGCCCTTTGTTGGCAAAGATATTGATATCTTTATAGGGTGTGATGACCACGCCGAATTTGGGGCTCCACAAATTGGGAGTGCCACTGCCGGAATTCTGGGGCACCAATTTATTGTCCACTTCGATTTGATATTGGTCGAAGCGTAAGCCTGCAAAAAGTTTGATGAAAGAAAATGGCTTATACTGTACCTGACCAAACACTCCGGTACTGAAATAATGGTAGTCTTGGTCGCGGGTTGTTTGCAGGTAATTATAATATTGAAGGGTATTCCATTGGTGTGCCTTGCATTGATCATAACGCAGATCATCACCGACAATAAAAGACAGATTGTCCAGGGGCTGGTAATTATACAACAGCTTCCAGCCGAAGTAGCTGTCATAGCTGTCCCTTCGGGACTGCGTACTGGTAAAAGTCCCCGTCCTGCCGGTGTCGATGGCATGATAGTTATAGTAGAGAGTGCCGTGGAAGCCTTTCTCCCCTCCTTTGGGGGAGTAATTCAGCACCACGTTGGCCATCTCGCTGTCGCCCCGATCATAGATACTGACCGTGGTTTTCCGGCTGATTATTCCGGCCTTTATTTGGTTTATGGGGATATATCCCGGATCACCCCAGGCCCGGGCCACATAATGGGCCCGCAACGATAAGTTGCCTCCCCCCAATTGGGTCGTGAATTTGTTAAAAAACTGCCCCCGCTTATAGTCGTTGTTATCCCGATAACCTCCCCGGGTGTAGCCTTCCCAGACCAGAAAGGGGGTGACATTCCCTAAATACTTGCTCCAGGATGAGTCGCTGATGACCCCTACTCCCTGAGCAGTGCCCCAAGTTCCCCCATATAAGCCCACGCTGGGACTTGGGTCCGATTTTTTGGTAATGATATTGATGACCCCGCCCAGGGCAAAATCGCCATAGAGCGGCGAGAACGGTCCTTTGATGATCTCGATGCGTTCGATCATCTCCGGCACCAGCCAGGCAATATCTTCCATGCCATGGGTATAGTCCATGACGTTCATGGGCATGCCGTCCACGAAAAAGGCGGTGTTCGCCCCATGGCCGCCGCCGGTAAAACCCCGCATGGCTATGCCGTTGCCGAAGTTCCCACCGGTATATTTGCTGACATTCACCCCGGGAATAGTGCGAAACAAATCCAGGTAATTTCCGGTATAGGGTGTCTTTTCCAGATCATCTTTGGTGATAATATTCACCTCCGCCGGCAACCCCTCCGATTTGATCGTCACTTTATCCTGCCGTTCCACCAGGCGTTGGCTTTCCACCACCACTTCGGGCAGGGCCTGCTCTTTTTCTTTGGCCTTTTCGGCGCCGTAAATCACGGCCGGAGAGAGCAGGCAAACAAGGATGAGACACATCAATCTCCCGATAAACTTCATAATTCATCCCCCTTTTTTCCTTGGCATCACCCCCATGTTTGCGATAAATAAAAAATGAGGGCTTTGACGCATACGTGTACGGTTAACGGCCGTCAGTTGCCGAGGTCCTTTCAGGGCAGGGCCACCTTGCCAAAGTCAGCCCCTGCCCTGATTTTTGCCGCCTGTCCGGCATCCTGGACGAGCGGCTAAGCCGCCGCGGCTTTTCCCATTTAGCCTAAAAACCGCGGCGGCTTAACTACCTTTATCCCCTATCTCCTCCTTTCCTCCCCCAGTGGCCACACCGGGTGGCGTTATTTATCATCTCAAGACGAATCTTATGGGCAGCTTGGCGATGCAGGCCACCGGTTTGCCGCCCATGGTGGCCGGCCGGAAGGACGAACGTTTGACCGCGGCCACCGCCGCCTCCGCAAATCCCCAACCGGGTGTCTGCAACACTTCCACTTTCAGAAGATTGCCCCGGGCATCAATGCTTAGACGCAGGACCACTTTGCCTTCCAAGCCCCGCCACCGGGCCTGGTCCGGATAGACCGGCATGGACCGGCGCAGGAAAGCCGGGCCGGTGGCGCTGCCGAAGGTCGTGATGACGGGTCCGGCCGGGGCCGGAGCCGGCTGGGGCCTGGCCGCGGCCACCGGCCGGGGCATGGAGGTATTCGTTTTCACCGGTTCGGTGATGATGGGCTGGGGGAGGGGCCGCGGCTTGACTTTCCGGTTTTTGGGCCGCACCGGCTCCGGTTTTGCCACCCGGGGGGGCGGTTTCGTAACCATGGGTTTCTCCGCTAGGGTCATGACAAATTCCACGGGCGGATAGGGCCGGGGGGCTTTAACCGCCAGGGAGATGGGAATGAGCATGATGAGTCCATGACACAAAACGGAAATGAGAATTCCCCAATTGCGGGGCGCGGTCGGCATCATTAGGGTTCCACCGGGCATAACTGAGAATCCCTCTCGAGATAATCATGACTCCAGGCGCAGGCCAGGGTTGATGGCCCTGGCCCGGCCAGGCTTAATCAGCCTCTGCTTCCGGGCCATAAAAAAAGCCACCAAGGAACTCTGGTAAAAAGAGTCGCCTTCGTGGCTGACGTGACGATATAAATAAATTTTTTGTTAATCTTTACGGAGCTTCTGCCCCGGAAAAAATTCCTTGAGAAAAATATTGCAAGCAAGTTGTTCTGTCAAGAAATTTTTTCAGGAAAATGAAGCGGCCATAATTATGCCGGTTTTTCCCGAAAACCTGAAGCAGGAGAGCTTGCTAAATGCACCTCTTTTTCCGGAAGAAATAGTCGAGGAGCGCCATCCGTCTTTCTGGCGATAGTGAGTTAAGCGGCTTTCAGCCCCTCCAGAAGGTCCGCCAGATGGCGCACCGCGGCCAGGAAGTCCTGGGGAGCATTGGCGGCCAGAGTCCTGAAGACCAGGCGCCGGGGATCGACCCCGGCCTCTTCCAACATCACCTGGGCCCTCTCCACCCGGAACAGGGCGTGGGCATTGCCTTGCTGCGACCGGCAGTTGTCCGGATGGCAGCCCAGCACCAATACGGCGTCAGCTCCATGAGTGAAGGCTTTAAGCAGGTAATCGATGTCGATTTTGCCGGCGCAGGGCATCCTAAGGGGGGTAAAGCCCGGGGGTAGAACCGCCTGGTGCATCTTCACCGCGGCGAGATAGGCCTCCCAGGCGGAGTTTTGGCAGAGGAAGGCAATGATTTTGGGGGTGAGGCGGGGGTCCAGATTTTCCATGGCCGCGGCCACTTGATCGTCGGTAAAGTTGCGGATCTGGATGGCCTCGTTGGGACACTGGGAGGCGCAGATACCGCAACCCTGGCAGGCCAGTTCGTTGATGATGGCCCGGTTATCCCAGCTCACGGCGCCGTGGGGGCAGAGGCGCTGGCAGGTGAGGCACAAAACGCAACGTCCCCGGTCGATGACCGCCCGGCCTTGGGGAGCGGTGGCCCTACCCCGGCCCAAGAGCTGGTGCACTTCCGAGACCGCGGCATCGGCTTCGGCCAGGGCCTGATCCAGTTCCATAGCGGCCCGGGCCGGCCCCGCCACGTAGATGCCCCGGCGATTGGTGATTACCGGCAGATTGCGGACGTTGTCGCCCTGGAGAAATCCCGGAGGGCTGGGCCAAAGGTTGAGAATGCCGATCAGCCCGGCGTTGGCGGCTCCCGGACCGTAAACCTCGGCCAGAACCAACAGGTCGCAGGCCAGGCTCTCTTCCTGGTGCATTACCGGGTCAAAAAAACGCAGGCGGGGCCGGTCATTCTCCAGGGAGAGAGCCGGAAGCCCGGGCAGCTTGACGACGATAAGGCCGGAAGATGCGGCCTCCTCCAGATCCGCTTCCAATCCCGGAGCTCCCACTTTCGCGTCCCGGATAAAGAGCAGCACCTGGCAGTTGTCCCGGGATAAAAACTTTTTCGCCGTTTCCAGGGCCCGTCGCAGGGCCAGGGGGTGGGAGTCGGGTCCCAGGAAGGCCACCTGTAAGGGAGCGTCTCCGGTACCTAACAGGTCCCCAGCCTCCTCCGGCGCCGCCAGGATTTCCTCCAGCCTGGTCTGGGTCAGGACCCGAGGGTGGGAGGCAGGAGCTCCAATGGCATCCCCTGGCCTCAGCTCCAGCTCCGGCGCCAGGATCATGGCCCCCACCTGCTCCTCCAGAACCTCTTCAGGGGTCTTAAGCCGCACCTGGAAATTGCCCGCACTCCCTTCAACCGCCAGGATCCGGGCCTGGGGCAGCAGACGGATGGCGGGATGTGCTTGGGCCTGGGCGGCCAGTTGACGCAGTTCCTCTCCTAGGGCCTGGGTGAGCGCCACCCCCGGGACCAGGGGGTGTAAGGTTGGGCCAGGGAAGCCCAACAGCACCGAATATTCCTGGTCCGCCAGGTCAACCGCGCTTTTGATGGCCGCAAAGGAATCCCCATACACCAGCACCCGGGAGGGCACCGTCAGCTCCTGGGTGGCGATGGGTTCGGCCCGGGTGAGCATGATCGCAGCCATCCTGATGAGGGTCTCGGCTTTGAGGCTGCAGGTCTTGGGGTCGAGATAGCCCAAGGCCTCCTGGAGGTCCAACACTCCCAGAAACTCGGGGTTGATCCCGATCTCATCGAGGAGCAGGCGGATAATGTTTAGGGCCCGCCGCTGGGGCTCCAGCGCGGCCAGAAGCACCCGGTGTTTGGGTCCGTGATAAAGGAAAGCCCGCAGCCGCCGGGCCAATTCTTCCCGGGGAAGGGCGGGGTTCAAGGCCAGGATGCGGGTTTTAGGAAGGCCGGCGGCCCAGAGGCCAAGTTTATAGTAGTCGATCCCGCTGGCGGAGAGCTCCGGACCGTGGGCCAGAATAATATCCAGATCGCGTGCGATGCTCATAATTCTTTCACATATTGGCTTGCCTGGCGGGCCGTGGCCAGGGCCTGGGTGATACACCCGGCGATGTCCCTGGGACCTGAGGCGGTGCCGGCCAGAAAAAGGCCCGGTCGGGAAGTTTGGGAAGGCTGCTCCCGGCTGGCGGCCTGAAAAAAACCGGCCGGAGTTAACTCCGCCTGGAGCAGGGAGGCCAGCGCGGCGTTATCCGGCCCGGGGCCGATGCCCACAGATAAGACCACTAAATCAAAGTCGGCTTCCACCGCGGCGGCGCTTTCCTCTTGCAGATAACGCAGGCGCAAACTGCCGTCGGCCGTGGCCCGGAGGTCCCCCGGCAAGGCCCTTACCACCTTGATTTCCCGGAGTGCCTCCCTCTGGAACCGGGGGGCATCCCGGCCAATGTTTTGCAGGTCCATGTAGAAAGTGGTAATTTCGGCCTCCGGCTGCCGGTGCTTCAGAAGCCGGGCCAGCCGCAGGGTATAGGCGCAGCAGACCTGGGAGCAATACGCATGTTCCTTGTCCCGGCTGCCCACGCATTGGATGAAGGCCACCCGCCGGGGAATTTCTTCATCAGACCCGGCCAACCCTTGGCCATACCGGAGCCTCTCTTCCAGTTCCGCCCCACTGATGACCTGAGGGTGCCGGCCATAGCCGTAATGGGGGCGGCAGGCCGGATCAGCGGGACGGTAGCCCGTGGCCACGATGACCGCGCCGGCCTCGAGGTCGATAATTTCCTCCTGCTGGTCCAAATCAATAGCCCTGGCCGTGGGCGGACAGATCTGCTGGCAAACCCGGCAGGAGCCGTCCAGGAAAAAGAGGCAGGCCGCGGGGTTCACCGCGTACCGGGGGTGATTCCGGGTGACGCCGGTGGTGATGATGGCCCCTTGGGCCGCGGCGGGACATTCATCCTGGCAGAGACCGCAGTCCACGCAACGCTCCGGATTGATCACCCGGGGCTGCTGTTTGAGGCGTAGCTGAAAAAAGCCGTTAGTCCGGGAACTCTCCAGCAATTCGGTCTGGGCATAGAGGCTGATCCGGGGCTCCTGAAACAGGGCTGTGAGGCGGCCTTCCACCAGACAGGCGCCGCATTTCTGGCAGGCATCAGTGGCTTTGCAGCATAACTGCGCAGCCCGGCCCCCGAAAAACGGGGTCTTTTCCACCAGGGCCACATCATGACCGAGGCGGGCCAGCTCTAAGGCCGCAGTTATTCCCGCGATGCCGCCGCCGAGGATGACGGCGGAGAATTTATTGTAATCTTCCATGGCTTTTAGTTTTCAGCAAAAACCTTTTCCCTGGTATTACCATCCCGCAGTCTCCAAGATCTTGGTCAACAGGTCCGTCCTGCCTTTGGCCTTGAGATAGACGCCGTCCGCCAGTCTTTCTTCCTTAATCTGCTTCAATAAACGGCCGGCCGCGGCCGCTCCCAGGGCCAGGACTTCTTCCGGTTCTTTCCCCGCCAGCTCGCTCACCAGGTCCGGCGGCAGGGAATAGACCTTGCGCCATTGCCCCGCGGCCGCCAAAGCCGTCTCTTCGGCTCCCAGGACCTTGAGGCCGGCCAGGAGCTTCACCGGGTTAAGGGGCAGATGCTCCCGGAATTGGCGTAGTTTCTCCAGGTCGAAGATGGGCGGAGTGACCAAGAACTGGGCCCCGGCTTCAATTTTTTTGGCGCATTTAAGGAGCTGGGGCGCCAGAGGATCGGCCTCCGGGATGGCCACCGCGCCGGGAAAAAACGCGGGATTGCCGTTTAACGGCTGGCCCGCGCTGTCTTGGCCCGCCATCAGGCCCTGGACGATTTGCAGGAGTTGCACCGAGTCGGCGTCATACACCGGCTTGGCCTGGGGATGGTCCCCCAGGGTGACATAGTCGCCGCTCAACAGCAGGAGGTTTTCCAGGCCCAGGACCGCGGCCCCCAGTAAATCGCTTTCCAGGGCCAGACGGTTACGGTCCCGGCAGGTGAGGTTGACCAGGGGCTCACCCCCCGCCTCCTGCACCAGGCGGGCCGCGGCCACCGAAGCCAGGCGCATCCGGGCGTGCTCGTTATCCGGCAGCGCGAAGGCGGCCACCCGCCCTTTGAGGGCGTTGACCGGGGCCAGCATATCCGCCACCGCGGTGCCCTTGGGCGGCTTAAGCTCCACCACTACCGCGAAAGCGCCTGTTTCCAAGGTCTCCCGGAGCTTACTCATTGGTGCCGTACCTCTTCTTAAACGCCGGGTGGATCACCGTCCCCGGCGTAGTAGACCGATCGCAGGGGTGCAAGGGCATAATCCGCCGCATGTTGTCCAGGCTGCCCTCCAGTTCCAGGCGGTGATAGATCTTAGACCAGGCGCATTCCTTCTCCGGGTCCACTTCACAGTGGCCCTGGATGGTGCCGCCGCAGGGGCCGTTGAGCAGCCCCTTGGGGCACATGGTCACCGGGCAGATGCCGCCGGTGACCCCCAGGTAGCAGTTATTGCAGGCCCGGCAGCGTTCCGTGTAAAAGCCCACATCGTTATTGACGCCGATGAAACTGGTGTTCACCCCGGGAAAGATGGGCTGCAGGGAGCATAATTGCTTGAGAAACTGCACCCCGGCGCCGCAGGCCAGGGAGATGATGGCTTCATAGTCCGCGGTGAAATCACACAAGGGCCGCAGGAATTCCATATCGCACTGGCGCTCCACCGTGATTTCCCCGATTTCCAGGCGCTTGTCTTCCAGTCCCAGGGCCAGTCTCAATTGGGAGGCCAGCAGCCCCACCTCTTTTTCCCCCCCGGCCAGGCAGACGGCCACGCAAGTGCCGCAGCCGACGATGAGGATTTTTTTGTAGGGGGCCACCATGGCCTTGATTTCGGCAAAAGGTTTTCGTTCGGCAATAATCATGGCTGCACCATATTCTCCAATTGTTCCACCACTTCGGGATGGAGGTGCTTTCCCCGCCTTAAGGGGCTGGGCCCCAGGGCCTCCACCCTCTGGGTCATTTCCTTGACCGCGGCCACCCATTTGGGGGCGTCAGAGGCCGCGACCTCAAACATCTCCAGACGGCCATCCAAACCCGCCTCTTCCAGTAATTTCTGGGCGTACTCCACCCGCTCCCGGGCCCTGAGGTTCCCTTCCAGGAAATGGCAGCTACCCGCTTCGCAGCCGCTGACCATGACCGCATCCGCCCCGGCTTCAAAGGCTTTCAGGATATGGAGGATATCGATCCGCCCGGTGCACAGGTATTTAACGATGCGCACGGTGGCGGGATATTGCATCCGGGCCGAGCCGGCCATATCCGCGGCGGTGTAAGTGCAGTAGGTACACACCAGGGCCAATATTTTCGGGGTGAATTCCATTTTAAGTTCCCTGATAAAGCTGCTTGCTTAGCTTTCAGCGCTCAGCTTTCAGCTTTTTCTTTAAGCTGACCGCTAACTTGCCGCCTGATCCTCGGTTTCTGCCGCTTCCAGGGCGCTGATTTTGGCCAAGAACTGCTTATCCCGATGGTGCATCACTTCAATGGCCTTCCGGGGACAGGCGCTGGCGCAATTGCCGCAGCCCTGGCAGGCCGCCGGGTCGATGGTGATGACTCCTTGCGCCTGGTTGACCTTGGGCACCCCATAGGGACAGGTGCGCATACAGGTAAGGCAGATGGCGCACTTTACGGGATCGACCCGGGCCACCGCGCCACCCACGAACATCTCTTTCTGGGCCAGAATCCCCAAGGCCCGGGCCGCCGCCCCCTGGGCCTGGGCGATGCTTTCCTCCAAATACTTGGGGCCGTGGGCCAAGCCGCAGAGAAAGATGCCGGCGGAGGCGAAATCCAGGGGCCTTAGTTTCAAATGGGCCTCCATGAAAAAGCCGTCGGGGTCCGCAGGGAGCTTTAATAGCCTGGAGATCTCCCGGGAGACCGGGTGCGGCCGGATGGCCGCAGACAGGACCAGGTGGTCCGCGGCGATCTTAACGGGGCTCTTAAGATTCTGGTCGAAGACGGTAATCTCCAGGGCCTCGCCGTGGGCCGCCACTTCCGGTTTGGCCTCCGGCTCAAAGCGGATGAAGCGCACCCCCAGATCCCGGGCTTTTTTGTAGTAAATCTCTTTTAAGCCGTAGGTGCGGATGTCCCGGTAGAGGATGAAGACCTGGGCCTGGGGCCGGAGTTCCTTGATTTTGATGGCGTTTTTAACGGCTTCGCCGCAACAGACCCGGCTGCAGTATGGATGCTCCGGCGAGCGTGAGCCCACGCACTGGATCATCACCACCGTGGGGGCGGCGCCGAGGCTTCCGGGCTGGTTCACCAGCCGGTCTTCCAACTCCAATTGGGTGAGGACTCCCGAGTGTTCCCCGTAGAGGTATTCCTTGGGCCGGTATTCACTGGCGCCGGTGGCGATGACAACGGCCCCGAATTGCACGGTCCACTTCCCCATGGGAGACTCCAGTTCACAGCGGAATTTTCCCAGGTGTCCGGAAAAGCCGGTGATCCTGGCATCCTCCCACCAGCGGATGGTGGGGTGCGTTTCCACCCGGGTCACCAGTTCCTGCATAAAAGGCTGGATGGCGTAACCCTCTAAAGTATAGTACTTCTTGTGGGCCAGGCTGCCGCCGAAGCGTTCCTGGATATCCGGCAGATAGACCCCGAAGCCGGCTTCGGCAATGGTCAGGGCCGCCGTTAATCCCGCCAGGCCGCCGCCCAAAACCAGGGCGCGTTGTTCCACCCTGAAGGGCAGCTCGGACAAGGGCTCCAACACCGCGGCCCGGGCCACCGCCATTCGCACCAGTTCCTGGGCCTTGGCCGTGGACAGCTCCGGATTGCCCTGGTGCACCCAGGAATCCTGGTCCCGGATGTTGGCCATTTCAAAGAGGTACTTGTTGAGTCCGGCCTTGCGCAGGTTGTCCTGGAAGAGAGGCTCGTGGGTCCGGGGGCTGCAGGAGGCTACCACTACCCGGTTAAGGCCCTGCTCCTCGATCACCTGGCGCATCTTCTCCAAGGAGTCGGTGGCGCAGGTAAAGGTTAAGTGGTCGGCATAGACCACCCCCGGCAAGGTGCGGGCATACTCGCTCACCCGGGCCACATCCACCACCCCGGCGATGTTGATGCCGCAATGGCAGACGAAGACGCCGATGCGGGGTTCTTCTTGGGTGATGTCCCGCTCCAGGGGATATTCGGCCTTGGAGAGCATAGTGCCCCGGCCTTCGGCCAGGAGCATGGCGGCCGCGCCCGCGGCCGCGGAGGCCTGGCCCACGGTTTCCGGAATATCCTTGGGCGCCTGGAAGACGCCGCAGGTGAAGATGCCTTCCCGGCTGGTTTCCACCATTTTAAAGGGCGGACTGGCCACAAACCCCCACTTGTCGGTGGCGACATCACAAATCTCCGCCAGTTGTTTGGTGGCGGGATGGGGGGTCAGGCCCACGGAGAGCACCACCAGATCGAACTCTTCCGTCTGCACCCGGTTGTCGGCGTCGACGTAGCTCAACTCCAGGTTTTGAGTCTGTGGGTTTTGGGTCACCCGGGAGATCATGGCCCGGACGAGGCGCACTCCATGGACGTCCCGGGCCCGTTCGTAGTAGCGGTCGAAACCCTTGCCCTGGGCCCTGAAGTCGATGAAAAAGATGGCGGGCTCCACCCCGGGGTCGTGTTCCTTGGCGATGATGGCCTGCTTGGCCGCGTACATGCAGCAGACATAGGAGCAGTATTCCCGGCCGATGGAGGCGTCCCGGGAGCCGACGCACTGGATCCAGGCGATTTTTTTGGGCTCAGCCCCGTCGCCGGGGCGGCGCACGTGGCCGGCACAGGGGCCGGTGGCCGAGAGCAGGCGCTCGAACTCCAGGGAGGTAATGACGTTAGGGTAGCGGCCGTAGCCGTACTCCGCCTTGGTGCGGGCGTCAAAGGTCCTAAATCCCGGGGCCAGGATCAGGGCCCCCACTTCCAAAGTTTCAGTCCGAGGCGCCTGATGGTGGTCAATGGCTCCGGCCTGGCAGGCTTCCACACACTGGAGGCATTCGGAGCAACCGCCGCAATTGAGGCAGCGCTCCGCTTCCAGCCGGGCCTGTTCCGCGGTGAAGCCCAGGTTGAGTTCCTTGAAGCTCTGCCCCCATTCCTCCCGGGGCAACTCCGGCATCTTCTCCCGGCCGGCTTTGGCGAGCTTATCCGGGATCGGCGCCCAATTCCCGTCTTTCAGGGGACGCAGGAGCGGTTCCCGGTCCGCCTGGAGGTCCAAACCTTGGAGATAACGGTCGATGGAGAGCGCCGCTTCCCGGCCCGCGGCCACTGCGCCGATGGCGATCCAGGGGCCGGTGACCACGTCGCCCCCGGCAAAGACGCCCTCCCGGGAGGTGGCCAGAGTATCCGGGTCCGTCTCGATCAGGCCCCGGGGGGTGAGCTGGATGCCGTCTGCGGGCTCGATAAAGTGCAAATTGGTCTTCTGGCCCACCGCCAGGATGACCACGTCGGCCTCCCGGCTGGTGGTTTGCTCCTCGAAGTAAGTGGGGGCAAAGCGGCCTTCGGCGTCAAAAACCCTCTCCACGGCCTTGAGTTCCAGGCCGGTGACCTGGCCCTCCGGGGCCAGGATTTTTTTGAGTCCCCAGCGGTGAAGTAACTCGATCCCTTCGGCCTGGGCCTCCTCCACTTCCCAGGGGGAGGCGGGCAACTCTTCCGGGGACTCCAGGGCGATGATGGCAACCTCTTTGGCCCCCTGGCGCCGGGCCACCCGGGCCACGTCCATGGCCACGTTACCGCCGCCGATGACCGCCACCCTTTGTCCCTCTACGGCAGAAGCCCCTCCGGAATTTGCCTCCCGGAGGTATTCCACCCCCCAGAGGACGCCCCGGGCTTCCGCGCCGGGGACCGGCAGGCGCACCGAATCCTGGGCGCCCACGCCGAGGAAGACCGCGGCGAAGCCGTCCCGGGTGAGGAGGTCGTTGATGGTCCGTCCCGGGCCGATGGGTGTCTGATAGCGGATCTCCACCCCCAGGCGCTGCAAATAGTCCACTTCCCGCTGCAAGACCTCCCGGGGCAGGCGGTATTCCGGGATGCCGTAGCGCAGCCAGCCTCCGGCTGCCGGGGCGGCCTCGAAGATCACCGCCGGGTACCCTTGTAGGGCCAGGTGGTAGGCGCAGCTCAAACCCGCAGGTCCGGCCCCGATAATGGCCACGCTCTGGTTTTTCTTAAGGATCTCGGGTACCGGCAGGTTGATCCAGTCCGCCTGGTCCGCGGCGAAGCGCTTCAGACTGCAGATAGCCACCGGTTCGTCCACTTCCTGCCGGCGGCAGTCGCTTTCACAAGGATGGGGGCAGATGCGGCCGATGGTGCCGGGCAGGGGCAGGCGATCCAGGATGATTTTTAAGGATTCGTCAAACTTGCCGGCCTTGATGAGCTGCACGTAACCCTGGGCGCTCAAATTGGCCGGACAGGCCCGGACACAAGGAGCCCGGTCGTATTTCTTGATGGCAAAGGTGGAGGGCACAGCCTGGGGAAAATGCCGGTAGGCCGCGGCGCGCCGGCCCAAGCCTTCATCAAAACTAGAGGGCAGCGACACCGGACAGGCCTCGGCGCAAGCGCCACAGGCGTTGCACTTAGAGGCGTCGATGTAGCGGGGCTCCCGTCTGAGGGTGACGGTGAAGCGGCCCGCCTCCCCTTCTAATCTTTCGATCTCAGCCTGGGTCAGGATTTCGATATCCGGATGCCGGGCCACTTCGATGAGTTTGGGGGAAATTAGACAGGTGGAACAATCGTTGGTGGGGAAGGTTTTGTCCAACTGAGCCATAACCCCGCCGATGGAGATGTCCCGCTCTACCAGGTAGACCTTGAAACCGGCCGCGGCCGCGTCCAGGCTGGCTTGCATCCCGGCGATGCCCCCGCCCACTACCATGACCGCTCCCACCGGAGCGATTGTAACCTTCTCTGATATCATAAGCTCACTGGTAAATCGTTGCTTGGCTCAAAAGATGATTAATCTGCTAATATAGATAATGATTTCCCGGCCAGGTAGCAACACCCATAAGCCGCAAGGAAATCCGAAAATATCCCCAACAGTTCAGGCAATTTTCGAGAGAGAGATTGAATTGGCCGAAAAAAGAAGGAAATCCAGGAGGTTCTAACCTGAGGAAGGAAATACGGTTCTTGCCAAGCTAACCCAAATTAATCCGCGTCCCAGGCGACCCGCCCTGCTCTTCCTAATGGGTATCGTGAGCCCTGCCCTGACTCGCGGTCACCCGGGATTCAAGTTTGCACGCTGACGGCAATCATCGGCCGGTACACCCGGAATCACCCCCTTTTATGAACATAATTACATTATATGGCACTATCTCACGTCGTTCAACAAATTTCTGGCTTGCCTCCCTCTCCGCCCAACTCTCCAGTGGAGAAGCGCGGTGGGTTTTCTTCATACAACCTGCCGGAAACCAAGGAGCAATCGTCCGCCGGCTGGTTGCGCTTTCGGGATGCCTGCCACAAAATCCTGGCATTTTCCCGGCGGCCGCGTCATAATCTTTTCGGCTGATACGCCTGAAATTATCCGGATTCCAGGGGGAAAAGATGGAGCTGCCAAACTTGGCCTGTCCGGTGGTATTGCAAAAATTGTTGGTATGCGTGGATGATTCTGAGGGCAGCGCCGGAGCCTTTACCG
>JAQTXE010000036.1:0-12115 GCA_028688935.1 Syntrophales bacterium
AACTTCAATTGATGAATGAACGTAGGTTGGCAAGGCGGGCACTGAAACAAGCAGAAAAAAAGTTGCAGGAATCAGAGATGATCGCAGCCCATGGCGTTATGCGGGGTCGCGCTCTCATAGAAGAAGCCGCTCAAGTTGGTCTCATTATTCCTTCAGAACCTCCTCATACTACTCTCGAAATTCATAAAATTCTCAGACCATTATTGGATTGGAAACCAATCGTTACTCCGATACCATCTGATGAGAGGTTAAGCAAGCTCCGCGATACCCTTGACGATTATATTGAAAGGTTACGTCACATAAACGAAAAAATACAAACTGCAGAAGGCTTTGTTCGAGAGGCTCATGGATATTCTCGTGAGGCTCATGAGCAATCAGCACGGCTTCAGACTATTGAGTTATTCGTCGATAACGACCAAGAGCATGGCCATTATTGTCCTCTCTGTAATTCTGATATTAGTAATTCAATACCAAAAGTTAGGCACATAAAAGATAGTTTACAACGTCTTCAAGATGATTTGTTTTCCGTAGAAAATGAAAGACCTCGACTAGAGGAATATATTACAACTTTACTTGAGGAACGTGATCGTCTTAAAAAGATTGTTGATGAAACTCGTTTTGCGATAGATTCCGTTGCCGCAGAGCAAGACGCTGGCGAAGATCTCCGGGATAAGAATGCTCGTGCAGCTAGGGTAATTGGGCGTATTAGCTTGTATCTTGATACTGTAACTGTAGTTCATGAGGATTCTGTTCTCCGAAACGCTTTAGAAGAAGCTCAAAAACGCGTTTCCCGCATAGAAGAGCAAATGAGTGCCGACGAAGAAGAGGAATTGCTTTCCTCCTATTTAAATCGTATTGGCCAAGACATGTCCGAATGGGCCAAACGACTTGAGGTGGAACATAGCCAATTTCCCTTTAGGTTTGACCTCAAAAAGCTTACCGTTATGGTGGATAGACCAGGGCGGCCTTTCCCACTGCAACGAATTGGAGGTGGTAAAAATTGGTTAGGGTGCCATCTAATTACATTGCTGGCGCTTCACAAACACTTTCGAACTGAAAATCGTCCAGTTCCAGGATTTGTAGTCCTTGACCAGCCGTCACAGGTATATTTCCCTTCCGTAGAAATTTATAAAGCATTGGATGGAACTGAAGATGGAATGACGATGGTGGATGTAGATTTAGTCGCTGTGAATAGGATGTTTGATTTTTTGTTCGATTTTTGTGAAAGTCTAACCCCAAAATTTCAGATTATTGTTTTTGAACATGCAAATTTAGTAAGTGATAGATTTAGAGAATCTCTAATAGAACCACCATGGTCAGATGGCCATGCTCTTGTGCCTTATGAATGGATTAAGGAGGTGAACGAATGAAAGTTATAGTTGCTTGCCAGAGCCCTCTCTTATCAACAAGCCGGCAATAGTGCAGGGATGATCCATATCCTTCTGGGGCCCTTTGGGGGAGGGTCATTTCTGGTTTCTGCAAATGGAGAAGCCAGAAGCCTGAGGTGAACTAACACTATTTCTACCTTAACCAGTTTGTCCAGGACCAGATCACTCGGCCGATGATGAGGTTGGGGTTTCCTTTCTCTTCCAGGATGATGGGTTCAAAATTGAAATTATCCGATAAAAAAAACCAAAAATTACGGTTCTCTTGTACCCTCCTGATGGCGCAGGCCCCCTCGTTATCATCCAACTTTACTGCATAAATAGCGTTTTTAGTTATGGCTTTTGCGACGGGATCGATGATGACGATTGATCCACGGTGGATGGTGGGTTCCATAGAATTGGCATTGTGGGGCAGCTTGACGGCCCTTAGGTTGTGGTGCTGGCGCCAGATGATTTCGGGCTTATAAACCCAGACCATGGAGGTGACATAATTTTCGGGGATGGCCTCGGTATGTTCAGCGGCGATGCGGCCTTCCACCATGGGGACGGCAAAATATTTATCGATTTTCAGTCCTTCAGGGGGGTTGGAGTACTCGTCCACTACCGTGATAATCGGCTGTAATACCTCCGGCTGAGGCTTGGGCATGGTAAAGAGTTCCTCCAGGGACATCTCAAGTCCCTCGGCCACCTTCTCCAGGTAGTCCATCCGCCAGCGCCGCTTTCCCTTCAAAAACCGGTGAAAGAAGGCCGGATCAATACCCAGGTCGCGGGCAAAAGGGGCCAGCTTGACTTTGCGTCCCTTCAGAAGACTCAGGACTCGCCTGGTGATAAAATCCGGAGTCGATTCCTCGAATTCTTCATGCCATTCCCGCATCGCCTTCATCCATTAGATATTCGTTCGTTTAACCTGCAAGAGTTCTCAAGAACTTAACTACTTTGAAAGCAATTGCACTTCCTATTTTTCCAATAAAATCAGCTCCTCTATAGGCTTTCGGTGTGACTTCTGGTTCCGGTGGGCTGGCTGCCCCACAGCCACAGTGGCCATAAGCTCGAATCGATTAGGAAGAATCAGGGTCTCGTTGACACGATCCTTGTTCCTGAGAATTTCACCGATCCAAACTGCTCCGAGACCCATTGAATGGAGCGAAAGAAGCAGGTTTTGCAGACAGGCTCCAACAGCCTGGCAATCTTTGGTGTAATCGTAGGAAGCCTCTTTATCCAGAAAGACGGCAATAAGGACAAACGCTGATTTAAGGATGTTTGAGTATTTTGTGAGGGCGGCCAGAGCCTCTTGCAATGGCTTGTCCCAGATAATCGCAAAACGCCAGGGCTGGTTGTTAAGCCCTGAAGGAGCCCATGAAGCCGCTTCAATTGCGGTCATGATCAAATCCCGGGAAACCGACTCATCCGTAAATTGTCGAATGCTGCGCCTTTCATAAATGGCCTTCAGTATGGGCGAATCAGGTATTTGCATAGTTTTTCCTTCTTTTTGGGGGGAATATTACATAGAACAGGCTGGCAAATAAAAGAAATAATTTCGAGAAATGAAAGGCTCAAAGGTCATTGAAAGGCAATGCCGTGACTCCTGGCGCCAAGGGCAGGCGGACTTCGCCGGGGTGGATGATGAAGCCGGGAGTGGCACCGTCTTGCAGGTCCTTCAGGAAGACCGTGAGGTTGCGGGCCATGGCCGGCCGGGGTGTGGCGGAGAGTTTAACCTCGATCGGGATTAGCCCTCCGCCTTCGGCCACCACGATATCAACCTCGGCGCCGGCTGCGGTGCGCCAGAAATATATCTGTGGCTCCTGGCCCCGGTGAACGATGGTCTTGACGATTTCCATGAGTACTGCGGTTTCGAAGATGGCTCCGCCCATGGGGCCGGTGGCGGCGTGTTCCGGGTCCTTGAGGCTGGTCAGGTGGCAAAGGGTGCCGACGTCCGAAAAATAGACCTTGGGCGACTTGACCAGGCGCTTGCCCACATTGGCGAAGTAAGGCCGCAGAATAATAACTTGGAAGGTGGCCTCTAGGACTGCCAGCCAGGCTTTGGCGGTGTTGAGGGCGACGCCCAGGTCCCTGGCTAATTCAGCCAGGTTGAGGAGTTGGGCGCTTCTGGCGGCCAGGGCCCGCAGGAAATTCTGGAAAAGGGTGAGGTCGCCGATCTGCCTCAAAGAGCGCACGTCACGCTCCAGGTAGGTCTGCATATAACTGGCATGCCAGAGGGCAATATCCCGGTTCGGCTCGACGTTCAATTCCGGATAGCCGCCACGCAGGAAACCCTTCCAGAGGTCCGGCTGAGAAGGCCCCTTCAAAGGTGACTGACTCAAAGGCCGCTCCCAGGGCAGAGGCTTCTCCGGCTTTCCCTGGATTTCGCGCTGAGATAAAGGCAGAAGTCTGAGGATGGCCGCCCGGCCGGCCAGAGATTCGGTCCCCTGGGCCATGAGCATGAGGTTCTGGGAACTGGTCAGCAGGTAGATCCCCCGCTCCTGGCGGCGGGCGTCTATGGCTTCCTTGATGTAAGGTAACAGATCAGGGGCGAACTGGACTTCATCCAGGATCACCGGCGGGGGATTGAAGGCAAGAAAGCCACGGGGGTCTGCCGCGGCCGCGGCCCGGACGTCTGGCGGCTCCAGGGAGACGTAGCCGTGGGTCTCGCCGAAGAGATGCTTGAGCAAGGTGGTCTTACCGGACTGACGGGGACCGGTCAAGACCACTGCGGGAAACTCCGCTGTCGTCCTGATAAGCACCGGCTCCAATGAGCGTTTGAGGTAACGCCAGGCCATATAGAATCCTTTTCTTGCAATTGTGCATTTTAATTGCATATTTGCAAAAATAATTTTTAGAAAGAACCAAGATTTTGACAAAATAAATATTTCGATTAATATATTATTTTAAATAGAGCGGAGAATGATTGAGTATGGCTGCTGTTAATATTCCGGCTTTAGTGAAGAGTCTGCGGCAGCGGCTGGGGTTGACCCAGGAGCATTTCGCCCACGCAGTGGGAGTTACCTTCAGCACCGTCAACCAGTGGGAAACCGGGCGGCGGCGGCCACAACCTTTTCTCTTGAAACGGCTCTTGGAAATGGAAGCCACCTCGGGCAAAGTCTCAGTCGGCCGCCTGACCAAAGGAGAGGCCCAGGCATATAAGAAGAGGTGGGAGATCGTCAATGCCGCTGAAATTGAGGAACTGGCCTCTACACCAGTGGCCGACAAATTTCGCCAGGTAGCGGCTTTGCTGGCGTCGGCGGGGAAGCTCGGATGGACCGGGACTTTGGCGGCAGAAGAGGAACAAGTTCGGGACCGGTGGGCCCGGCTGCGCAAGGAGTATCATGCCTGAGCCGACTGACCTGGCGCCCCTGCTGTTGGTTTTGCGCGACCTGATGGCCTGGCTCAAGGCCGGGAAGGTTCCGGGAGTGGTAATCGGCGGCCTGGCCGCCTCTCTTATGGGCCGGCCCCGGCTGACCCGGGACGTGGACATGCTGGTGCTGGTGGACCAAGGCCAATGGCCTGAGTTTATAGCCGCAGGAGCAAAGCATGGTTTTATCCCCCGCCGTGATGATGCCCTGGCCTTTGCGAAAGAAACCCAAGTTCTCCTGGTACGTCATCAGGAAAGCGGTATCGATGTCGATATTGTCTTCGGGGCGCTGCCTTTCGAAAAAGAGGCCATAGCCCGGGCTACCTGGATGGAACTGGGCAATGTCCAGGCGCCGCTGCCCCTTCCGGAGGACCTGATCATCATGAAAGCGGTGGCCCATCGTCCCCAGGATTTGGCCGACATTGAGGGGATACTGGCGGTTCACCCGAAGCTTAACCTGCGGCGGGTGCGACGCTGGGTGAGCGAGTTCTCTTCGGCCCTGGAGATGCCAGAGGTTCTTAATGATCTTGAGGCATTGCTATCTCAACGAAAAAAGAAAACATAATTAGGGTTATGTGGGCGAGTAGAGATTGGGAGCCCAACACTTTGGCAACGATTTGGCTTAAGCTCAGAGGGGGTCAAGAATAGAGGCTGGGAGGACCCCCCGGGAGGGCGAGTAGGTTGGTGAGTAGGTTGGGTTCAAACAGGGGTCACCGGGTGAACCTCCATTCTCTGAAAGGTCCGTAAATCAAGGGTTTCAGAGGATCGGCAATTTTAAGTTTAGGCCTTTCACGCCGCAACATTTTTCAAATTTGATAACAAATGCTTTACTCCATCAGAGTTCGTCAGTCCCCACCGATTTAATCTCGATTTCAGCCATTTTGGAATTTTCACCA
This sequence comes from Syntrophales bacterium, assembly GCA_028688935.1. Lineage (GTDB taxonomy): Bacteria > Desulfobacterota > Desulfobaccia > Desulfobaccales > 0-14-0-80-60-11 > SURF-52. The sequence goes on from JAQTXE010000036.1 coordinate 5,631, forward strand.
ATTGGTGAAAAGGTATTATGGAATGAAAAAGAAAGCTCTTGGAAGAGTCGACTACGAAATGTAGTCAATCGACGACAAAAAGTAGTCATCTTCCCGGCGCGGTGCAGCGATTCACCGATGTTCTCCCGCCGCTTTCAGCCCAAGCATTGAGCCCCTTTCGACCTTCCTGCCCATGGGACCCGGGCCTTTCCGCCCCCGGATAAAAAGGCATAGCAAAAGCATAGCAAATGTAGAATTGCCGGAATCTCTGCTCCCTATATGATGTGAGTAGGCTCAGGATCATGCAGGGAGATGCAAGTGCAACACTTATCAGCCGGGAATTCGCCCGCCATATCAAGACCAGCGGCACCCAGTCAAACGGGAAGCCTCCGGCATCTCTTGCCCCCGCTTTTAAACCCAAAATCCATTGAGAATCGCTTATGGGCAAAGTAAGGATACCTCTGTATATCCGGCCTCGCCAGGTACCCGAGATCTTCGGGATTTCGGAGCGTCAGATACGCCATCTCATGATGCGGGGAGACCTGAAGGAAGGGTTGCACTGGTTCAAAAGATCAAGTAGGATGGTACTGCTGTCTGTCCAGGCCCTTGAAGAGTGGATCAAGGAGGGCTGATGGCAACTGTCCGCAACATCAAGGGCCGCCTGTATTACGACTTCTATTATAAGGGGGTGAGATGCACCGAAGCGTCCGGGCTTGAGGCGACCCCGGAGAACCGGAAAAAGGCCGTGAAATACATGAAGTTGATCACGGCCGAAATCGACAATGACGTCTTTCAGTATGAACACCATTTCCCCCACGGGGCGAGAATTACGACTTTCACAACCCGTCGGGATGACCTGCCTTTCAACCAGTATTTTGCCGACTGGATGGCGGGCAAGGTTCTGAAAGAGAGCACCCGGCGCAATTGGACGAGCGCCTTCTGGAAGCACCTGTACCCGTATTTTAAGGACCGGCCGATGTCCACCATCAGCCGGGCGGATATCCGCCGCTTCCAGAGAATCATGGTGGACAAAGGCCTGGAGCCCAGCACCATCAATGACAAGATGATGAAGGTGCTGCGCATGATGTTCCACCAGGCCTACATAGATGAGGTGATCCCGAAAAACCCCACCCTGGGGGTGAGGCGCCTGGCCCAGGGCTTGACCGATGTCGATCCCTTCGACATCGAGGAGCGGGACGAGATCATCGAGGGGTTCCGGCAGCACGCCCCGCAGTATGTCAATTACGTGACCTGCGGGTTCTGGACCGGCTGGCGCCCCAATGAGGCCGGCGCTTTAAAATGGAACCGGGTGGACTTCCGGCGGGGCAAGATCCTGATCCGGGAAGGGCGGGTGCTGCGGCAGACGGGCATCCCCAAGTCGGCCGGCAGCCTGCGGGACATCGACATACTGCCGCCGGTGGCAGAGGCGCTCACGGCCCAGAAGGCCATCAGTTGGCTGCTGGGCGGCTATGTGTTTCTGGATGACAAGCAGCGCCCGGTGGACCAGGAGCTCTTCCGGCAGGTCTGGGTACATATGCTGAAACGCTTGGGCATCCGCTACCGGCCGCCCTACCAGATGCGACACACGTTTGCAACTCTGGCCATTTCGGTGGGAGAGAACATCAACTGGGTGGCGCGGATGCTGGGGCACAAGAGTCCTGTGGTGACCCTGGAAAAATACAACCGTTTTGTGCCGAATTTGACGCGCTCAGACGGGAAGGCCTTGCTCAGTGCGCACTACACGGGGAACGTTCCCCGGTTGGGAAACGAACAATTTAAGTGATATCAACTACTTATCTCTAAAAATGGTAGTCCCAACGGGACTCGAACCCGTGTCTTTGCCGTGAGAGGGCAATATCCTAGGCCGCTAGACGATGGGACCGCGGCTATTTTTATAACTAAAGGACCCCGGCCTTGTCAATGGGGTTTTGTGCAACCTGGGCCTGAAGGGGGCAAAGGAATGGTTTTTTTAAGATGAAGGACTGAGTTCCGGAGCTGCCGCTGCCAGCCGGGCCGCGGCCTCAAAATCCTCCGGCGTGTTGAGGTTCAAAAAGCTCCGGCCTTGGGGGTCCAAACGGGCCGCCTCCTCCGGGCTGAGCGTCTGGGCGCGGCACTGCTCCAGGAAGTGTCTGACGTGGCGGTCATCACCTTGTAAGAAAGTAGTGAGCCGCGCCAGGAGTTTGACGGCATAGATCCCGGGAAAGGGCTCTAAGCCCCGGTCAGTCTGGCAAACCAGGGCGGTTTTGACTCCGGCCGCGGCCCGGGCCGCCAGGGCCGCCAACAAAGGCGCGGCCAAAAAGGGGGTGTCGGCCGCCACCGCCAGCACCAGGGGAGTGCGGGCGTAAAACAGCGCCGTCTCCAGCCCCCCCAGGGGCCCCTGCCCGGGCCTGAGGTCGGTGATCAGGGGCAGGCCCAGGGACGCATGGGCCAGGGGCTGGTTGGTGACCAGCCAACACTCCGAGACCCAGGGGGAGATCGCCTCCGCCGCCCACCAAGCTAAAGGCTTACCCGCCAGCGGCAGGGAGACCTTATCCCGGCCCAGCCGCCGGCTCCTGCCCCCCGCCAAAATCGCGCCGGTAATTTCTTCTGATCTCATTCTTTTGGGGCCGGGAGGGAAGATGAAGAGAGAGGTAACCTGATTTAAGGTTTATCCAGGATCTTTTCTTTCCGCACGGAGCGGTTGAGATAGACGGCGCACCGCTGGCAAGGGCCGTTGCAGAGGGTGTCACTGTATTCCCGCACTTCGTAACAGGGCCGCCAGGGGAGTTTATACGCGGGGCAGTCCTCCTTTTGCTGGCAATCGAAGATATTCCAGCACGGGGCCAGGACCATCAGATTACGGAGGCAGGCCAGGGTAAAACCCCGGTCGTGGATCAGGCGGTTAATCTGGTTGATTTGGGCGACGTCGAAGGAAGAATAGAGGCGATTGTTGGTATTCTTTTCCCTTAAGGGTTTGATGAAACCCTCTTTTTCATATTCCCTGATACGTTTCTGGGACAGGTTCACATGGCGGGAGACCTCATTTATCAGAAAAAGGTCGCCTTCACCTGCGGCCCGCTTGTTTTTTCCTCGGGGCATATTCGATTCTATAAGGGATAAAGTATAAACAATGTTTGCATATACCATGTCACTTTACAAGAAAAAAAAACTCCTGAATATATTTTCTTAAAGAATCTTTAGACTGGTTTTTGTGGAAATAAGAAATCGTTGCAGAACTGAAACGCTAGTGTCCGTGACTGACCTCCGGAGCACCGCCGGTCCCCTGGGACTGGCACGGGGGCTGCCCGGCCCCGGCAGGTGAGATACCTAATGCCGCTCTTTGTCTCTGGAGAAACTCCTGCTGGCAGGCCCGTAATTGGGGCCGGTCCTTGACGTGCTCCTGGTATTTGGCATGAATGATCTCCAGGGTGCGGACAAAATCTGCGGCCTTTTGGCTGGTCATGGTGCTGCCGTCCTGGCGCCAGGTGAACTCGCAGGTGACCTTCTTGATATGTTGGAAGGGGTAATGCAGGGAAAGCCGGATCCATAAATCCCAGTCTTCATGGGTGGTCAGGCTCTCGTCGAAGAGACCGGCCTTTTCCAGACAGGCCTTCTCATGCATCAGGCAGAGCACCGGGAATTGATTGGCCACGATCAGGTGGTCAGCATTAAAATCATGGGAATAGGGCAGGTCCTTGTGGGTGGTGACATATCTGCCCCGTTGCTTCACCTGGTGGGCCCGGTGGGCATCCGTATAAGCCACCCGGAAATCGCTGGTCTCCAGCAAGTTCACCAGGGTCTCCAGGTGATCGGGGTAAAAGACGTCGTCATCATCCAGATAAGCGATATATTTGCCCCGGGCCAATTTCAGGCCGGTGTTCCGGGCCGCGGCCAATCCCCGGTTACGGTCATGCCGGACATAGCTGATATTCTGCCGCTGATTGCACCAGTCCACGATGCCGGCCACGTCCAGACCGCAGTCATTGATGACGATGATTTCCTGGTTCTGGTAGGTCTGGTTGAGGATGCTTTGCAGGGTGGCCACCAGCGTATCCGGACGGTTATAAGTGGGCACGATCACCGACACCAGGGGCGGCTCCGAGGCCCCCGGTATCTGCCGGCGGACATCGCCCAATGCTTGATTTTGCCTCTCCTGGGCCCTCTTTTGAGCCAGGCGGGCAAAATATTGCTGTTCCTTGGCTTTTTCCCGGGAGATACAGGAAGAAGTCGACCGCCAGCAGTAAAGGGGCTCGGGCAAATTAGCCAGGCGATGGCCATCGGCCAGACGCAGCCATAAGTCATAGTCCTGGGCGTATTTGAAGCGTTCGTCATAACCCCCCGCTTCGACAAAGGCTTTTTTCCGCATCATGACGCTGCCGTGTCCGAACCAGTTCTGCTGGAACAGGCCGGCCCGCAGGTCCCGGTCTTCGGTCAAGACCTGGACGAGACCTTTAATGGCCCCGGTCTCATCAATCTGATAGTACGGGGTGCCCACCAGGGCGTGCACCGGGTGTTTCTCCAAAAACTCCAGTTGCTTTTCCAGGCGGTGGGGCAAGGAGAGATCATCCGCGTCCATGCGCGCGATATATTCACCCCGGGCTTCACTGATCCCCAGGTTGAGGGATCTGGTGAGGCCCAGGTTTTCCTGGTTGGTAATGACCCGGACCCGGAAGTCGTCCAGGTTTTTCAGGGTTTGGGCCGTCCCATCCGTGGACGCGTCATCGATGATGAGAAATTCATAATTCTGGTAGGTCTGCTGGAAGATGGTCTTAATGGCCTCTTCCAGGTAGGGGCCGCCGTTATGCACGGCCATGACCACGCTGACCTTGGGCTGCCCCTGGCCGTCCCGGGCCACGGGCACCCGGGCGTCCCACTGGCCGCCGTAAAAGGCCTGGACCCGGTCGTTGTGGCCTTTAAGGTAAACCAGACCTCGGTCGTCGATGAATTCATGCAGTTTATTTTCCAAAGTGTAGCGGTATAACGTGCTGTCGGGAATGCCCACAAAAACATTGAACCAACAGAGACTGGGTTTGATTTCGCTGATCAGGGCGATGGTTTCCTGGATTTCCGCGGGGGTCTCGCTGGGGACGCCTACAATGACGCTGGCCGCGGTCTTGACCCCGAACTCATGACAAAGCTGAAAGGCTTGCTTGGTCTGGGCCACGTTGATGCCTTTCTGCAGGAAGTCCAAAACCCTTTGGGAGCCGCTTTCCACCCCGAAATAAAAGGCCTTCAGGCCGGCTTTGACCATGAGGTCCAACAGTTCCCGGTCCAGGGTGTCCACCCGGGTTTCACAGGCCCAGGAAATCTTGATCCCCTTTTCCAGAAGCAGATTACAGAATTCCACCGTTCGTTTCTTATTGACGGTGAAGTTGTCCTCCCGGAAATAGATGCCTTTGGCGCCATACTCCCGGATGAGATGTTCGATCTCAGTCACGATGCGGGCCGCGCTGAAATAGGTGTATCTCCGGCCCCAGATGGAGCCCACGGAGCAGAAGGTGCATTTAAAGGGGCAGCCCCGGCTGGTATTCATGGTGAAGACGGGTTTGTCGTCAAACCAGTCCGCGCCCCAGTTGTACGGCAGATCGACGAAGTAATCCCAGGCCGGCATGGGCAGCTCGTCCAGGTTGGCGAGGCGCCGGCACTTGACCACCCGTTCACTCACCCGGCCCTCCACGATATCCAGGATGGCCTGCTCTCCTTCCCCCTGAACCACATAGTCCACGAACCCGGGGATGGTATCCAGGGCCACGCTGGTATGAGGCCCGCCGACGATAATTTTTCCCTGCCACTGGCCGGTTTGCCGGAGATATTCCAGTCTATACAGCATCCGCCGGGTGTCCTGGTAACAGATGGTGTTAGCGTAAATGCCCACGAAATCAATTTTATTTTTCTGCAAATAATCCGTTTCCAGAAAATTACTGGGCTGCAAATAATTATCGATAAAAAAGACTTCGTGCCCCGCTTTTTTCAGCACCGAGATCAAAAACCCCAGCCCAATGGGCGGCCGTTTTTCCGTGGTGGAAAAAGGCGTCTGGCACGGAGCCGCGGAAGTGGTGAGAAGAACCTTTGCCCCCTTTTTCCGGGGCTTGGTTTCAGATTGCCTCGTGGGCAGCTCTTCTTCCCAATTGACCCCATAGCGTGTCACGAAACAACGCTTGGTGTCGGCCTTAAGCTCTGCTTTTTCCTGGTCAGACAAAGAGCTGGAGTCAATGGTATCCAGGCAGCCTTCACCAAAGAGGCGCCAGAGCTGGGGCAATTCCAGATGGACCAGGGCCTGGCCCTTGTCCAGATTCAGGGTCAGGGGCACTGTTTTTTGCCGATATGCTAAGGATTCGTCGCTAATTACGCGCCAGTAAAACAAAGGCTCAGGGATCTGGGCGAAGGTCCCTTTAAGGGCCAGAGCCGCCAAAAACCACTGATCTGAAGCCCATAGTGGTGCGTTCTCCTGTTCCATGGCCTGGATGACGGCAGTGCGCATCAAACCATAAAAGGGGTCACCTCCCTGCAAGTCCCAAATAATACGG
>JAQTXE010000036.1:12125-20907 GCA_028688935.1 Syntrophales bacterium
TAATACGGCGAAATCTATCTGGGGGAGATAATTTCCTGGTATCGATCTGGTTGTGGCACAAATGCAGGGGGTTGTTGGCCACATCAATCCTCACCCCCCGGGGATAAGCCAGGACTACCTCAGGATCATTTTCTAAAACTTCCACACATTTGGTAATTAAGGTGGGATGCCACAGATCATGATCCGCGGCCCAAATGGAATATTTCCCGGAAGCCAAATTTCGAACCCGGGAAAAGTTATAAGTTGCCCCGCGGTTCCTGTCATTCTGGTGAAAATGGATACGGTGGTCCCGGGCAGCATATTCCCTGCAAATGTCGGCAGTGTTGTCGGTGGAGGCGTTGTCCGAGATGATCAGCTCAAAATTTCTATAATCCTGGGCCAATAAAGAATCCAGAGCCTGGCGGAGAAATTTCTCGCCGTTATAAACGGGCATACCGATACTTATTAAGGGTTTGTTCGCGGCCACAATCAATCCTCCGAACCGATTGAAGAGTTATGATTTGTAAAAAACGGCAATATTTAAAGTTAATCTTAAAAATTACTTTCTCTTTATTGCTGGTAACAATCCCCAATATATAAATTCTATCAATGATTAACGGGTTCTGCGCAGCCAAGCATCCGGCCAGTAAGTAACATTTTCAGTAAGATGGCTTTCATTAAACAACCATGGCGGTTGTTCCATCTCAAATTCCCGGCGCTGTCTGATAAATTCGAGGGCCGCGGCCTGGGGATTATTCGAACTCCAATCAGGACTGCTGCGCGGCGCTCCCACCAGGTTCGCCATGATGCCGTCGGAAGCCACAATATAAGAGCCGATCGACACTAGATCGGCATAAGCGGTAAGCTCTGCCAACACGTGTTGTTTGGAATGATTCGAATCTAACATTACGAATACTTTTTCTTGCGGCTTCACCAGGGATTTCACTTTTGAGACAACTTTTTCATCAATAGAACTGCCCTCAATGAGGGTGATATATTCAAATAACTCGTGTTCCTCAATCGCCTTACGATTATGAGGGCGTATTTCAATATCAATGCCTATGATCCGGCCCCGCCCCATCATCTTGCATAAGCCGGCATAGAATATCAGTGATCCACCATGGGCGATTCCGGTTTCAATGATAACGTCAGGCTTAACGCGGTAAATAACCTCCTGGACGCGGAACATATCTTCCGGCAATTGGATGATAGGACGGCCCATCCAGGTGAAAGTGTAGACATATTTGGTATCCCATCCTGATCGCAACCATGCGTTTGAGATAGCGGAGAAGGCCTCTTGGGTTCCTATAGAAAAACTGGAGGAGGACTCCTCTCCAAAAACCGTGACCTGGCTGGTCAGGAAATCGATTTCGAGTTTTTTCATTATTGCAAACCCATCTCAGTCTGTTGATAACCGATCATGGATGCTGGTTCCTTTCTGTCCATGACATATACACCAGAGATAATTTGTCATCTTTTATTGAACTATCTTCCACCCAGCGAATTATTCCCGGATCCTCCACCCTTCGCAGTGGAACGCGTTTAACCTCGCGAAATCCCACTTTTTGATAAAATTCAATGGCAGTATTATCAGAACGTACTCGAACGCCCAATTTTTGCAAACCCAATTGCCCTTGTGCCCAGAATAATAATGTTCTCAACGCAAGCTTCATAGCACCGGGAGCAGCATCTCCACCGCGCACTATTGCATCCGCCTCCCCATATCTGGTATTCCAATCGATATAATCTAAACCCATGTAACCAAAGGTACTATTATTTAAATCATCAACCATGAACAAGATTTTTCCACTATTCGGCCCCACCGTTTCAACTAACCATTGGGTGGTTCGACTTTCAGTTGCCTGAAATTCTGTTAGAAAAGCTTTAACGAAATGATTACGCCAACTAGTCAAGTAATGTACATCATTTAAGTTAATAAACTCCTTTTGGGTGGCAACTGGCCTAAGAAAAGCCGATGGCGGAGACCCCACGGGTATAATGAGAGAAACACCAGACTTTCCAGTTGTGGCTTTCAGTGCCGCAACGAGACGGCATCCAATTGAATTATTTTGCATTATGAGTTTCCAAAAAAAGAAATTATGGATTTGGCAATCCTATCGACCGATTCCAACGACATACAAGAATGCAGTGGCAAGGAAATGATTTCATTACTTATTTGTTCTGTAACTAAGAGGTCATCTCTCCGACAATCTTTAAAGAGTGTAAACCAGTGGCCGGGCTGCCAATGAATGCCGGTATCAATTTTTTGGTTGGCAAGGTGAGCCCTAAGGGCGTCACGCTTATCTGCCGGAACTCTAACGAAATACATGAAAGGGGTGATATCGGTAAAATCCGTGGGGGGAACATTCAGATCTGGGACCTGGCTCAATTTTTCATTATAAAATCTGGCAGCAGCGCGTCTGGTTTCAGAAATTTTCTTCATCTTGGATAACTGCGCCAAACCTATTGCTGCATGAAGATTGGCCATGTGGTATCTAAAACCGATCCTACGTACATCATAAGTCCAAGCCCGTTTATTTTGATACATAACGCTGGCGGGTTGGCCCATGCCAATGAGACGCATTTCTTGAACCATCTGCAATTCCGGCTCCGACCGCAGGACCAGAGCGCCACCATCAATGCAAGTAATATTTTTCACCGGATCGAAACTGAACATGCAGATATCGGAAAAGCTCCCTATCATTTTACCCTGGTACTTTGAGCCGAAGGAGTGTGCGGCATCATGGATGACGCGCAAGCTATACTTGTTTGCCAGTTCAGCTACGCCAGAGTGATCACATAGAAAACAAAAATAATCCATGGCGATAATCGCTTTTGTTTTTTTAGTAATCATTTTCTCGGCTTTTTTAATATCAATACAAAGGGTATCGTTATCAATATCACAGAAGACCGGCTCAGCCCCGGTCGCAATAATAGCCTGAAAATCAGCAATGTTGTTAAATGCCGGCGTAATAACTTCATCACCAGGCTCCACTCCGGCTACTAAAAGGCCCAAATGCAATGCGGCGTGTCCTGTGCTGACTGCGGCAACATATCTATCAGAAGACCCTATAAATTCTTTTATTGCCGACTCAAACTTATTAACATAGCTTCCCATCCCCAACCAACCCAATTCCAATGCTGCAATACTTGCATTTATCTCATCCTGTTCAATCAATGGATTATAAACGGGAATAGTTTGCATAAAAAATGATCCTTTTTTCTTAAAAATTAAATTAATTTATTATAATTGCATAATATTGTAATAAGAATTATCTTTAGATGATATTGTTGTAACTTCCATCGGCCATACGATTCCAAATAGAGGATCATCCCATCGCACACCCATGGCAGAATCAGGCTGGTAGAACTCGGACATCTGATAAAAGACCAGGGTCCGGTCCTCCAGGGTTTGGAAGCCGTGGGCCAACCCCTCGGGGATGTAAAGGGAAAGGAGGTTTTCCCCGGTCAGTTCCACGGCCAGCCACTGGCCGTAAGTGGGGGAATCCGGCCGCAAATCGACGATCACATCATAGATGGCCCCCTGAAAGCAGGTGACCAGTTTGGCTTCCCCGTTAGGCGCCTTCTGATAATGTAGACCCCGTAAAGTGCCTTTTTTGACGTTAAACGACAGGTTGCATTGAACCAGGGCTGGATTGAGACCATGAGCCGCGAATTCCCGGGTGCACCAAAAGCGGGCGAAGAAGCCCCGTGCATCTTCAGCCCTTTCTTGATGAATCAGGAATGCTCCCGGCAAACGCAACTCGGTGAAGATCATGATTAACTCCCTGGAGATTGGAGGGTCTTTTCAGCATCCCTCCCACTTCAGACAATATGCATCTCCGGCAAAGGAATGATAAACCGTCCGCCACGCTGGAGATATTCCCGCTGTTGCTCCAGGATTTCCGGGGCGAAGTTCCACGTGAGCATCAAGACGTAATCGGGTTGAGACTCCAGCAACCTGGCGGGCGGATGGATAGGCAAACGCACTCCGGGCATGTGGCGGCCCTGTTTATGAGTGCTGCGATCCACCACAAAATCCAAAGTATCTTGGCCGATGCCGCAAAAGTTGAGAAGGGTGCTCCCCTTGGCCGCGGCCCCATAGGCCGCCAGCCGCCGTCCATCTTCCTTCAGGCCTTTGAGCAGGCGGTTCAAAGAACACTTCAGGTTCTCCACTCCCCGGGCAAATTCCTGATAGAACTCTTCCCGGTCTACCCCCCAGGCGTTTTCCTCCGCCAAGAGCGAGCGCACCCGCTCTCCGGGCTGAACCTTATCCGCCTTGCCGGCCCACAGGCGCAGGGAACCGCCGTGAATAGGGACCCGTTCCACGTCAAAGATAATCAAGCCGCGGCGCTGAAAGAGGCGGTCCAGGGCGGTGAGGGAAAAATAGCAAAGATGCTCGTGATAGATGGTGTCGAACTCGCAATGATCGATGAGGTCCTTGAGGTAAGGGACTTCAATGACTGCGGCGCCGTGGTCGTCCAAGAGAATCCCCAACCCCTCAACAAAGCCGTTCAGGTCCGCCACGTGCGCCAGGACGTTGTGGGCATGGATGACGTCGGCCTTGATCCCCTGGAGCCGGAGGTCCTGAGCCAGGGTGGCGTCGAAAAACTCGCACAAGGTGTGGATGCCCCGCTCTTCCTGGGCGACCCGGGCCACGTTCAGGGCGGGCTCGATGCCCAAAACCGGGATGCCCCGCTGCTGGTAATATTGGAGCAGATAGCCGTCGTTGCTGGCGATTTCCAGCACCAGGTTGCGGCTGTTAAGCCCCCGAGATTCGGCGATGTACCCGCTCAGATGAGCCGCATGGCGTAGCATGGTGTCCGAAAACGACGAAAAATACAGGTACTCCCGGAAAAGCTGTTCCGGCGGCACCGTTTCGGTGATCTGTACCAGGGAGCATTGGGGGCAAAAGGCCAGGTCCAGGGGATAGGCGGCCTCCTCCTGCGCCAATTGGTCGGCGGCCAAGAGGGCGTTGGCCAGGGGCATGCGGCCCAGGGACAGGACCAGGCTCAAATTCTCAGAACCGCAGGAGCGGCAAACCGGCGCGGTGGCAGTCATCCGGAAACCCCCAGGAATCTTTCATACCAGGCAATGGTTTTTTCCAGCCCCGCGTCCAGGGAGAACAGGGGCGTCCAGTTTAACGTCTGTCTGGCTTTGGAAGCATCTAAGCTCTGAAAAAGAATTTCATTGCTGGTTTCGTTTCTGACGTCAGGCGACAGATCGGAGCCCATGAGTTCCAGGATGCGCTGGGTCAGTTCCAGGACCGTCAGGGTGGTATCGTGGGCAAAATTGAAGGCCTGGCCCCGCAGGCCGGGATCTTTCCCCAATCTTTCCGCCAACAACATATACGCGGCCGCGGCATCTTCGATATAGATATAGTCCCGGACATAGCTGCCATCGGAGCGGATCACCGGCTGCTGTCCCCGGAAGATGGAGCGAATGGTCCCGGGCACCAGGCGGTTCCAGTTCAGGTCGCCGCCGCCGAAAAAATTGCCGCAGCGGGTGACGGCCACCGGCAGGCCGTAGGTGGCGGCGTAAGACTGGGCGATGAGATCGGCGCAGGACTTGGAGACATCGTAGGGATGGCGTCCCTGCAGAGGATTCTCCTCCTTGTAGGGTTCGCCGTTGTGTTCGCCATAAGCTTTATCAGAGGAAGCCAAAACAATCTGCCGCACCCCGGGGCTGCGGCGGCAGGCCTCCAAAACGGCCCAGGTGCCGCCGATGTTGGAGGCAAAGGTGGACACCGGATTACGATTGGCGATCCCCACGATGGTCTGGGCGGCCAGATGGAAGACGGTGTCAACCTCATATTCTCCCAGCACTCTTTCCAGGAGGGCCTGATCCTGGACTTCGCCCCGGGCTACCTTGACCCGGTCAAGTAAACCTGTGGCGATTAATGCACTCTGGGGGACCCAGTCCCGCACCAGGCAGACCACTTCGGCACCTTGGTCCAGGAGCCGGGGCACCAGCCAACTCCCCAAAAGACCGGTGGCCCCGGTAACTAGGGTAGGTCGATCCTGCCAGAAAAGAGATGATTGGCCTGATTTCATGACCACACCTGCCACGGAGGATTCCCTTCTTTCCAAAGGTTTTCCAGGAGGATCACGTCCCTCAAAGTATCCATGCATTGCCAGAAATGGTCATGGCGATAGGCCGCCAGTTCCCCCTCCGCGGCCAATCGTTCCAGAACGTCTTTTTCCAGGATGGCGGAGTCTCCATGCAAATAGGGGAAGACCCCCGGCTCAAAGACCAGGAATCCCCCGTTGATCCAACCTTCGCCGATCTGGGGTTTCTCCGTGAACTGGGCCACCATATCGCCGTTAAAGATCAGCCCCCCGAAACGGGCCGGGGGTCGCACCGCGGTGACCGTGGCCAACCGACCGTGGGAGCGGTGAAATTGCAGCAGTTCCTGCAGGTTCACATTGCTGACGCCGTCCCCGTAAGTCACCATGAAAGTGTCATTTTTCAAATAGGGCTCCAGGCGCTTGACCCGGCCGCCAGTCTGGGTGGCAGGGCCGGTATCGTGTAGGTGTACCGTCCAGTCCTCGGTTTTCTTGTGGTGCATGAGTGCATCGCCGTTCCAGAGGTTGACGGTCATGCTGCCGTTCAGCCGGTAATAATCCAGGAAGAAGCGCTTGATGACGTCGCCCTTGTAACCCAAAGCCACCAGGAATTCATTACAGCCGTAATGGGCATAGAGCTTCATGATATGCCACAGGATGGGCCGCCCACCGATCTCCACCATGGGCTTGGGTTTGACTTCGGTCTCCTCTGCCAATCGGGTCCCCAAACCACCGGCCAGAATGACTACCTTCATTTCTCCTCTCCTTCGAAGAGTTCCAGGTTCAAAGTTCCAGGTTCAAGTTTATGTGGAGTGCGCCCGGCGCACCGAGATAGCTCACGCCTCCGGTTAAAAAGACATTTTTCAGCTCTATCATGCAACAAGTGGACCATTGGCTATCTATCTTAATTAATTGGATTAATTAGTGTAATAATGGGGTTGGAAGAGGGAGAGGGGCGTTATTGTCCGGGAAAAAAATTCCTGCTTCTAAGGGGGAAAGGGGGAGGATTTTTACCATGATGGGCAGTGTGTACCCGGCAATAACTTGGAACCCGGAACCTGGAGCTTTTTGTGACAGCATCATCCCGGGGGCAGATGCTCTCTCATCATTTCACTGCTCTTTTGCCACCAGCTTCCCCACTTCCTCCCGGATGCGCTCCGCGGGGAGCGACCCGGCAAAACGCCCGTGGCCGTTGATGTACACCAGGGGGGAAGGGTAGGCCAGGGAGCAAAGTAGAGGGGTCTGGGGCAGGCTGGGACCCCGGGGGTCCTTGAGGACGTTGATATATTCCACCTGCACCCGGCCGGGGAAATCTGCCTCCAGGGTCAGGGCCAGAGCCCGGGTTTGCAGTTCCATATTGGCCCCGGCCAGGGGATCGGCTTCCTGTTCCTGATGATGTCCGCCGCAGCCGCAACCGCAGTCTCCGGCCCGGGTTGCGGGCGCGTCATAGACCACTATCTCTATCTTTACCGGCGAGGTCATGTCATAATCTCCCTGGGGTTGATTAATCCTGGACAGAATTATCTGCTGATCCTACTGCAAAAATTTTCGCGCAGGCACCCGGAGAACCCAACTTTTTTCCCCCCAATCAGGGCCAATCTTTAAATTTATTTTCTATCATAGTGAACTGACAGGAATGGATGGTTAATTTATCAGGATAACAATCTGAACCGATGAGGAGTTCTGGACATGGAGCTAGATATATTTAAGGCCATCGAGTTGGCCATCTCTCACGAGTTGGAAGCCCGGAAAAGTTACCTGGCCCTGGCGGAAGGGACCGACGACCCGGAGTTAAAGAGGCTGCTCAAGGAAATCGCCCAGGAGGAGGCGGGCCATGAGGCCACTTTAAGGAGCCGCCTCCGGCTTTATGAGGAAAAACATCTGCTCCGGGACACCATCTCCCGTTACGTCAGCCCCCAGATGTGCGCTGATATTCTGAGCAATCCCAGTCTGCTGCAATTAGGCGGCCAACGCCGCAAAGTCACGGTTCTCTTTGCGGATATCCAGGGGTTTACCGCCCTTTCGGAGAAAATGGAGCCGGAGAAGGTGGTGGAGGTGCTCAACACCTTTTTTACGGAGATGGTAGAATTGGTGTTTCAACACCAGGGAGCCCTGGACAAATTCTTGGGGGACGCCCTCATGGCGGATTTCGGGGTGCCGGTGGAGATTCCTGAAGCCGCGTCCCAGGCCGTGGCCTGCGCCTTGGCCATGCAGCGCCGCCTGCAAGAGATGCGGGCTTCGGGGCTTACCCCCATTCAAGGCATGCGTATCGGCATCAATACCGGGGAGGCCATTGTCGGTAACATCGGTTCTGATAAACGCATGGATTTCACCGTCATCGGCGACGTGGTCAATGTGGCGGCCCGGCTCCAGGAACTGACCAAGGAGGTGGATGCGAAAATTCTGGTGAGTGAAGCTACCTACAGCGAGGTGCACGGGAAGTTCAGTTTTCAGGCCCTGCCGCCGGTGGTATTGCGAGGCCGCCGGGAACCCACCGTGATCTACCGTCTCATGGCTGGGGCTCAGGAATGATGGGGTTGCGGGGGAGGGAAGAGAAATATAAAATTTGCGAAAAATTTATTGACAAGATTTTAGATATGAATTAACCTGAGAATCTGGATGGCATGTGAAATTTTTCACATTTCTCCATTAAAATGAAAGACTTTTGATAAAACACAAATCCCGAGGAGGAAGATAGATGGCTTTAGTAAATCCGCTTGGAAAAGAAAAGAAATTAA
>JAQTXE010000290.1 GCA_028688935.1 Syntrophales bacterium
TCCTGGAGTTCCCCCTGGACCGCCAGGTGTTGAGCGGCCAAAACGGTTTGCTGGTGCTGGCCACGGTGGTGGACTTTGACGGCCGGGCGGCCACCGCCACCAAGACCATGCAGGTGGAGCCCGATTACCTGGTGGGCATCAGCGTTCACCCGGAACGGGTCAAGGCCCACCTGAACCAGGTGCTGCGCCTCCGGCTGGCCAAACCCGACGGCAAGCTCCTCCAAGAGGGCGCCATCCAGGTGGAGATCCTGGCCCAGCGTTGGGGCTATGTGGCCAAACTGAATGAGCGGGGCAACGTCTTCTGGCAGGACCAGGAGGTCTGGCGCCACAGCGGCGGCGCCGACCTGAAACTGAAAAAAGGAGAGGCTTCCTACCGCTTCGACTTCAGCCAGGGCGGCCGCTACCGTCTGGCCTTT
Organism: Syntrophales bacterium; assembly: GCA_028688935.1. Classification (GTDB taxonomy): domain Bacteria; phylum Desulfobacterota; class Desulfobaccia; order Desulfobaccales; family 0-14-0-80-60-11; genus SURF-52. The sequence goes on from JAQTXE010000290.1 coordinate 417, forward strand.
TCTTATCAGGACGAGAAAGGGCGGCGTTTCACCTCCACCACTTTCTATGACGTCATGGGCGACATTTACTGGGACGCCGAATCCCGGAAGGAAAAGCCCTTCCAAACCCTGGCCCTGGCCGCGGACCAGAAGGCCTACAAGCCGGGCCAGACCGCGCGGCTGACCATCAGTCCGCCCCGGCCCGTGGCCCGTTACCTGATGACCCTGGAGCAAAACGGCGTCTTGCAGCACCGGGTGCTCTCCGCCCAACAGGGCCTCCAGGTGCTGAAGCTGCCCATCCAGGCCAAGTATGCCCCCAACGTCTACGTCTCGGTGCTGGGCCTCACCCCCCGGGGGGACTTCCCGGTCCTGCCCGGCCGCTATGATTCCGAAGCCCCGTCATTTTACTGGGGCAACCTCAATCTGCCCGTACGCCTGGAAGTAGAGCCCCTGATGGTGAAGATCAGCCCCGGGACCAAGGACCTCAAATTCGAGCCCGGGGCCAAGGTGGAGCTCGATTTCCTGGCCCAGACCCCGGACGGCAAAGGAGTGGAGGCGGAACTGGCGGTGGCGGTGGTGGACGAAGCGGTCCTGGCCCTCACCGGCTTCAAGACCCCCACCCTGGATAAACTGGTGCGCTTCGACCAGCCCCTGACCGTCTACACCGGGGAGCTCAGGGCCTTGCTGGTGCACCAGACCCCCTTCTATATGGCCCGGAGCGAGTCCCTCACCGGGGGCGGAGGCATGAGTGAGGCGGCCCTGGCCCAACTCCGCAAGCGCTTTGAGGCGGTGGCCTATTTCAACCCGGAAGTGCACACCGACAACGCGGGCCAGGCCAAAGTCTCCTTCACCCTGCCGGACAACATGACCACTTACCGGGTCTACGTGGTGGCCCAGAATAAAGGCAGCCGCTTCGCCAGTCCGGAACGGCCCCTGCTGGCCACCAAGGATTTTTACCTGGAGCCCGGCATACCCGGCTTCTTCACCAAAGGGGACCGCTTCCAGTTCCAGGTGGCGGCCTTCAACCAGACAGCCACCGCCGGGCCGGTGAAATTTAGCGCCGGCGCCACCGGGGGGCTCTCCCTCGAGGCCGTGAAGTCTGGGGTCAACCTGCCGGCCAAAGACAGCATTAAACTGCCGGTGGCCGGAGAGGCCAAGACTCCCGGCCCCGCCACCGCCAAGTTCACCGGGGAGTTCCAGCAAAAAAGCGACGGGGTGGAACTGCCGGTAAAGATCAACTCCGGTTACCTCCGGGAAACCACGGTGACCCTGGGGTCCTTCAGCGGTAGAAAAACGCTTAAGGTCCCCTTGCCCGCCTATTTGACCGGAGACGTCGGCAAAAAGGTGGGGGTCCAGGAGGTCAAGGCCTATCTGACCCTGGCCGGATCGCCCTTCGTCAAGATGTCCCGGGCCATTCAGTATCTGCTTCACTATCCTTACGGCTGCGTGGAGCAGACCAGCTCCGGGGTGCTGGCCCTGGCGAGCCTCCGGGGACTGGTGAAAGCCGGGCAGGTGTCCGGCGTCTCCCTGGAAGAAGTGGACAAATATCTGCAAAAAGGCGTGGCCCGCCTTCTGCACCTGCAACTGGGCGACGGAGGTTTCCCCTATTGGCCGGGCCAGCCGCGAGCCCATCCCTGGGGCAGCGTCTACGCCACCGCCGCCCTCTTGCAGGCCCAGGCCCAGGGCCTGCCGGTGCCCAAGGCGGTTCTGAATGACGCCTGCAATTACCTGCGAGCCACCATCAGGAAGCAGGTGGGCTCTCCCTCTTTCGGTCCTTTTGTGATTTATTTGCTGTCCCTCAACAAAAGCCTGGACCGGTCCACCTTCAACCTGGTGAGCCGGGACTACCAGCGTCTCCCCCAGGAAGGCAGGCTGTTGACCATACTGGCCGCCAGACAGTCGGGATTCAAGACGGTCAAGGACCTGGTCCCGGCGTTGAAGCCCTTGCTGGAAGGGAAGCCCGGAGCGGCCGGGCCCGACGACGAGTTCATGGCCCGCTACCGGACCCCGGCCCTGGCCTTGCTCGCGGCCGAAGCCGTCATGCCCCAGGACCCCTTGACCGCCCGGACGGCCGCGGCCCTGTTGGGAGGTTTGGGCCAGCAGGGCATCTGGACCTCCACCAGCGACACGGGGTGGGCGCTGGTGGCCCTGGGCCAGCACTTTATAAAGGCCAAGTTCAAGGGCGAACCCGGAAAGGTGAAGGTGAGCCAGCCCCAGGGTCCCACCTATGAACTTACCCTGGATCCCAAGCGGCCCCAGACCCTGACCCTGGACGCGGCCGCCCTGCTGAAGAAGCCGGCGGTAAACCTGGAAGGAGCGCCGGGCCGCTCCTGGATGTATCAACTGGAACTCATCTTCCCGCGCCTGGACCTGGCTCCCACCGGCGCGGCCCATGGCTTTAAGGTGACCCGTACCATCGCCAATACCGACGGCTCCAAGGAAATCCGGGTGGGTGATCTGGTAAAGGTGACGGTGCAGGTGGAACCCACGACCAGCACCACCCGCTACGTGGTGATCGACGATCCCCTGCCCGCGGGCCTGGTGGCGGTGAACCCGGTCTTTCAGACGGAGGAGCCCACCCCCGACGCCGAAGACCGGTTCGATTACTTTTCCCCGGAGGGGCTGATGCGGTTTCGGCCCAACCACCTGGAAATGCGGGAGGACCGGGTTCTGGCCTTCCGGAACTGGGTCTATGCCGGGCCCCAGGTCTTCGAGTATTACGCCCGGGCGGTGTGCCAGGGGGCCTTTGTGGTTCCGGCCACCAAGGTCTCGGCCATGTACGCGCCCCTGACGTACGGTTGCACGGCCAAGGGGGAGATTACCATTCTGGGCCGATAAAGAGGTGGCCAGATTATTGGTTAATCCCAAAATAAATATGATTTCAATTTCAAAATCAAAAGTTCTTTGGCAGGGTATTCCCCCCTTTTAGAAAGGGGGACTTTAAAATCCGAGATCAGGATGCCCCCCAATATTGACCCTAAAGCCTATGAATCATGACAATAGATAGAGATTGGAGGTTATATGCAGTATGCCGAAGGGAGCCTGGGGCGCGTTTTTGTCCTGAGGCTGGAAGAAGGGGAGATGCTCAACGAGAGTATCGAAAAATTCGCCCGGGAAAAGAAGATCGGGCATGGCCTGGCCTTTTTCCTGGGGGGCTCCGGGGACGGCAGCCAGGTGGTGGTGGGGCCGGAGGCGGGCCAAGAGGCCATCATTCCCCTTATCCACGCCCTGCAAGGAGCCCAGGAGATGCTGGCCCTGGGGACTATCATCCCCAATGAAGCCGGGGAGCCGCTGCTGCATATGCACGCGGCCGCGGGCCGGGAAGGCCGGGCCACGGTGGGCTGCACCCGGGCCGGTGTGGAGGTCTGGCTGGTGGGGGAGGTGGTGCTCCTGGAAATCCTGGGGGCCGCGGCGGCCCAACGCCGGAAAGACCCGGAGACCGGCTTTCAACTGCTGGGTATTGCCAAGAAGTGATTAGCCTGAAAAGATAGGCTTCACGCAAAGACGCAAAGGCGCAAAGTAAGACGCAAATATCTGGCAGTGGAGGCGCCTTCTCACACCCAAATTGCTTTACGGACCGGTTAATGTAGGCTGGGCACTGCTCACCAATTCCTTGGCTTGCGGTCTGGTTTAGGGAGTTAACGAATGTTGGAGAAAATCACCCAAGTGGGACGCCGGGCGGCCCTGGCCGCGGGCGCGGTGATGCGCCTCAATTATCTGAAGCCCCACCAGGTCACCCTGAAAGGGGTCATCGACCCGGTCACCGAAACCGACCTCCAGGCCCAGGAAATGATCATCGGCCTCATCCGCCAAAACTTCCCGGACCACGGCTTCCTGGCGGAAGAGGAAAATGTGGGGCAGGGGGCTAAGGTCGGTGGCGCAGACGTCTCGCCTGCGGACCTTAACCGCTGGATCATCGACCCCCTGGACGGCACGGTGAATTTCGCCCACGGCTTTCCCATGTTCTGTGTCTCCATTGCTTATGAGGCGGCAGGCGTCCTGGAATATGGGGTGATCTACGATCCCTTGAGAGATGAGCTGTTTGAAGGCAAAAAGGGTGGGGGAGCCTTTTTAAATGGACAGCCCATCCGGGTATCGAAGACCGAACGTCTGGACCGGGCCCTGCTGGCCACCGGCTTTCCCTATGACATCCGGGAGCGCCTGCCGGAGACCCTGGCCCGATTGGGACGCCTGATGGGCACGGCCCAGGGGGTGCGCCGGGCCGGGTCCGCGGCCCTGGACCTGTGCTACGTGGCCTGCGGCCGCTTCGAGGCTTCTGGGAGGAGAACCTGAAACCCTGGGATACGGCCGCAGGGTTGCTGATTGTCCAGGAAGCAGGGGGGAAGGTTACCACCTTCAGCGGCGGGGATTATGATATCTATGCACCGAATATTCTA
>JAQTXE010000291.1 GCA_028688935.1 Syntrophales bacterium
TTATTATTACTGCCAACACTCCCCGGGCCAGCACCCCCGCGGCCAGGTCGTCCAGGGTAACCCCCCAGCCCCCCGGCAGCTGCTCACAATACTTTACGGGGGAAGGTTTCCAAATATCAAATACTCTGAAGAGGACGAACCCGGTTACCACCCACTGCCACCTAAACGGCACCCAGGCCAGGGCGGCCAGCAGGCCCACCACTTCATCCAAAACGATGGCCGGGTGGTCATGCCCCAGGTAGTCCTGGGCCCAGCCGGTGATGGGAATGCTTAGCGCTGCCAGGGCCACCAGGGCCAAGCCATAGCCCCAAAATCCCAAGTAGGTCAGCATCCACCAGAGGGGTAAGGACGCCAGGGTCCCCCAGGTGCCGGGCATGCCCGGAAGATAGCCCACTCCTCCCCAGGTGGCTGCGGCCAGGATCAACCGCCGCCGCGACCGCCAGGGGTGCTGGAAATTCAACCCTTCATCATTACTTAACATCTCAAAAATACACGGATTTAAAGCGTTTGTCAACAATTCCCCCCGGCCCCTTAATCCCCGGACCGGCTCGCTGGCGGGAATACTCTTTAATACCAATTTAGTTTTCAAATAAAACCAAATTTACAATGTAACTTATTGATAATACATATTCTTTTAACGAAAAACCGAAAACGGAAAAACGAAAACGGTTTAAAGGCACGATACCTGACTTTGAGGAATATTTCACCCTCCTAATCCAGGAGATTTCCCTTTTTTCCCGGGGCGCAAGAAAGTGGTTAAAAAATTTGAGAAATATCGCTATAATGCTCTTATGCGGATAGATGCCTCTGAATCGCTCCTACCTCCGCCTTTAATCATTCCCCGCCCCCAGCACAGTCTCTCCCGCAAAGACGTGCAGGTGGAAGCCTTGAAGGTCCTTTACCGCCTTTATCATGCCGGCTACAAGGCCTATTTGGTGGGAGGCAGTGTCCGGGATCTACTCTTAGGAAAAACCCCCAAGGATTTCGATATCGTCACCGACGCCCGGCCCGGGGAGATTCGCAAGCTCTTCCGCAACAGCCGCATCATCGGCCGCCGCTTCCGGCTGGTGCAGGTCTTTTTCCGGGGCGCTCATATTGTGGAAGTTTCCACCTTCCGGCGGCGCTCCGAATTCGAGGAGGACCAGGACCAGGAGGTTCCTTCTTCCCGGGACAATACTTTCGGCACCCCCGCGGAGGACGCCCAGCGCCGGGATCTGACCATTAACGGCCTCTTCTATAACATCGCCGATTTTTCCCTGGTGGATTACGTGGGAGGGCTGAAAGACTTGCAGTCCGGGCTCATCCGGGTTATCGGCGACCCGGCGGTGCGCTTCGTCAGGGACCCGGTGCGGATGCTCAGGGTGCTGCGCCACGGCGCGCGTCTGGGTTTTGCCATTGATGCCCAGGCCTGGGAGGAAATCCGCAGCAAACGGCATCTCATCCGTCTCTGCCCCCCGGCCCGGGTCCGGGATGAACTACTTAAGGATTTCCACAGCGGCGCGTCGCGCCCTTTTCTGGAGCTGATGCTGGCCTCCGGCCTGTTCTACTCCATTTTCCCGGCCTGGGAACCCAGATTGGGCCAGGAGGGGGAGGCCAGGCTGTTAGCTCTTTGCCACCGCCTGGACCTTCTCGTCCAGGCCGAGCTGTCCCTGGCGGACAGCTTAATTTGGGCCGTTTTTTTGACCCCTTACCTGGAACAGGGACCCCGCCCCCAAAATCTCAAGGAACTCCGGGAATTTCTCCAGGAAGCGGCCCAAGAGGCTTTTCAGGGTAGTGAAATCCCCCGGCAGCGTCAGGAAGAATTGGTGCAGATTCTGGGATTGGCCGAAAAGTTGGCCCCCCTGCTCCGGCAAAAAAGGGCCATCCCGGTGCGGCTGTCACGTCTGGCCACTTACCCGGAGGCCTGGCTTTTTTGCCAGATCAAGGAGGCTCCCTTGGTGGAGTTGGTGGAAAGGTGCCGGCCGGAGGAGATCCCGGTGCGGGTCCCCCAACCCAAGCGCCGCCGTCCCCGGAGGCGTCGCTCCCGGAACCGGGGCCCGCGGCGGCCTACCGAGCCTTAGGCCGCCTGATGTTCCGAAAAAAACCGGGAATCCTGAATATCCGCCAGGAGCCAGGGGCCCCGGCCCAACTGCCGTTCAAAGATCCAGCATTCATGTAATCTCTCGGGATAGGCCATGCTGCCGGAAATCAGCTTAAAATTATGGCGCTCCATCAAGTAGTCCACCACCTGTCCCTGAAAACTCACGGCAATCCTCTCCCGGCCCTCTTTCTGCCCGGCCATCACCACGACAATCCGGCTCAGGGCCAAATCCTCCACCCGGCTGATCTCGCCCCGGAAGCCAAGAAGCTTGATGCCCATGCCCAGGAATTCCAGCATCTGCGGTGTTACTTGGTCTTTAATGCGGTCCAGGTCTTCATGGTTCCAGGCCTCGTGCAAGTCGAAGATCATCCGCCGGGCCTGTTCCACAAAAACTGCCGGTTTGAAGGTGGGGTCATTCTGGGAGACCTGGGCCAGGCCGGGCCCGGCCTCATTTTGGATGGTAAAGACCGGGGGGGACAATGACCCGGGCATGGAAAAACCGGGAATGGGAATACATTCTTCCGCATAGCTCCCGGGACGCAGCAGGCGGTATCCCAGGTAAGCCGCAGTGGTAATGACCACCACGTCCAGGAAGCCAAAAGGCAACCCTCCCTGGCCCCAGTAGAGGGAGAGGGGACAATTAAAGATGAGGGAAAGCAGCAGGCCGCCCAGAAGGCCGCCGGACATGAATTTTAACAGGCCCAGGAAACCCCCGGAGGGGTAGCATTGCTTTTTGGACGGCCCTGAGTCAGCGGGTGGATTTGAGGATTTGCGGGGGGACCACTGCGCGGCCATCACTGGCGCCGCACTGATCTGTAATTGAGAGAAACCGGGGAACACGCCGGCCCCGGATCCTTCCTCAGCCAGCAACGCCGGGAAAGAAGTCAAAAGGAGAACTGCAAGACAGACCTTGATCAAAATGACCTGGCGTATCACCCTTAACCCAGGCATTGCCATCCCCTAATTAATAACAAAGTTCAATAAAACACGTCCGGGATCGCGCACCCAGGTCCAGTGGCTCCAGCTTCCAGATTTCGTCTTCCTGGTTTACTGCTCACCGGCGCAGCACTGCTCATCATTATTATCGGTTTTCCGGGGCTTCAACTTAAAAATAGGGGGAGTTCCGGTAGGAGGAAGAGGGCTTTGGGGGCCTTACTCCTCTGCTAAAGTCCTTTTCTCCAAGACATTGATGGAGGAAGGTTGAGGGCCGGGATAAAATCCGGCCCAGCCAGTCTGAAGATTTCTTTCTAAGGGAAAAGAATGACGCTAGGGGCGGCTCCCAAGGGCCTCCTAGTCACTCAGCAAGGTGATCTTTTTAAAACGGCGTTTGCCCACCTGCAGCAAAGAAGTGCCGCCGGGGGGCAGTTCGGCGTTGACGTCGCTTACTTTTTCCCCGTCGATCTTGACGCCCCCCTGCTTGATCAACCGCCTGGCATCGGAGGTGCTGGCCGCGGTGCCGCTGGCCACCATAATATGCGGCAGATCAAAGGCTTCGATCTCTTGGGCCTCGGTCGCAGCGGAGGTAGCCCCCGCTCTGGCCAGGGTAACTTCCTCAATTTCTTCCGGCAAACCCTTCTCCCGGAAGATGTGGGTAAACTCCCGGGCCGCCTGCTCTGCGGCGGGGCGGCCATGGTACCGGGCCACCAACTCCACGGCCAGCTCCTCTTTGACCTGGCGGGGATGTTTGGCCCCGGAAGCCAGGTCTTCTCTAAGCCGGGCCAGGTCTGCCGGAGTGATGTCGGTCAAGAGCTCATAGTAACGGATCATCAGGGTGTCCGAGACGGACATGATCTTGCCGAACATGGTCCCGGGGGGTTCATCGATGCCCACATAGTTCCCCAGGGATTTGCTCATCTTCTGGACGCCGTCCAAGCCCTCCAACAGGGGCATAGTCAGCACAACTTGGGGCTCCTGGCCGTACTCCCTTTGTAAGTCCCGGCCCACCAGGAGGTTGAACTTCTGGTCCGTGCCCCCCAGTTCCACGTCCGCCTGGAGCGCCACGGAGTCATAGCCCTGGATCAAGGGATAGAGAAATTCATGGATACTGATGGGCGTCTGGGAGTGGTAGCGCTTATGAAAATCGTCCCGCTCCAGCATGCGGGCCACGGTGTAGCGGGCCGCCAGGCGGATGAGATCGTGGGCCTGCAAGGGCTTCATCCAGCGGCTGTTGAAATCGATTACGGTCTGTTCCGGGTCCAGGATCTTAAAAATCTGGCGTTGGTAAGTGGCGGCATTGGCCTTGACTTCTTCTTCCGTCAGGGGCGGCCGGGTCTCGCTTTTGCCCGAGGGGTCGCCGATCAGGCCGGTGAAATCACCGATGAGAAAGATCACCTGGTGGCCCAGGTCCTGGAAGTGTTTCAGCTTCTGGATAAGCACCGTATGCCCTAAATGCAAATCCGGCGCGGTGGGGTCGAATCCGGCCTTAACCCGCAGGGGTTTGCCGGTGGCCAGGGCTTTCTTAAGACGCTGCTCCAAATCCTCTTCCCGGATAATCTCCTGACAACCCTGCTTGATGAGGGCCATTTGTTCGTTTACCGACTTCACGTTTTTCTCCAGTATCCTTGTTATTTGGGCGGTATGGGGGGAGGGGAGGGCTGTCAGCGATCAGCTTTCAGCTTTCAGCAAAAGATAGAAAAATCCTTGTATTTTTTAGCTGATTGCTGAAATTTGATGCTTGCTTGTCACCAAAGGCATTTTTTCGTAGGGGCGAA
>JAQTXE010000292.1 GCA_028688935.1 Syntrophales bacterium
AGAGGCCCCATAACGATGGAAAACCGAGGAAATGAAACTTTGCCGGAGTGGATTCTCCTGCTGCCGGTGGGGCGGGTGGAACTGCTGGACCGGCCGGAGCCTTTGCAGGTGGACCCGGAGTCTCTGGCCGCCATGGTGAGCGCTTTTCGCTCCCGGGGAGTGGATCTGGTCATCGATTACGAACATCAATCACTGCAAGGCCGGCAGGCCCCGGCCGCGGGCTGGATCAAAGACCTGGAGGACCGGGGGGACGGCCTCTGGGCTAAGGTTGAATGGACCCCCCAGGCCCGGGAATATCTGCGCAACCGGGAGTACCGCTATTTCTCCCCGGTGTTGCAACTGGACCCGGAGAGCAGGAAACCCCTGGCCCTGATGCAGGTGGGTCTGACCAACGTGCCGGCCATCAAACGGTTGCCGCCCCTAGTGGCCAAGTGGGAGGCCGGGGAGCCGGAGCGGGGGCAGGCAGGACAGGCCGCGAATCCGGACCGGACCCTCCAAAGAGGAGAAGAAGGAATGGGTGAGCAGATGGAGAAACTTCGATTACTGCTGGGTCTGGGCCGGGACGCGGCGGCTGCGGACCTGGGGGCCGGGGTAGTGGAGTTCTGCCGCAATCTGGCCGCGGCCCTGAAACTGCCGGAAGAGGCCACGGCCGCGCAAATCCTGGAAGCCGCGCAGCAAAAAGCCCAACGCTTGGCCGAAGCGGAGGAGGAATTGGGGCGGCTTAAATCCCGGCTGGCCGCGGAAACCACGGATAAGACCGTGGACGAGGCCCTGAAGGCGGGGAAGATCACCCCGGCCCAAAGGACCTGGGCCCTGGAATATTACCGCCAGGATCCCGGGGGCTTTCAGACCTTCGTGGCCCGGGCCCCGCAACTGGTGCCGGTCGGTAAAGTATTGCAACTGCTGGGGGAGGATGGCCGAACCGCAGGACAGTTGGTCCCGGAGGAACTGGTGCTCTGCCGGTCCCTCAATCTGGCTCCGGAGCAATATCTTCAGGCCAAGGCCGGCCAGGCCCATTAACCTCAAGTTCGGTTTTTACGGCCACCAATCTAACAACTAACTTATTGATAATTAGAAGTCTCTTCACCGAAAACCGCAAACTGAAAACCAAAAACGGCATTAAAACGGAGGTGCGGAATTATGGCAGCCTTGACTAAAGACCGGGCCACCCCCTACCGGGAAGGCATCGAGGTGGAATACCCGGTGGCCGCGTCCACCAAAATCTACGCCGGGTCCCTGGTGTGCGCCAACGCCACGGGGTACGCGGTGCCCGCGGCCGACACCGCGGGCCTGCGCCTGGCGGGCGTGGCCCTGGAGCAGGTGGATAACAGCACCGGAGCCGACGGGGCCAAAAATGTGCGGGTGCGGCGGCATGGCGTCTTTGAGTTCGACGCCGCCAGCATCACCCAGGCCATGGTGGGGGACCCCATGTACGCGGTGGACGACCACACCTTTGATGACGCAGCCGGACCCACCAATGACATCAAAGTGGGGGTTCTGGTCAAGTACGGGTCAGCCACCAAGGGCTGGATCGATATCGCCAGGTAAGAGGAGGTAATGGATGATTGTCAATGCCGAGGCTTTAGCCAGACTGTACACGGCCTTCACTGCGGTGTTCAACGCCGCGTTCCAGGAGACCGAAACCTGGTACGAGCGGGTAGCCATGACCGTACCGGCCAATACCCGCATCATGGATTACAAATTCCTGCTGGATTTTCCCATGGTCCGGGAATGGCTGGGAGACCGGCAGATCAGCGCTTTAGAGCCCAAAGCCTATCAGATCGAAAGCAAGGACTGGGAAGCCACCATCGAGGTGGAGCGGAACGACATCGAGGACGAGCAATTGGGTTTCTACAACCCCATTATCGCCGCCCTGGCCCAGGAAGCCCGGAAGCATCCGGAGAAGCTCATCGCCGATCTGCTCGCCACCGGCTTCGCCAGCGCCTGTTACGACGGTGAAAATTTCTTTGACACCGACCATCCGGTGGGCTCCGGCACCGCCTCCAATAACGCCGGGGGCGCCGGGACGGCCTGGTATCTGCTGGATACCTCCCGGGCCGTCAAACCCTTTATCTTCCAGTTACGCCGGGGCGTGGAGCTGGTGCGCATGGACCGGCCGGACGACGAGCACGCGTTCATGCGCAAGAAATTCCGCTACGGCGTGGACTACCGGGGCGCGGCGGCTTTCGGCCTCTGGCAGTTGGCCTACGCCTCCAAGCAGGACTTGACCGCGGAAAATTATGCCGGCACCCGGGCGGCCATGATGTCCCTGACCAACGCCGAAGGGCGGCCCCTGGGGATTAAACCCAATCTGATGGTGGTGCCGCCATCTCTCGAAGCCGACGCCCGGGAGATTCTCCAGGCCCAGTTTATCATCGGCGACCCCACCAGCGGCGGCAGCAAATCCAACGTCTGGCAGGGCACCGCGGACCTGTTGGTGGTGCCGGAATTGGCTTAAAAGAGAAGTTTTCGGTTTTCGGTTTTCTGTTTTCGGTGGGAAACAGGGAACCGAAAGCCGGTTGCTACAACAGAGGGAAGACTACTAATGGCCAATGCGCTTTTTGATAAGGGACGGGAAGGTTTCCTGGCGGGGGATATCGATTGGGAGGCTGACGTCATCAAGGCGGTGCTCATTGATACCGCGGACTACACCGTCAACCTGGCGGCCCACCAGTTTCTGAGCGATATCCCCCTGGCGGCGCGGGTGGCCACCAGTGAGGCCCTCACCGGCAAGACGGTGGCCAACGGAGTGGCCGACGCCGATGACCTTACCTTTGCGGCGGTGAACGGCGACTCCGTGGAGGGCCTGGTGCTCTACCAAGACACCGGCGTAGAAGGGACCTCCAGGCTCATCACCTATATCGACACCGCCACCGGTCTGCCGGTGACCCCCAACGGCGGGAATATTAACGTGTTCTGGGATGACGGGGCCAATAAAATCTTCAAGCTGTAAAAGAGGTTTCCGACTATGCCTTTTCCAGCAGAATTGAGTAATGCCATTGACGGCGTTACGGAAATTGTCGCCGCGCATTTGAACAACCTGGAAGCCAAAGTGGGAATAGACAACTCCGCGGTGGCAACCACTCTCGACTATCTCTTGAAAAATGCCGGCAGCATCGATCCCGGCCATAAGCACACCGCCGAGGCCCTTAGTGGCGGTAATAACGGGGAGGTGCTCTATAAAGCGGCCGGAGTTTGGGGGCCGGGAACACCGGAGGCCGCGGGATTAGTGGCCAAGAGTGGGGATCAGGAAATCGCCGGCGTCAAGACCTTCACCAGCATCCCGGTGGGGCCTGGCAGCAATCCCACGACCGACAATCAGTTGGCCCGGAAAGCTTACGTGGACCTGATGCTGCCCCTGGCCGGAGGCACTATGGCCGGTAATATTGCCATGAATAATCAAAAAGTCACCGGCCTGGCTGCGGCCTCCGGAGCCGGGGAGGCGCTGCGTTATGACGAATGGACCGGGGGGCAGGACCCCGGCCACAAACATAGCAAGCTTTGGGCCTCGGATGGCAGCCCGGAAGCGGTGACCGTGGACGCGGGCGGCAACGTTGGCATCGGGACGACGAGTCCAGAAGGATTACTAGATGTCATGGGCGGCCCTTTAATTTTGACAAATAGCAATGTTAATCACGGAAGGACGCTCTATGGTCCCACCAACCAGTACGGCCGCATAAATATTTCACACGCAACGGATGGTGGACTGACCATTCATGGCTTCTCCGATGCGGCTAATAGAAGTGGCCTTTATCTGAGAGGCACTATAGGCGTTACTGATCCCACGAATACCATAGCCGCTATAATGTTTGAAGCTTCAAAAGCTAATGGAGAAACGGGAATAGTTCCTCTTGATAGTTCAGAAACAGTTTTTCAGCTTTGGAATTATGGTACAGCCTATATGACTGTCCAGGGGAACGGCAACATCGGCATCGGCACCGCAAGCCCTGGCAAAAAACTGGACGTGTCCGGTTATTTACGTGGCGTTGGTATTTTTAATACCCTCAACACCGCTCCGGCGGACGGGGATTTGGCTGCGGGGGAATGCGCCTGGTGGTTTGACAAGACCGACGGCGCGGCAAAATTTATGATCAAGGCCAAACAGAATGACGGAACAGTGAAAACGGCATCAATATCTTTAAGTTAGGAAAGAAAAGATGCCCCCAAAAACAACTACCAATAAAGATCAGACTCGGAATATTGTGCAATTAGAAGGGCAGATTAAAAGCTTGACCTGTGAGTTGTTAAAAGAGCGGATCACCCGTATTGACTTCCAGTTGCAACTTTTGACCCAGTGGCAGCAGCAGTCTCAACAGGAATTGAACCGTTTGCTGAACGGCGAGGAAAGCTCCCGGAGTCCAGAGGGTCAGCATGGCTAAATACGGCATTGGAAAACTCTATGCGGACGGCCTGCTTTACGGATTTGATCCCCAATATCTCTCGGGAGTGGGCAATATTCCCAGTGCCACCGCGGTGGGGATGCCCACGGTCAATCCGGGGCCGGTGACTATCTATGGAGTGGGGAATATTGAAACCATGGAGACATTTGGCGCCCTAAGGATCTCTCAGATTCCGCAAAATATGGCCCTGCTCCTGGATGGCCGCCGTTTGCGGGTCTCTCCGGCAGGGCGGTATTTAATGGCCGCCCCCCAAATAAGGCGTTTGCAGGTGACCCCCGATGCTTAATTGTACCATCAAACAAGGCGAGGCCAAGAACTTGACCCTGACGGTGACCGACGAAAACGGCGGCGCCGTGGATTTAACCGGGTGCACCCT
>JAQTXE010000037.1 GCA_028688935.1 Syntrophales bacterium
CCTGTCCGGGGCCCAATTGCCTCCCCCCCGGGGGACGCCCCAGCCCCTGGTCCGGCTCCAAGCCCAGCCGGAGACCCGGCAGGCCACCGGTCTCACGGAATTCGACCGCACCCTGGGAGGCAGCGTGGTAGCCGGTTCCGTGGTTTTGCTGGGCGGCGACCCCGGCATCGGCAAATCCACCTTAATTTTGCAGGTGTTGGACCGCCTTTCCGGCCCGGGCCGCCAGAGTCTTTATATTTCGGGGGAGGAATCCGAAGCCCAGCTCAAGCTCCGGGCCGACCGCTTAGGGCTCAAATCTCCTGACCTGCTGGTGGCCACGGAAACCTGCCTGGAAAACATCCTCAAAATTTTGGCCGAGCATAAACCCGCGTTCCTGGCCCTGGATTCCATCCAGACCATGTATACCGCCACCCTGCCCTCGGCCCCCGGCTCCCTCACCCAGGTGCGGGAGACCGCCTTCCGCCTGGTGCAGCAGGCCAAACTCACCAATACCGCCGCCTTTCTCATCGGCCACGTCACCAAGGAAGGCGCCCTGGCCGGGCCCATGGTCCTGGAGCACCTGGTGGACACCGTGCTTTATCTGGAAGGGGACCGCAGCCACACCTTCCGCTTGCTGCGCACCGTCAAGAATCGCTTCGGCCCCACCCAGGAATTGGGGGTCTTTGAGATGCAGGAGGCGGGGCTGCTGGAGGTTTCTAATCCTTCGGCCTTGTTTTTGGCGGAGCGCTCCCTGGAGGTCCCCGGCGCGGTGGTGGTCCCCAGCCTGGAGGGCTCCCGTCCCATCCTGGTGGAGATCCAGGCCCTGGTTTCCCCCACCTCCCTGGCCGTGCCCCGGCGCCAAAGCATGGGCGTGGATCAAGGCCGGGTCTCCCTGCTGGTGGCGGTCTTGGAAAAACGGGTGGGCCTGGTCTTAAGCGGCCAGGACCTCTTCGTCAACGTGGCCGGCGGCGTGCGCCTGACGGAACCGGCGGTGGATTTAGGCGTGGCCCTGGCCCTGTCCTCTTCCTTCCTGGACCGGGCCGTGCCCGCAGATACCCTGATTTTCGGGGAAGTGGGGCTCACCGGGGAAGTGCGGGCCGTGAGCCAACCCGAACTCCGCCTCAAGGAAGGCCACAAACTGGGCTTCCGCCGGGCCCTGTTGGCTGAGCGCCAGAAGGAACGCCTGGGGGATTTCCCCGGCCTGGAACTCTTGGGCGTGGACACCCTGGCCGCAGCCATCCGCAGCATTTTACCGAAGTGAAGATGTAGGGTGGGCACTGCCCACCAATTCCTCTAATTTTTCATGCCTTGCGGCTGGTACCGTGCAGACGGCCTTGCCAT
Source organism: Syntrophales bacterium (assembly GCA_028688935.1). GTDB lineage: Bacteria > Desulfobacterota > Desulfobaccia > Desulfobaccales > 0-14-0-80-60-11 > SURF-52. The sequence goes on from JAQTXE010000037.1 coordinate 1,321, forward strand.
GATCTTCCCAATTCATCCGCCCTTAGAACGGCACGGGTAACCTGGGCGGAAGACACCTCGAAAGGCTCGTTGTGGATGGATTCACCCGTCTGGGTGGCGCGCTCCGCGATTTTTTCTAAGGTCTCCCCAGTCAGTTCCTGCAGGCCGATTTGGGCCAGGGTGACCGGGAGCCCGGCTTGGAGGCAAAACCCCAGCACCTCTTCGATCTCCGGGAACGGGCTCTCTTCCATTACCAGCTGTACCAGCGTGCCGAAGGCCACCTTTTCACCATGGTAAAAAGCGCGCGTTTGCGGGGCCACCGTGAGGCCGTTATGAATGGAGTGGGCTGCCGCCAGGCCGGAAGACTCGAAACCCAGCCCTGAAAGCAGGGTATTGGCCTCAACTATCCGCTCAAAGGCCGGGGTAATTCTCCGTGTTCGGGCGGCTTCGATGGCTGCCGCGCCATCCTGGAGAAGGGTTCGATAACACAATTCGGCCAGAGCCAGCGCACTGAGCGTCGAGCTTCCGCCCCGCAGGTTTTGGGCATTGGAGGCTGCACAGGCCCGGGCTTCAAACCAGGTGGCCAGAGCATCCCCCATGCCGGAGATCAATAATCTTGCCGGCGCCTGCACAATCACCCGGGTATCCACCAACACCAGGACCGGGTTGCATGGCAGAATACGGACTTCCGCCACTAGGCCCGCTTCCGTGTAGATAATGGACACCGCGCTGCACGGAGCATCCGTTGAAGCCAGAGTAGGGCAGCTGACAAAGGGCAGATCGAGTTCGGCCGCGGTGGCCCGGGCTGCATCCAGAGCTTTTCCTCCTCCTGCGCCGATGATGACCCTGGCAGGTAAGGCTTCAGCCGCACGCCGGATACGCCATATTTCTGCTAAGGAACACTCCCCTCCGAAGTTATGAATGCTGAAGCTGTAACCCGCCTCTGCCAGTGTTTCTTTCCAGGTATCGGCGAGTTGGGCCAGGGCCGATTTACCCGTAACGATAAGAGCCGGCCCCTCGAGGCCCAGGCCGGCCATCTCCCTGCCGAGAATCTCGGTAGCATTCATGCCCTGGGTGTAGCGCGCTGGAGAAGAAAAGATGCTAATCATTGAGGTACTCCGTCAACCGCCAGGTGACCCGCCTGAGGGTGCCGTTTTGGAAATCCCTGTTTGGGAAATCCACATGGTGCTGCGGCGCTTCCGGAGAGCCATCTATTTGAAGCAATTGCTACTTTTCCACCTTTATTAATTCGACGCTCTTGTCCCTGTCCAGATCAAGGCGGTAAAAATCCGGGTCAGAGGGCAGGACCAAATTGAATTTGTGGATGGGGTCAATCTGCACCGTGAGATTCTCCACCGTGCAGTCCAACACATGACCGCCCGCTTTCCGGTCTTTGCTCAGAAAATGCAGGTGGTAGCCGGGCACGTTCACCCCTTTCACAAAAACCGGACACCTAAACCCCAGCATAGTCCCTTCCACATTTTTAAACTCGAACACCGCCTGCTTCTCCACAGCTTTGACTAAGGGCGGGTAAGGCCGGTTCTGCCGGGGCACGGAGCGGGTCTTCATCCGGGCAAAGCGGCCTTCGATCTTCAGGGCATAAAAAATATTCTTGGTGGGCAGACTCTCATCGATTAATTGGGTCAATTCTTTGAGATTCCCCGCCTTTTTGAGGGTCACAGATTTCTTGGGGCTAAAGGTGGTAACCGCGGCAAAAGGAGTCTTGCCATTATCGGGCGCGAGATGTACCTGGCCGCTGACCTTCACCTGATAAACCTTGCCGTCCAGGACTACCATCTCTCCATCCAGGGTATTGAAGGTCCCCAAACCCAGGTTCCCCTGTTTTTTTAGTTCCCCGTTGGTCAACTGCCCATCGTAAACCCCGGCCAGCAAGGCGTCGATGGTGGCGTATTGAAAGAGAACTTCGCCGCTGTGAGCGGTAATGGGAAGAACCGCAAAAATCAGACAAATCCCTAAAACTGCCAAAGCCCTTCGCTGCATACGCTATCTCCAATAAAAAAAATTGAAACCGCGGATGCGGTTGGGAAGCGGTTGGGAAAAGGAAGAGGGCCGGTGGAGCGGGCCTCCGTGCCCGCTTAAACTCTATACCCCCAAATTACTCCCCATAAAGCAGAAATTCCCGCCGTGCCTCCATGAATTCTACCAATTCCTGCTGCCACGCGGCTTCCAGGTCAGCTACCAGCGTACCTTTATCCAGACCTTCCCGGATAGCTGAATTTCCCGTGAGGAGATCGATGGGCAAGCGCTCGGTCTCATACTCATAGGGCGGCTGCCGCCAGGCAAAATCGTCAGGGTACAGCTCCCGGATCACTCCCAACAGGGCCAGGGTGGTGAAATAGGGTTTGTAGGCCAGACGGTCGGAGATATGCAGTTGAAACCCCCGGCACAACTCCCCGGCCCATTTATGAAAGGTGGGTTCAAAGGATACTTCCCGGAAGACTACCCCCGGCAGGAGAATTCCCCCTAACCGGGCCTTGATCCGCTCCGGCTCCAGGAAAGGGGCGCCGCATAGTTCAAAGGGGCGGGTGGTGCCCCGGCCTTCCGACAGGTTGGTCCCCTCCAGCAGCACCTGGCCGGGATAGACGATGGCGCTGTCCAGGGATGGGAGGTTGGGGGAGGGCAGCACCCAGGGCAGGCCGCAGGTCTCGAAATAATCGCGCCGCCGCCAACCCTGCGCCGGGATCACCTCCAGGTCGCAACCCAACTTTTGGATGGCGTTATAATAGCGGGCCAATTCCCCCAGGGTCAGGCCGTGGCGCATGGGCAGGGGGTAAAGCCCCACAAAAGAAGCCCACTCGGGCTTTAACATATTCCCCTCCACCTGCACTCCGCCGATGGGGTTGGGCCGGTCCAGCACCGCTACTTTGACTCCGGCCGCCGCGGCCTCCATCACTTTGGCCACCGTGGCGGCAAAAGTATAGACCCGGGTGCCCACGTCCTGGAGGTCCACCAGGACCACGTCTATTTTCTCCAAGGAATCAGGGGGAGGAGCCATCCGCGGCCCATAGAGGCTGACCACCGGCAGCTTCAAGAGCGGATCGAGAAAATCCGAAGAGGAGATCATGTTGTCCTGCTTCTCCCCCAAGAGACCATGCTGGGGGCTGAACAGGACCCGGAGTTGACCGGGAAACCGGCTGGCCAGCAATTCCCGGGCGCTGACCAGATCGGCGCTAACACTGGCCGGATGGCTTAAAAGCCCCAGGCGCGCCCCCTTCACCCAGGCAGGAGGATCGTGCGCTAAGACTTCTAAGCCGGAGATTACCCGAGTCATATCAAAAATATTTTGAGGCTGGGAGCCATCAGCCCCTAGCCCCTAAAACTATTGCCAAAGTCATCGTCCAGAGGTCAATTGTCAGTTAGTTTTTACTCTGGCTACTGGCCCCTCCCATTAAAACTCCGCCTCTTCTCTTTTCAACACCGGCCGCATCATCAAAACCACGTCGTGGGTCACCCCGTCTTTGCGGATAAAGTAGTCGTCCAGAGTGGCCTTGATCTCGAACCCTTTGGTCCGAAAGGCCTTGATGACCTTCTTATGGTCCGCCAGTACCTCCGCTTTCAGCCATTGCAGATTTTCTTTCAGGGCCAGGCTGAGGAGTTCTTCCAGCATCAAGGAACCCATTCCCAGGTTGCGGTAGACCCGGGAGACGAAAATGCGAATCTCGCCGATATGCTTGGCCGCATGTTTGCCCCGGTGCAAGGTGGCGTCGGCAATGAGGTGGTTGCTTTCCAAATCTACGGCCACCAGGGGCAATACCTTGTGGTAATCTATATGGTCGATCCAGTAGTTGATGAGCTTTTGGTTTTTGACGTCCTGTTTCAGAAACCGGATATCTTCGTCGGGGGCATCCTGGAACAGATGGATGAGGCCGTCCCGGTCCTGATTGTTGAGGAAGCGGAACATCACCCGCTTGCCGTTACTCAGGGTGACGAATTTGCGGTAAGCCACATAGTTAATCATTACCGGCCTCAGAAAAGGTATTTACCTGCTCATGATACCGGGTTCAGCGGATTTGTCAAGGTAACCGCCGGGTTAATGATCAGGAAGGGGTTGCTTGTAGCAACCGCCATGATCGTTAAACGGCTTTGATTTTTCCTACGGAGGCGGTGGAGAATAACCATGTGAAAATATACACAAAATAATTTTATTAAAGTGTTTTTTAACTAAATTTCACCGGATAGCGATTTTTGCCCTGATATTTTTTCCCTCCCTATGAAAATCGAGGGAATTGCCAGTTTAGGCGAGATTGGAAAATCAGAAAAAGAAGCCGCAAGTTTCCCGGCAGCCGTTAAAGCCTATAAATTGGCGACTTTTATCTTGTTGAATTAATTGATTAAAAAATTAGCCGGGATTTAAGCCGCCCCGTTACTTGGCCGCGGCCGGGATGGGTTCTCCCGGAAATCAGGGGGTGGCTAACCTCAATCTGGCGACACCTCCTTTGACCGGAATCGCCGCTAACGGCTAATATCACTTTCACCAATTCAACGGTGACCAGGGCACTTACCCTGGAAACGCCCCTCACCCGGGAAGGAGACTATGCAAGGTATCTGGCAACAGGTCAAGAGCTTAATCAAAGAAGAAATATCGCCCTCTGGCTTTCATCTCTGGATCGAACCCCTGGGGGTCCTTCCCGAAGCGGAAGATGCACTGATTCTGACCTGTCCCAATCCTTTCGCTCTCCGTTGGGTTAAATCCCATTACTTCGATTATATCCGCCAGGCCTTATCCCAGGTGTGCGGCCAGGGACTGCCGGTCAAACTTTCTGCCCTCCCCGGAACACCGAAGCCCCAGAATCAGGCCCAGGCTTGTCAGGCGGATTTGCCCCTGCCGTCGCCAAAACACTCCGGTGGCGGCAGTTTTAATGGTAGTTTCACCTTTGACCAGTTCGTGGTAGGGGCTTCCAATCGCCTGGCTTTTCAGGCATCCAAGGCCCTGGCCCGCGACGACACCTTTTTCAACCATATCCTTTTTCTGACCGGCGGCCCCGGCTTGGGGAAGAGCCATCTCTCCCAAGCGGTGGGAAATTTTCTGGCTCAATCCGCACCAAACGGCCCGGTGCACTATCTCTCCGCCGAGACTTTCGCCAATGAAATGGTGCGGGCCTTAAGAAACGGCCGCATGTCCCAATTCAAGGAGCGCTACCGCAAGAATTGTGAAGTCCTGCTGCTGGAAGAGGTGCAGTTCCTGAGCGGCAAGGAAAAAATCCAGGCGGAGATGTGCTACACCCTGGATACTTTGATGAGCCGCAAAACCAAGCTGGTCTTCACCAGTTGTTACCTGCCGGGGGAGATCAGCCAGCTCTCCCAGGAACTGCGCTCCCGGCTCACCGGCGGCATCATCACCCCCATCGGCCCCCCGGATTTTCCCACCCGGGTCAATATCCTGGCCAAGAAAGCCGAGAACCGCGGGGCCCAGGTATCCCCCAAGATCCTGGAATACTTGGCGGAATTTGTCACCGAAGACGTGCGCCGCCTGGAGAGCGCCATCGATTGCCTGATGGCCCGCTCCACCCTGTTGCAGAAACCCTTCAACCTCAGTTTGGCCGAAGAAGTGCTCCAGGATCTGCAGGCGGTGGCTACCCGCCTGCATGTTCCGGAAATCCAAAAGATCGTGGGGGATCACTACCAGGTGAGTCTGCCGGAGTTGCTGGGCCGCGCCCGGCAAAAAAAGCTGGTGCGGGCCCGGCAGATGGCCCTATATTTCTGCCGCCTCTATACGCAAAAGACCATGGTGGAGTTGGGAAAGCTCTTTAATAGAAGCCATGCCTCCGTGGTCCACGCCCTGCAAACCCTGGAAAGGGACCGCAAGACGCAGCCGCGGCTGGCTCAGGAAGTGCAGCTGTTGGAGGGTAAACTGGCGCAGGCCCAGGTCAAGGGGGGGTGGAAGCGAGCATCCACTCTTCGCACCGATGCTTGATCACCCGGCCTTCCACGATAAAGACGATATCCTCGGCAATATTGCTGGCCAGGTCGGCAATCCGCTCCAGGTTGCGCACAATAATGATAAAGTGATGGAGCCGCGTCACCCAACGTGACTCCTGGATCATGCAGTTCAGGATCTTCTGGATGTATTCATCGTCCAGCAGATCCACTTCCACGTCCCGCTGGCAGACCCGGATGGCCAGCCGGGGGTCTTGCTGCACGAAGGCGTCAATACTGGTGCGCACCATCCCCAGGGCAATATCCGCCATCACCTTGAGATCGATGGGAATTTCCACGGGTTCCCGGCTATTGAGTTCCAGGGCGCGTTCGGCAATATTCACCGCCTGATCGCCGATGCGCTCCAACTCGGTGGCGATGCGCATGGCCGCGGTGATCAGCCTGAGGTCTGCGGCCAGGGGCTGGCGTAGGGCCAGAAGTTTCAAACCCTGGTCGTCGATGGCTAACTCCATACGATTGAGAGTGATGTCGTCGGTGATTACATCCCGGGCCAGATCGGAATTGCGTTCCATAACCGAGACAACACTCTTGCCCACGGCGATTTCCGCCATCTCCGCCATGCGCAGGAGATTCTGCTTCAGGTCTTCCAATTCCTGATCAAACTGTCTGGGCAATTTCATGGGAGCTGCCATCCCCGTCCCCCTCTGGAATAACTTCCCTGATAGATTGGATTATATTACTATAATTCGGTATAGATCGGAAGATTATTCAAGCAATTTTGCATAATCTTCCGAGTTTTTAACGAAATTCTCAAAAAAATTTATTTGATCGCTAACTTTTTTCCTCTATGGTCTGAGGTAAAGCATATTCTGAGGTGGGGATTAGGGGAAGCAGGCTGAAATGTCTCCCAAAGGAAAGCAATGAAAATCGCCGTAATCGGGCCCGGCGCGGTGGGATGCCTCCTGGCCGTTTCTTTCGCTCAGGCCGGAGAAGACGTCCACCTGGTGGATTACCGTCCCCAGCGGGTGGCCCTTTTGCGGAAACAAGGGATTAGCCTCAAGACCCTTCAAGGAGAGACCCGCCTGATCCCCGTTCCTTGCGGACTCCCCGGGGAGGTGGGTCCCTGCGGGCTGGTCATCATGGCGGTCAAGGCTCACCAGACCGAGGCCGCGGCCTCATCCCTTCCCTTGCTCCTGGCTCCCGGCGGCAGCGCCTTAAGCCTGCAAAACGGCCTGGGCAACCTGGAGGCCATGGCCCGGGTGGTGGGCCCCGAACCCCTGTTGGCCGGCATTACTTTTTTAGGGGTCACCCGCCAGGAAGAAGGGCAAATCCTCTACGCCGGACAGGGGGAAATGATCATCGGCGCGCCCCCGGGCTCAGGCGTAGGCGCCCAGGAAATCGAGGCGGTGGTAGCCCTCTTTACGCAAGCCGGGTTCGCCTGCCGAGCCGTGGCGGACATTCAGTCCCTGCTCTGGGATAAGCTGATGATCAACGCCGGCATCAATCCCCTCACCGCCCTCCTGCGCGTTCCCAACGGGGCCTTGCCGGACCTGCCGGAGGCCTGGTCCCTGGCGGTGGCGGCCGCGGCCGAAGTCCAGGCCGTGGCTAGGGCCCAAGGTTTGGCCGTGAGCGGCGACCCGGCAGAACGTCTGCTCCTGGTCTGCCGGGCCACGGCCCAGAACCGCTCCTCCATGCTCCAGGATGTCCTGGCGGCCCGGGTAACGGAGATCGATTCCCTAAATGCCCAGGTAGCAACCCTGGGCGCGGCCCTGAACATCCCTACCCCAGTGAACGACCTCCTCACCCGGCTTCTCCGGTCTTTGGACGCTTCCATCTCTTTGCGAGTAGGGTGAGATGTTAGGAGAAAAGTCCGAGGGAAACGAGGTGGGAGAAGTTCAAGGTTCAAGGTTCAAAGTTAAAAAGCATCGTAAATCACTTTCTTTTTCAACTGATCACTGATCACTGGCAACTGACTACTGGCAACTGCTCACTTCCCCGGCTCTACCAGGGGGACGAATCTTACGGCCAGGCGGGAGTCTGGTCGGAGCTTTCCCTGGATTTTGCGGAAGCGGGTCAAGGTTTGCACCCCCTCGGCCTGCCCCAGGGGGATGACCAGGCGGCCTCCTTCCTTTAGTTGCTTCTCCAGGGCCGGCGGGACCCGGGTGGCCGCGGCGGTGACCAGGATGGCATCAAAGGGGGCTTGCTCCGGCCAGCCCAGGTAACCGTCGCCGCTTTTCACCTTGACTTGGGAGTAACTCAAGGATTTTAGCACCTTGGCGGCCTGCTCCGCCAGTTCCGGGCGGATGTCGATGGAAAAGACCTTATCCGCGAGTTCCGCCAGCACCGCGGCCTGATACCCGGAGCCGGTGCCCACCTCCAGGACCTTGTCCCCGGCTTTGATCTCCCCCCACTCCGTCATCAGGGCCACAATGTAAGGCTGCGAGATGGTCTGCCCGGAGCCGATGGGCAACGGATGATCCTCGTAGGCCATGGGGGCCAGAAGCTCCGGCATAAAGAGGTGCCGGGGCGCCTTTCCCATGGCCGCTAAAACCCGGGCGTCGCTGATGCCCCGGGCCTTGAGTTGCAAGTCCACCATACTTTGACGCGGGGCTGCATAGGGGTCAGTGGCCGGGCCCGCTCCCGATAGCAGGCAAATGCCCCCAAAAACTAAGCCCACCCAGAAGATATGCCTCAATTTCTTAGCCATAAGAGGATAGCCTCCTTCCCCCTTGGTCTGGACCGCGGCCTTTTGCCAAATCGCCATCAAATGGATATTTTTCGTAGGGGCGAACCTTGTGTTCGCCCAGCAGCATCGGGGCGAACACAAGGGTCACCCCTACTTTCAATAGCTTTTTGACTGTAACTCAATATTAAAGGCAGTAAGACCCAAGTGTTGGTGCGCCTGCCGGATTTTGCCGATAATGGCTTGAGCCAGGAGCAGATGGCCGGATCTTTTCAGGTGGCCGCTATCGCTAAAATAAGACCGGGCATGGGGGAGGGGGGAGAAGACCTCCTTCATGGAGAGGTGATAGACCCCTTGGCCGGTTAAAGAGCGGCCCAGGTCGTCCAGACCGTGGTCTTCGAAGTGGAAGGAGCGGGTGCCGTCGGTCAACAGACGGCATTGGGTGACGAGCAGCAGGGGGACATGGTGCGCCTGGGCCAGGGCTACGCTGGCCGCGGTGGTTTCCCGGGCCACCTTGATCCGGTCCCTAACCTCACTGGCGTTCTCGGACGCGGCCACCTGGGCGTCGGGGTCGTTGACGGCAAACTTCAAACGCACCTGCTCCGGCACCAGCCTCCAGAAGACCTTCTCCATTTTGGCCTCATACAGCCGCCGGAAGATAAACACCTTCATGGGCCAATTGCGGGGGTGCCAGGATTTGAACTCCTGGCTGCGGCGGTACTCCCGTTCATCTTCATATTTATTGGAGTCGTTCACGTGCAGGATGATCAGGCTGGGTTCGAACTCCAGGGCCTTGCGCAGTACGACCTGGCAGCGTTGGGCCCCGTAACCGGGCAGCGCCATATTCACCGACTCGGCTTGAATATCGCGCTCCCTCAGCTCCTGGCCCAGGAGCCAGGGGTACCCCCCCTTGAAGCTGGGACCCCGGGGCACCGAGTCGCCGATGACAAAGACCCGGAAAGTGCCCGGGGGCCGGTGTTTCTTGAAAGATTGGGGGTGAAAGCGCCGCCCCCCGGCCCGGATGAGCTTCACCGTGCCGTCCGGGCATTCGTCAAACCCCGCATTAAGACTGTAGCCGTACTCAAAGCGTCCGGAGACGCTTTTGGCAAAGAAGAGCCGCGCCCCCATCTCGCCCAGGACCAGGAGCAGGACCGCCAGGAGAAAAGCCGGAGGAAGCCACTTGGTTATGCGCATCAGAACTGAAAGTAGATGAACTCCGTATCATGTTCCGTGGAGGAGACAATCAACAGGAGCATCAAGGTGTAAATCAAACCCCGGGCCGGCCAGGGCAGGTGTCCCAGGCTGGTTTCGTCCCGGTATTTCCAGGTCAAAATCTGGAGCAGGAGCAGCGGCGCAATATGGATCAAGAGCCAGAGGGCAGAGGAAGCCCAGGGCAGACTGATACCGGCCTGCCAGTGGCCCAGGGCCGCCAGCCAGAGTCCCAGTTGGTGCACATTGGCGCTCCGGAAAATGGCCCAACCCGCCAGGGTTAAAATCCACATGAGAGCTACGGCCAGGATGCCCCGGCCGAGGGAGGAGGATTTCTCATCCCCCAGGAAGCGCAGGGCCGGCGCCACCCGGTAAAGAATGAGCAGGACCCCGTGATAGGCCCCCCAGAGGACAAAGACCCAGTTGGCCCCGTGCCACAATCCCGCCAGGAGCATGGTCACCCCCAGGTTGCGGATCGTCTCCCACTTGGCGCCCCGGTTGCCCCCCAAAGGTATGTAAAGATAATCCCGGAACCAGGTGGAGAGCGAAATATGCCACCGGCCCCAGAATTCCGAGGGATTCCGGGAAAAATAAGGAAAGCGGAAGTTTTCGGCCAGATCAATCCCCAAAAGCTTGGCGGAGCCCCGGGCAATGTCCGTGTAACCGGAAAAATCCCCGTAAATCTGGAAGGCGAAGGCCATCACCCCCAAGACCGCCCAATAACCGTTCAGGGGGGTCCCGGGGGCGAAGGCATAATTGGCCAGGATGGCGCAGTTATCGGCCACGAAGACCTTTTTAAAAAAACCCACCAGGATCAAACAAATCCCATCCTGGAGGTAGTCCGGGCTGAAAACCTGGGTCCGCTCCAACTGGGGAATTAAATGCCGGCCCCGTTCGATGGGACCGGACACCATCTGGGGGAAAAAGGCGTCATAAGTGGCAAAAGTCAGGAGCGAGGCGCAGGCCGGAGATTGCCCCCGGTAAACGTCGATGACGTAACCTAAGGACTGAAAAGTATAGAAGGAAATGCCCACGGGCAGGATGATTTGCAGCAACACCCGGTTGGGTTGCAGCCCCATGAAGGTCAGCAGGTTGTGGGCCGAATCCAGAAAAAAGCCGAAATATTTGAAAAATCCCAGGATGCTCAGGCAGAAGCAGATACTGAGGATCAGGTAAGCCCGGCGGCGCTTTTCCGGGGCCAGGCGCCAGATGAGTTCGTGTCCGGTAAAAAAGGCCAGCCCCATGGCGACGGCCGCAGCCACAATGAGCCAATTGATGCCGGACGCGGGCAGAAAAAGAGAGCACCCCGAAAGCCAGACACCCGGCAGCAGGGCCAGGAGCAAGACCCACACCGTGCCCGTCTTTTTACCGTCGATGCTCAGGGCGCAGAGATAATCGATGATCGTGGTGGCCAGCACCAGGGCCAGGAAACGCACGTCCCAACAGGCATAAAAGAAATAGCTGGCAACCAGCAGCAGCACCAGCCGCCCCCGGCCCGGCAGTTGCCAGTAAAGGACCAGGACCAGTGGCAGGAACAAAAGATATTGCCAGGTGATAAAGGACATTCAGGTTAATCCTGAAAAAGAATATTGGCTGATATTTTACCTGCAAAGGAGCTAACGGACAAGGAAACAGGAGGCAATTACTCATGGGCCTTCTGCCTACCCATATATTATGAACAGTCGTAGCGGGCGTCTCGCCCGCCTCTTTAATCCGCACAGGCTGGAAAGCCTGTATTACCGTTTATCAGTACTTTTAACAAAAGCCCACCAGGCGCTACTCATAACCAGGAACCAGGAGCTTTAGACCTCTTCGAGAGTCCCGCTTCTGTCATTCTGAGCGGAGCGAAGCGGAGGGAAGAATCTCGTTTTTGCAGCACAGTTTTTTAGGCCAGGCCGATGATTACAACCAGTTTGGGAATCCCAGGCGCTAAAATACGAGATCAGATCCTTCGCTCAGGATGACAAAAAAAGCGATTTCGCTGAGGTCACAAACTGAAACATTTCTAAGAATGCCGGGCTATTACCAAAATCCGGGGTTCTTCGCTAAAAGGCAAATGATAGTGCTTGAGTTCCAAAGTCCCCAAACCCAAAGGACCACGCCGCTCCTGGGCAGCCTCCATTTCGTTCGGTTTCAAGTTCGGCCCCTTGAGGGCCAGTACCCGGCCCCTTGGGTGAAGCAGAGGGGCTGCCAGCTCCAGGAAGCGAGCCAGGGGGAAAGTGGCCCGGGAGGTTACCGCCTGAAAACGGGGCCCCCATTGCCGGGTGAGTTCAGGTGTCAAGTGGACCTGGACCACCTCCACTCCTTCCAGTTTTAGTAGGGAGACCAGATATTCCAGAAAAGCCGCCTTTTTGGCCCGGGCCTCCACCAGGGTCAAGGACACAAACGGCCGCGCCAGTTTCAACACCAGCCCGGGAAAACCTGCACCGCTACCCAAATCCGCCAGAGAGTTCGCCTCCCCCAGATAAGGCAATACCGCCAGGGAATCCAGAAAATGTTTGCTGATAATATCCCGGTCCGTTTTTAGCCCGGTGAGGTTGACCCGGGCGTTCCAGCGCTTTAATTCTTCTAAATATATCCGGAATTGCTCGAAGGCTTGAGGTGGGAGCTCCAGTCCCAGGGCGGCGATTCCCTCTCGGAATAAATCCAGGGGCTGAGAATTGGCAGGGTGGGTCATTATAAAGGTAGCTCGGCTTAAAAAAATATCCGCTTAGGGAAGTGGGTTGGGCTCCTGACTCCTGGTCTCTGGCCCCTGAACCCTGCAAACCTACTTCCCCAAGCAAAACTCCCCGAAAATGCGGTCCAGGACGTCGTCCCCTACTTCCTGGCCGGTGATCTCTCCCAGTTCCCGGATGGCTTCCTGGAGTTCCAGGGCCACCAATTCCCAGGCAGCCTCGCCTTCCGTCAGGAGGTTCCGGGCCTGGTGCAGGCAGTCCCGGCAGCGGCTCAGGTGCCGGTAATGCCGGGCCTGGGTGACGATTTTCCCGGTAGTGTTTAAGCCGCGCATCAGGGTCAGGTCCACGATCCGCGCCTTCAGGTCATCAATACCATCCCCGGTCAGGGCGGAAATTTTTATGACCGGCAAGGAGGTGCTCTGTTGCAAGTCAGAAATATTCAATTCCTGGGGCAGGTCCACCTTATTGATGACCGCCAGGCCGATTCTTTCGCCGATATCCTCCAAGTCCTGCCGTGCCTCCGGGGTCAGAGGCCGGCTGCCGTCCACCAGATAGAGCAACAGATCCGCCTGGGCCAGGCGCTCCCGGGTGCGCTTAATGCCCAGTTCCTCCACCTGATCCTGAGCCGGACGCAGCCCCGCGGTATCACTGAACCGCACCATTACTCCCCCCAGAGTAATAACCTCTTCCACCAGGTCCCGGGTGGTGCCGGGAATCTCGGTGACGATGGCCCGCTCCTGGGCCAGGAGGCGGTTGAGCAGGCTGGATTTGCCCACGTTCGGCGCCCCGGCGATCACCACCAGCAGCCCCTCCTTGAGGAGGCGGCCTTCCCGGTAGGAGGCGATGAGAGCCTCCAGGGCCTCAAGGGGTGGGGCCAAATCCGCGGCCAAGGCCGTGGCAGGCACTTCGGCGGTCTCTTCCGGAAAATCCAGGGCCGCCTCTACCCGGGCCAGGAGATCCAGCAGGGTTTCCCGAATCTCTTTAAGCTCCCGCCCCAGATGCCCCTGGAGATGCTCCGCGGCCACCCGCACCCCCGCGTCGGTCCGGGCCTTGATCACTTCCAGGACCGCTTCCGCCTGGGTGAGATCGATGCGCCCGGAGAGAAAGGCCCTTAAGGTAAATTCCCCGGGCCGGGCCAGGCGGGCCCCGCAGGCCAGGGTCAGTTCCAGGAGGCGCTGCAACACCCCCCAGCCGGAATGGCAGTGAATCTCCACCACGTCCTCCCGGGTGTAGGTGCGGGGTCCTTGCATAAAAGTAAGGAGCACCTCGTCAATGACCTCCTGGGAGTCGGGGGCGACGATTTGGCCTAGGTAAAGATGGTGGGAGAGAAGCTGGGGCCGGGGCCGGCGGGGACGGAAGAGAGAACGGGCGATGCCTGCGGCCTCCGGGCCGCTAACCCGGACGATACCGATACCCGCCTCCCCCAGGGGGGTGGAGATGGCCGCAATGGTGTCGGCCGCGTCTTTCGTCGTCATGAACGGTCTGAGGTGTCCTCCTGGCTCTCTCGCTTTTTGGCCGGATAGATAATCACCTTTTTATACAGGCCTTCCCCCCGGCTCATGGTCTTCAACTCTTTGTCGGCCTGGAGGGTCAGGTGCACAATGCGGCGGTCGTGGGGATTCATGGGATTGAGCGTCACGGATTTGCCGGTGCGTTTGACCTTATCCCCGTTCTTCAGGGCCAGTTGCACCAGGGCCTCGTTATGGCGGGCCCGGTAGGATTCCACATCGATGGTGATCCGGACTTTGCGGCGGCTTTTTTTGGCCAGGATTTTGGTAATCAGGTATTGCATGGCTTCCAGGGTCTGCCCCTGCTTGCCGATGAGCAACCCGGCATCCTCGGTTTCGATATTCAAAATGATCCGGTCATCTTCCTGGCTACCTGTAACTTTGCCGGACTCATCCATGTTTTCCAGAAGCTGCTCCAGGATCTCCTGGGCCTGGGGCAACAGGGACGCCGGGGCCTCTTCCCGGAGCACGGCCCGAATTTTGGCTTTGCGGCCACCCAATCCAAAGAGTCCCGAAGACCCCACGGACAAGATCTCTATCTCCAACTGCTCCGGAGAAACTTGAAAATGGGAGCAGGCGCTTTCTATGGCCTCTTCGGTGCTCTTGCCTTCAAATTCCACAAACTCCATCAATCTTCCCCCGGATGGATCAAGTGAGGTATTTGTTGGTGTAGTATTGTTGGACGATGGATAGAACGTTATTGACCAGCCAGTAGATCACCAAACCGGAAGCGAAATTCAAGAACATGAAGGTGAAGATTAAGGGCAAAAACATCATCATCTTCGCCTGGGTGGGGTCCCCGGTTGTCGGGGTCATCTTTTGCTGGATGAACATGGTGGCCCCCATGACGATGGGGGTGATAAGCAGCGGGTCCTTGGTGGACAGATCCGCCAGCCAGACGATATCAGTGAACGGTAGGGTGGGAATAAAGGGCTGGTGGCGCAGTTCGATGGCGTAGCCCAGGACATTGTAAAGCGCCAGGAAGAAAGGAAGCTGGATCACCATGGGCAGGCAGCCGGCCAGAGGATTGACCTTGAAGGTGCGATACAGCGCCATCAGTTCCTTGTTCATGGTCTCTTTGTCGTCTTTGTACTTCTCCCGGAGCTTGGCCACTTTGGGCTGCAGCTTCTGCATGTCCTTCATGGACTTATAACTTTTATGGTTGGGATAGAAAAAGAGCACCCGGATGATAATGGTGAGAATGATGATGGCCCAGCCATAATTATGCACGTATTTATCGAAGAAATTCAGGATATAGAGCAGGGGTACGGCCAGAAAGTGAAACCAGCCGAAATCCACGGCCTTATCCAGACCCAGGTTCAAGGCTTTAAGATCGCTGAGATCTTTGGGTCCGAAGTAAAGGGTGTAAGTCAGCGAGGTGTCCTGTCCCGGGGCCAGTTTTTCCTGAGTCTTTAAGACCAAATCCATGAGCCCGGGTTGCTCCTCCTTGACGGTGAGGACGGATTTGGGCGCGGCCAGGGGCACCATGGCGGTCATGAAAAACCCTTCATCCAGTCCGGCCCAGTCTACTTTACCCACAAAGGTCTTAGATTTCTTCAGGTTGCCGGTCTGGATTTGATCGATCTTATTATTTACCGAGGCATGGAACCCCAAAAAGTTAAAGCGGCTGGTCTCCTCGCCGGCATAATTGGCCACCAGGTCCAGGTCCAGTTGCCCCTCTTGAGGCTGTTTGCCGCGGTTTTCCACTTTTATTGCCAGATCAAAGGCGTAGCTGTCGCTTTTGAAGGTAAAGTTCTTGGTGAACACCAAGCCCTCGGGACTGACCCCGGTGAATTTCAGGGAGGCCGTCTGTCCCGGCTGGAGTGTCAGCGCCGGCTTGGAGGCTTGATAGGGGATGTCCCCCGGAACCTTGAGTTTCTCTCCGCTCCAGCTAATGGCCAAAGGCAAGCCCTGACCCGGTTTAACCCGCACTAATTGCTTGGGCTGGGCCCCCACTTTTTCCGGATCCTGATACCGCTCCACTTCGAAGTGCACCGGTCCCAAGTTGAACTGCTTCAGGACGGTAAAGGGCATCGACTCCCGGTATTTTTTCAACTCAAAACTCTTCAGGGCTCCCCCCTGTTCCGAAAACACCGCTTTATATAAGGAAGTCTCCACGGTGATGTCCCGGCTCGGATGGGTCGGCCGCGGCGGCGAAGGCGCGGGCCGGGCCGCTTGGGGAGGAGGCGGGGCAGCGGGGGGGGGACTCGCGGGTTTAACTTCGGCCTGGGGCGCCGGCGCCCCCGTGGGTACCGGCTTATGTATCTTTTGTCCAAAATAAAGGAAAAAGACAAAAATTGCGAAGCTTAAAGCCAGGGCAATCAGAGCCCGGTTTTCCATGTTAAACTCCTCAGGGCACAGGGTCCCAACCACCGGGATGGAAGGGGTGACAACGGGCCAGACGCCGGACGCTTAACCACAAGCCTTGCCGGAAACCGTACCGCTGAAACGCTTCCGTGGCATAGTGGGAACAAGTGGGAGCAAACCGGCAGCAAGTCGGTAGCAGGGGGGAAAGCAATAATTGATAGGCCCTAATCAACCAGAGGGCTACCCTTGTCAAATCTTTTAACCTTTCACCCGGGCGAGCAGCACCCCGGATAGTTCCTCTTGCACCTGCTGATAAGTTAAAGCCGCGGCCCCTTTTTTAGCCATAATAATCAGGTCCCCAGGAGGGAGCTGGTCCTTATGGCGCCGGAAAAATTCCCGGAGCAGGCGCTTGACCCGGTTGCGCCGCACCGCTTTCCCTAACCGTTTGGTCACCACCAGCCCCAGGCGGGGGCGTCCCCCCGGGCCTGGGGCCTGAGTGATGCCGAAATGCCGGGTATGCAGCCGCCGCCCCTGGGCCAGGGCCCGGAGAAATTCGCTCCGGTGCAATAAGCGATCCGCCTTGGTGAAACGGGCGGTCCCTGGGGAATCGGGGGGCGGAAGAGAAGCGGAACCCCGGCTTGGCTCTGGAGGACGGCTCAGGAGAGCTCCCCGGCTCTTAAACGGTCAGGCGCTTGCGGCCCCTGGCCCGACGGCGTTTTAATACCCGCCGCCCTCCCCGGGTGCTCGTGCGGCTCAAAAAGCCGTGGGTGCGGGCCCGGCGCAGATTGCTGGGTTGAAATGTACGTTTCATGCGCAATTATCCTTGATACCCAGATTTTTCCAAACTTTTTATAAAACATTTATCCCCCTCTTTGTCAAGGGCAAGTAAGTTCCCAGTTCCCAGTTGAGAGCTCTGGGAAGACTCGCTTCTGTCATTCTGAACGGAGTGAAGCGGAGTGAAGAATCTCGTATTTATTGTTGCCCAAAAAATTCTTCGGCCTCTCCGCTACCTTAGGATGACAATTTAACCAGGAACTTGGAACTCTTAAAAGCATTAAGCCTATTTCCATTGACAAACTCAGCAAAAAACTGATATGACCAACTGGTCATGTTTCAGGAACCGGCCCGCGATACCTTCTCTCATCTACCTGCGGATAAGCAGGAAAGGGTCCTGGAGGCGGCCCTCACCGAGTTCGCCGACCAGGGCTATCACCAGGCCTCTTTAAACCGCCTGGTGGCCAAGGCCGGCATCGCCAAGGGGTCCTTATATCAGTATTTCCCCAATAAAGAAGGCATCTTTCGCTACATTTTCCAGATCGCCCTGAAGTCCGTCCGTCAGACCCTGGTGGAAGTTAAAGAAGCCACCCAGGACGAGAATTTTTTCATCCGCCTGGAGAAATCCCTCCGGGCCGGGGTGCGCTTCCTGAAACAACACCCCCGGATTTACAGCCTCTATCTGAAGATTCAGTTTGACCGGCAGATACCCTTCCGGGATGAATTTCTGGCCGCGGTGCGCCGCCATGCCGGGGAATACTTCGGTTCCCTGCTCCGGCGAGCCAGGGGCCGGGGGGAACTGCGGCCGGGGATCTCCGAACCTGCGGCCCTGTTTCTTCTGGACGCGGTCTTTGATCGTTTCCTTCAGGCCGCGGCCCTGCCCTACCTGGACGTCACCCTCGACCTGCACCAGGCCCCGGAAGAAACCATCAACCGGCGCATCCGGGAACTAGTCGACCTCCTCCGGGAGGGCCTGGCCGCATGAGAGAATAGCGGCAGCCCGGGCTTTCTATCCTTAGGCGGAATTTGACGAGATAAACAACCAAAATTTTTTTTGTAGTAAATATGACCATCCGGTCATACCAGAGGTGGAAAATGGCATCGCTACGATTGGCAGACCCGGCGCTTATTCCTATTTATGAAAAGGTCAAAGAGAAGCAAAGGCTTTCAGCCGCCGACGGCCTTACCCTTTTTCAAAGCTCCGACCTCCTGGGGGTTGGTTATCTGGCCAACATCGTCCGGGAGCGCCTCCACGACCGCCGGGCTTTTTATATTTACAATCAGCATATTAACTATTCCAACGTCTGCGTCAACGGCTGCAAGTTCTGCGCTTTCGGGAGGGAGGCCGGGCAGGAAGGCGCCTATGAGATGACCCTCCAGGAGATCTGCGCCAAGGTGGAGGCCCGCCTCCACGAGCCTATCACCGAGATCCATATCGTGGGGGGGTGCCACCCCACGCTGCCCTTTTCTTTTTATGTCGAGATGCTCCGCAGCATCAAAGCCTTACGCCCTGAAGTCCATCTCCAGGCCTTCACTGCGGTGGAGGTGGCCCACCTGGCGGAGATAAACGGCTCTTCAGTGGCCGATACCCTGCAAACCTTGCGGGACGCGGGTTTGGGGTCTTTGCCCGGGGGCGGCGCTGAAGTCTTCAGCACCCGGGTGCGCCAGGCCCTCTGCCCCCAGAAGCTGGGGCCGGATGGCTGGCTCTCCGTGGCCCAGACCGCGCACCGTCTGGGGCTGAACACCAACGCCACCATGCTCTACGGCCACATGGAAAGCCTGGAAGAGCGGGTGGACCACATGTTGCAGCTTAGGAAAGCCCAGGACGAAACCGGGGGTTTTTTGTCGTTTATTCCCCTCGCCTTTCATCCTCAGAACACGGCGCTGGACCACCTCCAGGGCCCCAGCGCCTTTGATGACTTAAAGACCCTGGCGGTCTCCCGGCTGCTCCTGGACAATTTTCCCCATATCAAGGCCTTCTGGATCATGTTGGGGCCGAAGATGGCCCAGCTATCCCTGTGTTTCGGGGTGGACGACGTGGACGGCACGGTCATGGAAGAGCGCATTACCCACATGGCCGGAGCCCAGACCCCCCAGGGCCTGACCCGGTCCCAACTGGAAGCCCTGATCCGGGAAGCGGGCTGCGTGCCGGTGGAACGGGACACCCTGTACCGGCAGGTGACGGAGGCCGCGGCCTGATGGCAGAGACCGCCTCCCTGGAAGCCCGGCTGGCTGCGGGTGAGCGCCTTAATCAAGAAGAAGCCCAGGGCCTTTGGGACCTGGACCTCCTTACCCTGGGGCACGGGGCCGACCGGGC